>NZ_JBFAQJ010000048.1:0-48304 GCF_040677225.1 Saccharopolyspora sp. NPDC049357 | reverse complement strand
GAAACGTCGTCGGCTCCCGCGGGGTGTGGTTGATTCTAATTTCGCGCTAAATTTGACTCCGAACTTCGGCGGTCTATTTTCGCGCGAAATTCGAATCCTGCGGGTCGGGAGGGTCAGCTGATCTTGGGTTCGAGGACCTTCCACCAGTCCGCGAGGGTCGGGCGTTCGGCGAGGTCGGCGAAGGTGATCTGGACGCCTTGCTTGCGCCACTGCTCGACGAGGGTCATGATCCGCACCGAGTCCAGGCCCCAGTCGATGAGGTCCTCGTCGTCGGCGAGTTCCGAGGGGTCTTCGTAGAGCAGCTCGGCGACCTGCTCGCGGACCGCTTCGAGGGTGAGCTTCTCAGCCATGGTTCGGGGTTCTCCTGCTGGGTCGTTCGGGTTCAGGCGACTTCGGACTCGTGGGCGACGAGGTCGCGGCACAGGTTGCGGGTGGTGTCGACGACGCCGCAGTTGCGGGCGGCGTAGGAGACGGCCATCTCGTGGTCGGCGCGCGAGAAGTCGGCGACCGCGTCGGCGACGTAGAACGCCTGGACCTCCTGCTGGAACGCCTCCGCTGCGGTCATCAGGCAGCCGATGTGCGCGTAGATGCCGGTGATGATCAGCTGGTCGCGGCCCCACTCCTGCATCCGGCGGCGCAGGTCCGTGCGCTGGAAAGCGCTGTAGCGCCACTTGATCAGCTGGACGTCACCTGCTCCGGGCGCCAGCTCGTCGATGATCGCCTCCATGGCCGGGTCGGCGACCCCCGGTCCCCACCACTCCAGTTGCAGTCCGCGCTGGTCCGGGGTCTGGCCGCCCGGCTGGGCGCAGTAGACCACCGGAACGCCTGCGGCGCGGGCACGTTCGCGCAGCAGCGCGATGTTGGGCACGACCTGGTTCAGCGGTTCGGCGCCGGGGGTGAAGGCGTTGACGAAATGCCGCTCCATGTCGTGGATCAGCAGCACCGCGCGTTCCGGGTCGGGCCGCCAGGAGACCTTGTTCGCCGGCAGCTCGCCGTCCTGCGGAACGGTGTAGGGTGCGATGCTCGGAAGCGCCACGGCTCCCCCTTCGATGTCTTCTCGTCGTGGAAAGTCGTTGTCAGCGGCCGAGTTGCGGCACCAGCTCGCGGCTGATGGCCTCGCGCAGGTCGCGCTTGGAGACCTTGCCGACGCCGGTCTGCGGGAACTGCTCGACGAACACCACGCGGTCCGGGACCTTGTAGCCGGCCAGGCCGCGCTCGCGGACGAACTTGATCAGCTCGCGCGCCTTCGGCCGCTCACCGCGCGGGACGACGAACGCGCAGGTCCGCTCCCCCAGGTAGTCGTCGGGCATGGACACCACGGCGGCGTCGTGCACGGCGGGGTGGGCCAGCAGGTGGTTCTCGACCTCTTCGGCGGCGACCTTCTCGCCACCCCGGTTGATCTGGTCCTTCGCCCGGCCTTCGACGACGATGTTGCCCTCGGCGGTGAACCGGACGACGTCGCCGGTGCGGTAGAAGCCCTCGGGGGTGAAGGCGCGCGCGTTGTGCTCATCGGCCTTGTAGTAGCCGCGGATCGTGTAGGGGCCGCGGGTGAGCAGGTGCCCCGTCTCCCCCGCCGCGACGGGGTCGTCCTGGTCGTCGACCACCAGCACCTCGTCGTCGGGCGAGATCGGCCGCCCCTGGGTGGTGACGATGACGTCCTCGGGGTCGTCCAGCCGCGTGTAGTTGACCAGGCCCTCGGCCATGCCGAACACCTGCTGCAACGTCGCACCGAGCACCGGGCGGACCCGCCGGGCGACCTCCTCGCTGCACTTGGCGCCGCCGACCTGCAGCACCTCCAGGCTGGACAGGTCGTGCTGAGCGTCGGCCGCGGCGTCGAGCCACAGCAGCGCCAGCGGCGGAACCGCGGCGGTCAGCGTCACCCGCTCCCGCTCGACGAGCGGGAAGACCTCGTCGGGGCTGGGCCTGCGGGCGAGCACGACCCGGCCGCCGGCGTGCAGCACGCCGAAGGTGCCGGGCGAGCTCATCGGGAAGTTGTGCGCGGCGGGCAGCGCCACGAGGTAGACGGTGTCCTCGGTGACGCCGCAGAGGTCGTTGCTGGCGCGGAAGGAGTAGATGTAGTCGTCGTGGGTGCGCGGGATCAGCTTGGGCACGCCCGTGCTACCGCCGGAGAGCTGCAGGAACGCGATGTCGCTCGGCGTGGGCTCGTCCAGCTCCCCCGGGTCGGCGTCCACATCGGACAGCGCGGTGAACTCACCGGGGTCGCCGACGACGAACACCTGCAGCCCCTCCTGCTCGGCGGAGACGTCGGCGGCCAGCGCCCGGTGGTCGAACCCGGCCTCGGTGTCGACGGTGATGTAGGCGGCGGCCTCGCTGAACCCGCAGAAGTAGGAGATCTCGGTCAGCCGGTGCGAGGGCAGCGCGAACACCGGCACCGCGCCCAGCCGGAACAGCCCGAAGCAGACCTCGAAGAACTCGGCGACGTTGGGCAGCTGGACGACGACCCGGTCGCCCTTGCCGATCCCGCGCTCGCGCAGCCCGGCTGCCAGCCGGTCGGCGCGGCGGTCCAGTTCGCCGTAGGTGATCCGGCGTGCGCCCTCGACGACGGCGACGCGGTCGGGGTGCTTGGTGGCGCGCACCCGCAGCAGCTGGCCGAAGGTGTAGCCCTGCCAGTACCCCGCCGCGCGGTAGCGCTCGGCCAACTCGTCCGGCCAGAGCGTCACGCCGGGCAGATTTGCGATCATGATCGACTGCTTTCCCCTCAGACTGCCTGGCTCAGGCCCATCGCGGTGAGCGCGGTGCGGAACTTCGCGGAGGTCTCGGCGAGTTCGTCGGCCGGGTCGGAGCCCGGAACGATTCCGGCACCGGCGAACAGCCGCATCTCCTGGTCTTCGACCTCGGCGCAGCGGATGGCCACGACCCACTCGCCGTCACCGGCGGCGTCGCACCAGCCCACCATTCCCGCGTAGTAGCCGCGTTCGAACGGCTCCGTCTCGGCGATGACCTCGCGCGCGCGGTCGATCGGGGCGCCGCACACCGCCGGGGTCGGGTGCAGCGCGTCGGCCAGGTGCAGCGAGGTCGTCGAGCCGTCGCGGAGCTCGCCGGTGATCTCGGTGGCCAGGTGCCACATCGCGTTGGTGCTGACCACCGTCGGCGCCTGCGGCACGTGCAGTTCGGTGCAGAACGGGCGCAGCGCCTCGGCCACGGCTTCCACCACCACGGCGTGCTCGCGGTGGTCCTTCTCCGAGGCCGCCAGTTCGGCGGCGCGCCGCTGGTCCTCGTCCGGGTCGGTGCTGCGCGGCCGGGATCCGGCCATCGGGTTGGAGCGGACCTGGTTGCCGCGCCGGGACACCAGCAGCTCGGGGCTGGCGCCCAGGAAGGTGCGCTCCAGCGGGGGCTTCGGGCCGTAGCTGTCGCGGGTTCCGTCCTCGCCGCGGCGCGGCAGGTCGACGGCGAAGGTGTAGCTGGTGGGGTCGGCCATCGCCAGGTTGCGCAGCACCTCGCGGACGTCGATCGCCTCCGCCGAGGTCAGCTCCAGGCTGCGCGCCAGCACGGCCTTGGTGAGGTCACCGTCCTCCATGCGCCGCAGGGCCCGCGCGACGCCGCGCTCGTACTCCTCGGGTTCCGGGACCGGCCGCAGCGAGCAGGCGGGCGCGGAGACCGGTTTCTGCTGCGGCACCAGCACGTTCAGCGGTTCGGCGCGCACGACCTCCTCGGGCAGGACCAGGTGCGCGGGCAGGGTGCCGCCGAAGGGCACCGCCCCGACCACCATCGGGTTGCGGCGGCCGAACTCGACCGCGCCGTCGAGGAATTCCTGCATCCGGGCGGGTAAGTCCGAGCGCGCGCACTGGGTCTTGGACATGGTGGCGGCCACGCCTCGGGTCAGCAGCACCCCGCGCGCGCTGGAGAACAGGAAGGACTGGCCCTGCTCGTAGGCGGCCAGCAGGCGGGCGGCGGCGTCGTCGGCGAGTGCGTCGTCAACGGCGTCGATGCGCCCGTCGGTCTCGATCGTGGTCATGACAACCTTTCGGCGAATCGCGGAGGTCAGGCGCGCAGCGTGGCGCCGCCGTCGACGTACAGGTCGTGCATCGTGATGTGCCCGGCCTCGTCGGAGGCGAGGAAGACCACCGCGTTGGCGATGTCGTCCGGGGTGGCGAGCTTGCGCAGCGGTATGCCGGCCTTGTAGGTCTCCAGCGAGCCGGCGATGACCCGGTCCGGGCTATTGCCGTCGGTCCACATCCCGCGCTGCATGTCGGTGTCGGTGGAGCCGGGCGCGACGATGTTGCAGCGGATGCCGTACTCGGCCAGCTCCAGGCCCAGCGACTTGGTGAACATCGTGGCGGCGGCCTTGGACGCGGCGTAGGCGGCCATCGAGTGGCGCGGCACGCCCGCGGCGTTGGAGCCGACGGTGACGATGGATCCTCTGCGCCGCGAGATCATGTGCTTCGACACCTCCCGGCACACGTTGAACACACCGGTGGTGTTGACCGCGAAGGTGCGCTGCCACTCGGCGTCGGTGAGCTCCTGCACCGTGGCGACCTGGAGCACGCCCGCGACGTTGGCGAGCACGTCGATGGGGCCCTGCTCGGCTTCGACGCGCGTGACCACCTCGGTGACCGCGGCCGGGTCGGCCACGTCGGCGCGGTAGGCGCGCACCCGGTGTCCTTCGGCGGCGAGCTTCTCGGCCGTCTCGATGGCCTTGTCCCCGTTGCGGTCCACTGCCGCGACGTCGGCCCCCAGCTCGGCGAGCGCTCTCGCCACAGCGGCACCGATCCCCTGGCCGGCGCCGGTCACGATGGCAACCTTGTCGCTGATCCCCGTGCGGTTCATCTCGCCCTTCACTCAACTGAGGCTAGCCTAACCTTCGTCAGGCGAGCCTGAGTTTAGAACATGAACCGGAATCGAATCTCCCGCCAATGAGGTGGCATTGATCACCGATGACGCACGGTCATCGGGCGAATCCGCTGCTCACATGGGAGCAACGGCGCATACCGGACGATGCAGCGGATCAGCGGGCGATGCCGCGGGCGAAGCCGAGTTCCAGCAGGTCCTGCGGGCGCAGCCTGAGGTGGTCGGCGAGTTCGGGAACCTCGGAGGGCTCGCGCTTGAGGATCGCCGCGGCGGACTCCGGGGCGATCACCGCGAAGTAGGCGTCGGCGGTCACCCAGGTGTTCTCCGGAGCCGCCAGCGCCAGCGCGCCGCCGGAGCCGCCCTCCCCGATGACCAGCGTCGTCACCGGCACGCGGGCGTCGGCGACGGCACCGAAGACCTCGGCGATGGCCGGACCGACACCGCCTCGCTCGGCCTCGGCGTCGTTGGCGGCACCGGGGGTGTCGACCAGGGTGAGCACCGGGATGCGGAGCTGGTCGGCGAGCCGGATCAGGCGTGCCGCCGTGCGGAAACCGGCCGGGGAGTTGCGGCCGCCGGTCTGCGCGGCGAAGGCCACCGCGCGCCCGTCGTGATCGCCGAAACCGCAGATCATGTTCTCGTCGCGACCGCCGGCGCGGTCACCGCTGATCTCGAACCGCGCGCTGAAGTAGGCGTCCAGGTAGTCACCGGCGCGGGGCCGGTCGGCCGCACGAGCTCGCTCGACGGCCTGCATGCCCGTCTCCGGCAGCCGTTCCGCGCCGAGCGCGGCGGGCAGCGGCGCGGGTTCCGGCGCGCGGGTCAGCCGGGCCGGGTGCAGCAGCGACACCAGCTCGGCGAGCACCCGCGGCAGGTCCGCCTCCTCGACGACGCGGTCCACCTGGCCGTGGTCGAGCTTGCCCTCGGCGCGGAAGTCCTCGCCGTCCTCCTCCGCCGAGCGCACGCGGGCGCCGCCGAAGGAGATGCGGGCGCCTGGGACGGCCAGCACGACGTCGGCCGCGGCACCCATCGCCGCCCACATGCCACCGGTGGTCGGGTCGCGCAGCACCGCGACGTGCGGGATGCGGTCCTGCCCGGCCAGCTGACAGGCGCGGGTGATCGCCTGGAGCTGCTGCAGCGCGCGGATGCCCTCCTGCATGCGGCTTCCACCGGAGGCGATCAGCGAGATCACCGGGAGCCGCTGCTCGCGGGCGTGCTCGAAGGCCGCCACGATGCGCGCACCGGTGTCCTCGCCGACCGAGCCGCCGAGGAAGGCGAAGTCGAACGCGATCAGCACGGCTTCCCGCCCGCCGAGCCCGGCCCGGCCGCACAGCACCGATTCGTCGGTGCCGGAGCGGCCGGACGCGCGGGCGCGCTGGTCGGCGTAGCCGGGCCAGTCGAGCGGACCGTCGGCGCTGGTGCGCCGCGACGGCGGCTCGAACTCCACGAAGCCCTGGCCGATGCTGTCGACCAGCGCGCGAACCGCGCTGTGCTCAGCCATTTCCCGGCCCCTTCTGCAGGGCCTTCTTCTGGACCTTGCCCATCTCGTTGCGCGGCAGCGCGTCGCGGAAGCGGACCTCGCGCGGGCGCTTGTGCGGGGTGAGCAGCCGCGCCACGTGGTCGACCAAGTCGGCGTCGGCGGCCTGCTGACCGGGCGCGAGCACCACCCAGGCGATGATGCGCTCGCCCAGGTCGGCGTCGGCTTCGCCGGTGACGGCGACCTCGGCCACCGCGGGGTGTTCCAGGAGGCAGTTCTCGATCTCGCCCGCGCCGATCTTGTAACCGCCGCTCTTGATGATGTCGGTGGCCTTGCGGCCGACGATGCGGATGTAGCCGTCGGCGGCGCGGGTGGCCATGTCGCCGGTGCGGAACCAGCCGTCGGCGAAGGCGGCCTCGGTGGCGTCCGGGCGGTTGAGGTAGCCGCTGAACAGGTTGGCGCCGCGCACCAGGATCTCGCCCACGGTCTCGTCATCGCTGGTGGTGATCTCCGCGCCCTGCTCGTCGACGAGCTTGAGCTCGACGCCTGCGAAGGGCTTGCCGACGTATCCGGGGCGGCGGTCGCCGTCGGCGCGCACACCGCAGTTCATGATCGTCTCGCTCATGCCGTAGCGCTCGACGACGCGCTGGCCGGTGAGCCGTTCGATGCGCTCGTGCTCCACCGCGGGCAGCGCCGCCGAGCCCGACACCAGCAGGCGGGCCTTGCCGACGGCCTGACCGATCTGCGGGTCGCTCTCGGCGTCCTCGGCGAGCCGGTGGTACATGGTCGGCACGCCGAACATCATCGTGGCCGGGCCGGAGAGCTCCTCGGCGATCGCCTTCGAGGAGAACTTGCCCAAGTGGTGCACGGTTCCGCCGAGGCGGACCGGGCCGAGGGTGCCCAGGATCAGGCCGTGCACGTGGAACAGCGGCAGCGCGTGCGCCAGCACGTCGGCCGAGGTCCACTCCCACGCCTCGGCCAGGGCGGCCAGGTTGGCGCTCAGCGCGCGACGGGGCAGCACGACGCCCTTGGGCGGGCCGGTCGTGCCGGAGGTGTAGACGATCAGCGCGGGCGCGTCGGCGCCGGCTTCGGCGGGCAGGTCGCCGCCGCGCGCGGTCACGTCGATCTCGGCGACCTCGACGTCGCCGAGGCCGGCGGGCGGGGTGAAGCCGGGTTCGGCGAGCAGCAGTTCGGGCCGGCTGTCGCCGAGGATGTGGGCGAGCTCCCGCTCCCCCACCTTCGGGTTGATCGGCACCACGGCGACGCCGGCGCCCAGTCCGCCGATGACCGCCGCGGCGGTCTCCAGCGTGTTGGTGGCCCACACCGCGATGCGCCGCTTACCGGCGACGCGCTCGGCGATCGCACCGGCGAGACCGGCCAATTCCCGGTATGTCAGGGCCCGCGCGCCGAAACGCAGCGCCTCGGAGTCGTCGGGTTCGCGCAACTTGGGGAACAGCACCTGGTCGGCCATGGCCACCTCCGGGTCCTCACCGGGCAATTTCTCACCGGCGGACCCGCACCGCCCGGCGAGCCGGGTCAGCAGTGGTCCACTGGCTGATCCAACTTTTGCCGTCTGGGACGAAACGAGTCAAGGGAATGTGGCAGAATTGGCTCAGCCAGTTTGCCTCTTTCCGATTCAGGAGCGCGCCGGTGTCCGATTCCCTCCGTCCGCTGAACCGACCGCGCCTCTACGAGCAGGTCGTCCAGCGGCTGCGCGAGCACGTGGCGGACTCCGGCCTGCGCGCCGGCGACCGGCTGCCCCCGGAACGCACCCTCGCCGAACAGCTCGGCGTGAGCCGGGCGTCGGTGAAGCAGGCGATCGTCGTGCTGGAGGTGCAGGGCCTGGTCGAGGTCCGCCACGGCGGCGGAACCTACCTGCTGCGCGAGTCGCTGGAGGTCGAGCCGGTCGAGGAGCTCGTGGAGCGCAAGCGGCGGCTGCCCGACGTCCTCGACGCCCGCGAAGGCATGGAGACCAAGCTGGCGGAGCTGGCCGCCCAGCGGCGCACCGACGAGGACATGGCCGAGATCGACGCCGCGCTGGCCGCGATGCGCGCCGAGATCGAGGACGGCGAGATCGGCCAGGACGGCGACCGGCGGTTCCACGCCGCGGTGACCGCCGCCGCGCACAGCGCGCTGCTCGCCGAGTTCATGCGCACCATCGCCGCGGAGATCGCCGAGAGCCGCAACGAGTCGTTGCGGCAGCCGCGCAGGCCCCCCAAGTCGCTGGCCCAGCACGAACGCATCGCCGAGGCGATCCGCAACGGAGAGGCCAGGGCCGCCGCCTCGGCCATGGCCCGCCACCTGCGCACGGTCAGCCGGGTGCGGCTGCTGGACTGGGACCCCGAGGGCTGATCGCGGCGTCACCCGATAGGCTGCCGCAGGTTTCTCTCGTGGGGGTCAGCGCTTCGGTGATCGGGTGGTTGTTGGGCACGGCGGGCACCGCTGCCCTGGGCGCGGTCTTCCCGCTGGTGAACATCGAGCTCTACCTGCTCGGAGTGGTCCCCACCGTGCAGAGCGTGCCGTGGTGGGCCTTCGCGCTGGCCGCCGCGATCGGCCAGGTCGCCGCGAAGACGCTGTTCTACCTCGCGGGCAAGGGCGGTTTCGCGCTCGGCGAGCGGTTGAGCAAGCGGGTCCAGAAGGAGCGCACCGGGCGCTGGGCGGCCTGGGTGGAGCGGTTCCACCAGCGCACCCAGGAGCACCCCTGGTGGGGCATGACCGTGCTGGCGGTCAGCGCCGTTCCCGGCATCCCGCCGTTCAGCCTGATGTCGTTGCTCTCCGGCGCCGCCGGACTCCCCCTGCTGGGTTACCTCGCCGCGAGCCTGGTCGGGCGCATCGGCCACTTCCTCATCGTGGCAGGCGCACCCGAAGTGGTGAGCTGGCTGGGTTCCTGACCCGAACCGGTGGCGCGCGCATAGTTCGGCCGCGCGAGGGGAAACCACAGATCGGTCCGCGTTTCGACACGAGGGGAGCCGATCTCGATGGCCAACGGCGACGCCAAGCACGAGCAGCTGGACGGGGTCCGCGCCGACCTCACCGACACCGAGCTGACCACGCAGCAGGGCGTGCGGGTCGACCACACCGACGACTCGTTGCAGGCCGGTGAGCGCGGTCCGACGCTGCTGGAGGACTTCCACTTCCGGGAGAAGGTCACCCACTTCGACCACGAGCGGATCCCCGAACGGGTGGTGCACGCGCGAGGCGCGGGTGCCTACGGGCACTTCCAGCCCTACGACGGCTGGCTGGGCGAGCACACCGTCGCGAAGTTCCTGACCGACCCGAACGTGCGCACTCCCCTGTTCGTGCGGTTCTCCACCGTCGCGGGCTCGCGCGGCTCGGCCGACACCGTGCGCGACGTGCGCGGGTTCGCCACCAAGTTCTACACCGAGCAGGGCAACTACGACCTGGTCGGCAACAACATGCCGGTGTTCTTCATCCAGGACGGCATCAAGTTCCCCGACTTCGTGCACGCGGTGAAACCCGAGCCGCACAACGAGATCCCGCAGGCCGCCTCCGCGCACGACACGCTGTGGGACTTCGTCTCGCTGCAGCCGGAGACGTTGCACATGATCATGTGGCTGATGTCGGACCGGGCGCTGCCGCGCAGCTACCGGATGATGCAGGGCTTCGGCGTGCACACCTTCCGGCTGGTCAACGCCCAGGGCAAGGGCACGTTCGTGAAGTTCCACTGGAAGCCCTTGCTGGGCAGCCATTCCCTGGTGTGGGACGAGTGCCAGAAGATCGCCGGCGCGGACGCCGACTTCAACCGCCGCGACCTGTGGGACGCCATCGAGGCGGGCCAGTACCCGGAGTGGGAACTGGGCGTGCAGCTGGTCGACGAGTCCGACGAGTTCGCCTTCGACTTCGACCTGCTGGACGCCACCAAGATCATCCCCGAGGAGCAGGTCCCGGTGCGGCCGGTGGGCAAGATGGTGCTCGACCGCAACCCGGACAACTTCTTCGCCGAGACCGAGCAGGTCGCCTTCCACACCGCCAACGTCGTGCCCGGCATCGACTTCACCAACGATCCGCTGCTGCAGGCCCGCAACTTCTCCTACCTGGACACCCAGCTGATCCGGCTGGGCGGGCCGAACTTCGCGCAGATCCCGATCAACCGGCCGGTCGCGGAGGTCTCGACCAACCAGCGCGACGGCTACGGCCAGCAGCGCATCCACAGGGGGCAGACGAACTACACGCCCAACAGCCTCGGCGGCGGATGTCCCGCGATCGCCGATTCGGAGGTGTTCCGCCACTACCAGACGCGGGTGGACGGTGACAAGATCCGCAAGCGCAGCGAGAGCTTCACCGATCACTACAGCCAGGCCACGCTGTTCTGGAACAGCCAGTCCGACTGGGAAAAGGACCACATCGTTGACGCCTTCCGCTTCGAGCTCGGCAAGGTCGGCCACCAGCACGTGCGCGAGCGCGTCCTCGCCGAGCTCGTCCACGTCGACCGCGACCTGGCCGTGGCGGTCGCGCACGGGCTCGGGCTCGAGCCGCCGGAGGGCGGCACCGAGAACCACGGCCGCAGCTCCCCGGCGCTGAGCCTGGCCAACTCCCCCACCGATTCGATCGCGACTCGCAAGGTCGCCGTGCTGGTCGCCGACGGGGTCGACGCCACCGAGGTCGAGCAGATCCGGCGCGGCCTGTCCGAGCGCGGCGCGACCGCCGAGGTGCTGGGCGCCGGCCACGACGGGCGGGCGCGCGGCGCCGACGGATCCGAAGTGGACATCGACGTGGCGGCGCGCACCGCGATGTCGGTGGTCTACGACGGGGTGATCGTGCCCGGCGGGAGCGAGAGCGCCCGGACGCTGGCCGCCGACGGGCACGCCGTGCACTTCGTCGCCGAGGCCTACAAGCACCACAAGCCCGTCGCGGCCAGCGACGAGGGGCTGGAGGTGCTGCGGCGAGCGGGCATCGCCACCGACGGCGAGGGCACCGACCGGGGCGTCGTGCTGGCCGCGAACACCGGCGGCTCGCTGCCGGACCAGTTCGTCGAGCAGTTCGCCGCCGCTCTGGGCAAGCACCGGGAGTGGGACCGCGACACCGCCTCGATACCCGCCTGATCAATCCTTTTCACACCGTTCGGGGGATCTGCGACGATCACCCGCAGGCTCCCGCCGTGCACCGAGGGTGACGTTGAGTACCAGTAGTGTCACACTCCGCGAGCCCGAGGGAGCCGTCGCGGGTGACATCTTCTAACGTGCGGCTCCGTGAACATTCTGCGAACGATGCCCGTCGAGGACATCCTCACTCGGGGTGAGCGCAGCGGTCTGGTCCGCCGTCTCACCGGTAAGGAACTCGTCGGGTTCGGCATCGGAATCATCATCGGCACCGGTGTTTTCACCCTCGCCGGGATCGAGGCCAAGGACCACGCCGGTCCCGCCGTCGTGCTGTCCTTCGTCATCGGCGGCATCGTGGCGGCGCTGGCGGCCCTGGCCTACGCCGAGCTGGCCTCATCGGTGCCCACGGCGGGAAGCGCCTACACCTACGCCTACGCGACGCTGGGCGAGCTGTTCGCCTGGATCATCGGCTGGGACCTGCTGCTGGAGTTCGCCCTCGGCGCGGCGGTGGTGTCGCGGAGCTGGTCGGGCTACATCGCCAACCTGCTGGGCCTGCCGCAGGCGTGGTTCGGCGAGGACGCCACGGTCAACGTGGGTGCGATGCTGATCATCGCGGCGCTGACCGCGGTGGCGGTCATCGGCATCCGCGAGTCCTCGTGGCTGACCAACGCGCTGGTCGTGGTCAAGGTCGCGGTGTGCGTGCTGGTCATCGTCGCCGGCCTGTTCTTCGTCAACGGCGCCAACCTGGACCCGTTCGTCCCCCCGGCCCAGCCCGCCGAGACCGGGGCGAGCGCCCTGGAGCAGCCGCTGGTGTCGGCGCTGCTGGGCATGGAGCAGTCGGTCTACGGCTTCGGCGGCGTGCTCACCGCGGCGGCCATCGTGTTCTTCGCCTACACCGGTTTCGAGGCGCTGGCAAACCTCGGCGAGGAGACCAAGCGTCCCCGGCGCGACCTGCCGGTGGGCCTGCTGGGCAGCCTCATCGTCTGCACCCTGCTGTACGTGCTGGTGGCGTTCGTGCTGGCCGCGATGGTCGACTACCAGCAGATCGACGAGGGCGCCCCGCTGGCGGCGGCGTTCCAGTCGGTCGGCCAGCCGTGGGTGGCCGCGCTGATCTCGCTGGGCGCGGTGACCGGTCTGACCTCGGTGATGATGGTGGAGCTGGTGACCATCGGCCGCATCGGGTTCGCGATGAGCCGCGACGGCCTGCTGCCCCCGAAGCTGTCGCAGGTGCACCCGAAGTGGGGCACCCCGCACCGGATGACCATCGGCGGCGCGGTGGTGATCATCGTGCTGGCCGGGTTCATCCCGATCTCAGAGCTGTCGGACATGGTCAGCATCGGCGCGCTGTCCGGGTTCCTGATCGTGGCGCTGGCGGTGCCGGTGCTGCGGCGCACCAAGCCCGATCTGCCCCGCCCGTTCCGGATGCCGCTGTCGCCGGTGCTGCCGGTCATCACCGCCCTGGCGTGCCTGTACCTGATGTCGAACCTGGACGTGGTGACCTGGCTGCGTTTCGCCGTGTGGCTGGCGCTGGGCCTGGTGATCTACTTCGCCTACGGCCGCAGGCACGCCCACCTGGGTCGGCGCAGCGTCCAGCCGGCCGAGGACTGACCGACAGGAGGGCCCGATCGGCGCTACGGTCGATGGTGCCCGAGCCCATCATCTTGGAGGTTCGATGAATCCCGAGACGCCCGAGGCCGACGCCGTCGAGCAGTCGCGCCGAGCCGAGGACCTGCCCGATGAGGACGAGGCGGTGCCGGCGGAAGTGCCGCTCGACGCCGATCCGGCCGATTTCTCCGAGCAGTCCAGAGCGGTGCCGGTCGAGGAGGACTACGACCGCTGACCGGTCCGATGACGCCGGGTCCTGCTGGTCAGGGGCCCGGCGTCGTCGTCACGGCAGGACTCGGGTGGGGTTGAGGACGTTGTGGGGGTCCAGCGCGGCCTTGATCGCGCGTGAGGCCCACAGGCCGGCTTCGTCGAGCTCCCGGCCCAGCCAGTCGCGCTTGAGCTGCCCGACGCCGTGCTCGCCGGTGATGGTGCCGCCCAGGTCCAGGCCGAGCTGCATGATCGCGTCGAAGGCCTGCTGGGCGCGAGCGGTCTCGTCGGCGTCGACGTCGTCGAAGGCGACCACCGGGTGCATGTTGCCGTCACCGGCGTGCCCGGAGCACAGCACCTGCACGCGGTGCTCCTCCGCGATGCGCTGCAAGCCCTCCACCAGGTCGACCAGGTGACGGCGGGGCACGCAGACGTCGTCGACGAGCAGCGCCTTGCCGAGCTTCTCGTGCGCGTCGCCGACCAGGCGGCGGGCCTGCATCAGCATCTCGCCCTCGGCGGCGCTGTCGGAGACCACGACCTCGGCCGCGCCCATCGCGCGCGCCACCCGCTCGAAGGCCGCGAGATCGGCCGGGGCGTCGGCCCCGCGATCGGACTGCACCAGCAGCATCGCCGCCATGCCCTCGGGAAATCCCAGGTCGGCGATCTGCTGGACGGCCTTGACCGAGGAGGCGTCCATGAACTCCAGCACGGACGGCTGGTAGCCCTCCGCGAGGTAGCCGGAGACGGTGCGGGCCGAGCCGGCGACCTCGGGGAAGAACGCGACGGCGGTCAGCGGCTGGGCGCTGGCGGGGCGCAGCGCGACGGTCACCTCGGTGACCACGCCGAGGGTCCCCTCGGCGCCGACCATCAGGCGGGTCAGGTCGTAGCCGGCGACGCCCTTGGCGGTGCGGCGGCCGGCCCGCATCACCCTGCCGTCGGCCAGCACGACCTCCAGACCGCGCACGAAGTCACCGGTCACCCCGTACTTCACGCAGCACATGCCGCCCGCGTTGGTGGAGACGTTGCCGCCGATGGTGGAGATGCTGCGCGAGCCCGGGTCCGGCGGGTAGAACAGGCCCTTCTCCGCGACGGCGGCGGCCAGCACCCCGTTGACGACCCCGGGCTGCACCACGGCCAGCTGCTCGTCGGGGTCGATGTCGAGGATGGCGTCCATCTTCTCCAGCGACAGCAGCACGCAGCCGTCGAGGGCGTTGGCCGCGCCCGACAGACCGGAGCGCGCGCCTTGCGGAACGACCGGGACCCGGTTCTCGTGGGCCCACTTCAGCACCGTCGCCACGTCACCGGTGTCGTAGGCCCGCACGAGCGCGGCCGGAGTTCCGGCCGGGCAGAACGTGGCCCGGTCACGGCTGTGCGCCGCCAGCACGTCCGGATCGTCGAACACACGGCCCTCGGGCAGCAGCTCCCGCAGCGCGTCGGTGGAGATCATCGCCTCGTCTCTCCCAGGCTTTCGAACAGGTCCTACCACCGCGAACCTAGCCCGCCGAACACCTCAATCCCACCCCGAGTGATTTTCTCCCCTCTTCCCCCTCTCGCTCCTCCCGCACCCCTCAAAACGGATTTCAGTGGAACTCGGGTCCCTGATTTCCACTGAAATCGGGTCCCCGAGTTCCACTGAAATCCTCTACCTCGCGGGTCAGTTGATGCCTGGGGCGATCATGGTGAGCCAGACGACGATCGGGGCGATGACGACCATGGCTCCGCCGTAGAGGGCCAGGCCCTTGAACACGGAGTCGCGCTCGGGCTCGCGGGAGTTGGCGAGCATGATGGCGCCGCTGGTGGAGAACGGGCTGATGTCGACCACCGTGGAGGCGATCGCCAGTCCGGCGACCATGCCCGCGATGCCGACCTCGCCCGCGGCCATGAGCGGCACCGCCAGCGGGATCAGCGCGCCGAGCAGGCCGGTGGACGAGGCGAACGCCGACACGACCGCGCCGATGAGGCACAGCAGGAACGCCGACAGCAGCGGGACGCCGATGCCGCTGACCGCCTTGCTGACGTAGTCGACCGTGCCCAGCTCCTGCAGCACGCTGACGTAGGTGAGCACACCGCAGATCAGCAGCACGGTGGGCCAGGTGACGTTCTTGACCGCGTCGCGGTGCGCCTGCGGCGAGATGACGCCGAGCACCACCGCGACGGTGATCGCCACCAGCCCGATGTCCAGCTCCAGGAACAGGGTCAGCACGACCATGGTCACGATGCCCAGCAGGGTCAGCGCCTTGTCCCAGCTCATCTCGACCTTCGCCAGCATGGTGGCGTCGCGCGCCGCGCCCGGTGCGTCGGCCGGCACCGGGGCTTCGGCGGTCTTTCGGCCCCCGAGCAGCACGAAGGCGACCGCGGCGAAGACGAGGTTGAGCACGAAGCTGGCGAAGAACAGGAACAGCGGACTGCCCTGCAGCCCGCTGTCGTCGACGACGCCGTTGACGATGACGCCGAACACCGAGATCGGCGAGAACCCTCCGACCATCGTGCCGTGCACGACCATCACCGACATCAGCAGCGGGCTGATGCCGTGCTTGGCGGCCAGTCCCATCGCGACGGGGGCGATGATGGCCACCGCCGCGGGCGGCACCGCGCCGATGGCGGTCAGCAGCGCCGAGACCGCGAGCATCACCCACGGCACCAGCGCCAGCCTCCCGCGCACCAGTTGCACCGACCGGTAGACCAGCCAGTCGATGGTGCCGTTGGCGCGGGCGATGGCGAACAGGTACGTGACACCGACGAGCACCATGAAGATCTCGCCGGGGAATCCGGCCAGGATGTCGTCGGAGCTCATCCCGCCGGCGAGGGTGCCGACGAGGAAGGCGGCGGCGAAGGCGAGCGCGCCCATGTTGACCGAGAACACGCCGGTGATGACGAAGATGGCCACCAGCGCCAGGATCGAGATCAGTTCGGGCGACATCCTCAGTCCCCCGATCTGCCGGTCAGCTCGGCGATCGCGGCGGTGACGCCACCCGGTTGGTGCGGCACACCGGCCAGGGCGAGCCCGGCTTCGACGACGCCGAGGGTCCCGAGCAGGGTGGCGTCGTTGAAGGCGCCGAGGTGCCCGATGCGGAAGACCTTCTTGGCCACTTTGGACAGTCCCGCGCCGAGCGAGGTGTCGAAGTGCTCCAGGATGAGCTCGCGCAGGTGGTCGGCATCGTGGTCCGGCGGCATCAGCACGGCGGTCAGCGCGCTGCTGTAGTCGGTTCCGGGTGTGGTCGCGGGATCTCGGCAGAGGACTTCCAGTCCCCAGGCGCGCACGGCGGCGCGGGTGGCCGCGGCGTGCCGGTCATGACGCGCGTAGACCTCGTCGAGCCCCTCGTCGAGCAGCATCGACAGGGCTTCGCGCAGGCCGAAGAGCAGGTTGGTGGGCGGGGTGTAGCGGAAGTAGCCCTGCTTGCCGGCGTCGAGCTGAGGCTGCCAGTCCCAGTAGGACTTGGTGAGCTTCGACGACTGCGCGGCCAGCAGCGCCTTGGCGCTGATGACGTTGATGCCGATGCCCGGCGGCAGCATCAGGCCCTTCTGCGAGCAGCTGATGGTGACGTCCACGCCCCACTCGTCGTGCCGGTAGTCCACCGAGCCCAGCGAGGAGATCGTGTCGACCAGCAGCAGCGCCGGGTGGTCGGCCGCGTCGAGGGCCGCGCGCACCGCTGCGATGTCGGTGACAACGCCGGTGGAGGTCTCGTTGTGCACCACGGCCACGGCTTTGATCCGGTGCTCGGAGTCGGCGCGCAGCCGCTGCTCGATGACGCCGGGGTCGGCGCCGCTGCGCCAGTCCCCCGGGATCGTCTCGGGCCGCAGGCCGAGCGTGGCGGCCAGTTCGGACCACTGGTCGGAGAAGTGCCCGGTCTCGCACATCAGGACGGCGTCGCCGGGCGAGAGCGTGTTGACCAGGGCGGCCTCCCACGCCCCGGTTCCCGAGGACGGGTAGATCACGACGTCGGCGGAAGTGCGCGCCACGGCGCGGAGTTTGTCGAAGACCTCCAGGGCGAGGTCGGCGAAGTCGGGGCCCCGGTGGTCGATGGTGGGTTTGGCGATCGCGTGCAGGACCCGGTCGGGAACGTTGGTCGGACCGGGGATCTGCAGGAAGTGACGACTGCTGGCAACGGACATTCGTTCCTCCACGGTGAGGACGCTCTTCCGGCATGTGAAAACCAAGTCTCGGTGGGTTGAATTCTGTAGACAGCGAGCCGATCATGTCAAGTGGCTCACTTCCCCCTTGACAACGGTTCTAGCTGGTCACGGCAGCGAAATCGGCCGGAAAACGCTGGAAGGAAACCCAGTGCGCAACGTCGCCACCGCAGGGATCGCCACCGAACTCGCCCGGAGCCTGGACGGCAACGTCCGCTTCGACGACTACACCCGCCACCTCTACTCCACCGACGCCAGCATGTACCGGGTCCGCCCCTTCGGCGTGGTCTTCCCGCGCCATGCCGAGGACGTCGCCACCACCGTCCGGTTGTGCCGGGAAGCCGGTGTCGCCGTGCTGCCGCGCGGTGCGGGGACCAGCCACTGCGGGCAGACCGTCGGCGAGGCTGTGGTGCTGGACTTCTCCAAGCACATGAACCGGATCCTGGAGCTCGACCCGGAACGCGGGATCGCGCGGGTGCAGCCCGGAGTGGTGCAGGACGAGCTCAACCTCGCCGCAGGAGCGCACGGGCTGTTCTTCGCGCCGGACACCTCCACCAGCAACCGCGCCACGCTCGGCGGGATGATCGGCAACAACTCCTGCGGTTCCCGCTCGGCCCGCTACGGCATGACCATCGACCACGTCGAAGGACTGGAAGTCGTGCTCTCCGACGGCACCCCGGTGTCGCTGGGCGAGCTGTCGGCCGCCGAGCTCGCGGCGAAGTCCACTTCGGACACGCTGGAGGGCCGGATCCACCGGCGGTTGCCCGAGATCGTCGATTCCGCGCGGCCGGGGCTGGCCGAGCAGACGCAGCAGTTCTGGCGGCGGGCCGGTGGCTACCGGCTGGACCGGCTCGCCGAGGGACCGTTCGACCTGGCGAAGTTCGTCGTCGGCGCCGAGGGAACACTGGTCACCGTCACCGAAGCGCTGGTGCGGCTCACCCCGAAGCCGAAGGCGACCGTGATGGTCGTCGGGCACTTCGACTCCACCGCCGCGTGCATCGCGGGCACCGACGCGGCGATGCGCACCGGTGCCGCCGGGATCGAGATGGTGGACAACTTCATCCTCGACCTCGCCCGCCGGTCTCCGGAGCACGCGCACCTCTTCGGCGCGCTGGAAGGAGATCCGCGTGCGCTGATGTTCGCCGAGTTCTACGGCGACACCGTCGAGGAGGCCCGCGCCGCGGCCGAAGGACTCGTGGCCGCCTGGCGAGCCGAAGGGCACGGCTACGCGACTCGACTGGCCGCCACCGACGCCGAGCTCGCGCCGCTGCGCGCCCTGCGCAAGTCCGGGCTCGGGCTGCTGATGGCCGCGGGCGACTCCACCGAGCGGTCGGTGGCTTTCGTCGAGGACACCGCCGTGCCACCGGAGCACCTGGCCGAGTACACGACCCGGTTCGCCGAGATCCTCGACGACCACGGGCTGCGCGCCGGGTTCTACGGGCACGCCTCGGCCGGCTGCCTGCACGTGCGCCCGTTCATGGACCTCACCCGCCCCGACCAGGTCGCCACCATGCGCAAGGTCGCCGAGCAGGTCTGCGATCTCGCGCTGTCCTACGGCGGGGTGAACTCCAGCGAGCACGGCGACGGGTACGCGCGCAGCGAGTTCAACCGGAAAATCTTCGGCGACACCGTCTACGAGGCGATGCGGGAGGTCAAGACGCTGTTCGACCCGAACGGCATCATGAACCCGGGCAAGATCGTCGACGCTCCGCCGATGACCGAGAACCTGCGCGAGCCGACGATCCCGGTGGCAGCGCCGCTGGACACGCACTTCGACTTCACCCGCTACGGCGGGATGCGCGGGGAGGCCGAGCGCTGCCAGCGCATCGGCGCCTGCCGCAAGCCCGACACCTCGGGCGGGGTGATGTGCCCGTCGTTCATGGCGACCCGCGACGAGGAGCACTCCACGCGGGGCCGGGCGAACGCCCTCGTGCTCGCGCTCTCCGAGCCCGACCCGAAGGCGGCGCTGGGCGGCGACCGGCTCAACGAGGTGCTCGACCTGTGCCTGGAGTGCAAGGCGTGCCAGCACGAATGCCCGATGTCGGTGGACATGGCCACGCTCAAGAGCGAAGCCCTGGCCCACCACCACGCGCAGCACGGGACCGACCTGCGGACGCGGATCTTCGGCTCCACCCGACTGCTCTACCGGCTGGGCGCGATGGCCGCGCCGCTGACCAACGCGCTCGCCCGGCCGAAGCCGGTGCGGGCCCTGATGCAGAAGATCGCCGGGATCGACAGCAGGCGCCCGCTGCCCGGTTTCAGCCGGGACGACCTGGTGCGCTGGAACCGGTCGCGTCCCGCCACGCCGACCGCCCCGGGAGTCGCCCCGGGCGAGCGGGGCGATGTGGTGTTCCTGGCCGACTCGTTCACCAGCCACACCGAACCGGCCATCGGCCGGGCCGCGATCCGCCTCCTCGAACACGCGGGCTGGCGGGTGCGGGTCGAGTCGCAGGTGTGCTGCGCGCGCCCGCAGATCTCCAAAGGCCTTCTCCCCCAGGCGAAGAAGGTGGCCGGGAAGCTGGTCGCCAAGCTCGCGCCGGAGGCGGAGCGGGGCGTGCCGATCGTGGGCTGCGAGCCGTCGTGCGTGTCGACGCTGTGCGACGAGCACCCCAGGCTGCTGGGCGACTCGCGGGTGGCCGGCAGCGCGAGCCTCGTCGAGGACCTGCTCCTGGAGGCCTTGGACGACGGCACCCTCACGCCGTCACCGGGTCCGGAGAAGGTCCTGTTCCACGGCCACTGCCACCAGAAGGCGGTGCTGGGCACGACCTCGTCGGCGCGCCTGCTGCGACACCTCTCCGAGGTCGACGTGCTCGACGCGGGCTGCTGCGGCATGGCCGGTTCGTTCGGTTTCGAGACCGAGCACTACGAGCTGTCGATGCGCATCGGCGGTCAGCGGCTCTTCCCCGCGATCGAGGGTTCGGCCGATGAGGCGGTGGCCGCCACAGGGGTGTCCTGCCGCCTGCAGGTCGCCCACGGGACCGGGCGTGAGGCCAAGCACCCGGTCGAGCTGCTCCACGACGCCGTCTTCGGATGACGCGACCGCGGCAGGTGGCTGTTTGGGTCCGAACCGTCCTGTTCGTCCGGACGGTTCGGACCAGAACCGCCCGTCACCGGCTCACGCGGGCCAGAGGCCGAAGAGGGAGGCGAAGCCCTCCCGCCAGCTCGGCCAGGTGGGCTTCCAGCCCAGGGTCTCGCGGAGCCGGAAGTTGCTCGCCCCGCGCTGCTCGGTGAGCTGGTGCACGGTCAGCCAGTCCAGCTGGGAGTTCGCCTGGTCCGTGGTCAGCGTGACCGGGGCGGGAGCACCGGCCATCCTGGCGTAGGCGGGCAGCCACTCGCTGGACTCGGCCGGCTCGTTGTCGACGACGTTGTAGGCGCCCGGATCGCCGCCTTCGAGCAGCTCCAGGATCACTCCGGCGGCGTCGTCCACGTGGGTGAAGGAGGTGAGCCCGACCCCGTCGCCGACCAACGGCAGCTCGCTGCCGACCACGCGGGCGTGCACGTCACCGCCGGGCGCGTAGTGGGTGTCCGGGCCGTACAGCGAGCCGTAGCGCAGCGACACGCCCTCGATGCCGGTGCGGCTGAACAGGTCCTCCTCCACAGAGGCCAGAGCTCGCACCAGGTCCCCCCAGCGACCCGGGGCGTCGACCCACAGCGGTGCGTCCTCCTCCAGGACGTCGTGGCCGTGCGGGCGGTAGGCGGCCGTCATGCCCTGGGCGATGAACCGGCGCGCACCCGCCGTCACGGCGGCGTCCATCAGGTTCTTGGTGCCTCGTTCGCGGAGCTTCGCCGTGCGCTGCAGGGCTTCCTGCGGGTCGGCGGCACCGAAGGCGGAGCTCTGGTCGATCACGACGTCGGGAGCGGCGCGGCGCAGGTGCATGCGCAGCGCATCGGGATCCAGGAGATCGACCGCCGCGATCTCGTCGACGGACAGCTCTTCCAACCGGTCAGCCCTGCGCGCCAGCGCCGTCACGTGATGACCGCGCTCCCGCAGCAGCGGCAGCAGCGCTCTCCCGATCACACCTGTCGCACCGGCGACAACCACACGCAGGGGCATTCCCCGGAACCTCGCATCTGGTCAAACGTCAGCGAGCCCTGAGGCTACCCCGGAACTCCTTGCCCCATCGGGTGAAACTCGCCGATGATCGACGAGAGGAAGATCATCTGCGACGAGCGGCGGGCCGGCTGGTCACGACCCGCCACCCGTCCAGACGGAGGAGTGTCACACCGTGCGGATGCCGGCCGCCTGCGGACCCTTGGGACCCTGGGCGATCTCGAACTCCACGCGCTGGTTCTCCTCCAACGTGCGGAAACCCGTGGCATCGATGGCGGAGTAGTGGGCGAAGACGTCAGAGCCGCCGCCGTCGGGGGTGATGAACCCGTAGCCCTTCTCGGCGTTGAACCACTTGACCGTACCGCTTGCCATTCCTTGTTCTCCCGTTCCTGCTGACCAGGGTCAACACTGCGCCGACCCCTGGTTGCCAGAGCTGATCACCGGCAGCCCGCGGAGCGACCACGGCACAAAAAAAGCGCCTGCGTTCTGGCAGGCACTCTTTCCAGTACTGCAAGGACCAAAACCGCAACCACGAGTCACGCTAGCACCGCAGTTGCGGGTTGTCACACGTTGATCGCAGCCAGTCAACATGAGACCGTATCCGGTCCGCCGCAGCGCTTTTCGGCCGCCGGACGTCGTGGTCCCCGGGCCGGTTCACGACCCGGGGACCACGACCCGCCATCACGGGATGCTCAGCAGCGCCTGCCCGCTCTCCTCGGCGACCCGGTTCTGCTCGGTGCGCCGCTCGGCCAGCATCAGCGCCGCGTCGCGCGGGGTGTGCCCCTCGGTGTCCCACGCCGCCAGCAGCAGCGGGATCTTGGCCAGCATCTCCTCGCGCAGCACCTGGAAGGACAGCACCGGGTCGGCGTCCACCCTGCCCAGCAGCAGCCACCACGCCCAGGCCGCGGCACCGGCGTTGGCCACGAAGTCCGGGATCACCGGGATGCCGCGGGTCGCCAACATCTCCTCGGCCTCGGGCGTGACCGGGTTGTTGGCCGCCTCGACGATCACCCGCGCCGCCACGTCCGGCACCTGGTTGGTGCCGATGGCGAAGGAGACCGCCGCCGGGATCAGCACGTCGACCTCCTGCGAGAGCACCGCCTCGCGGGGCAGCCGCTGGACGTCGGCCGGGACCTGCTCGCGGTCGATCTCGCCGAAGCGGTCGCGGATCTCCAGCAGAGCCGGGACGTCCAGGCCGTCCGGGTGGTAGAGGGTTCCGGCGGCATCGGCCAGGGCCACCACCTTCAGGCCCGCCTCGTGCAGGTAGAAGGCGGCGCCGCCGCCCATGGTGCCCACGCCCTGCACCGCGACGGTGGTCTCCTCCGCGGCCCAGTCGCGGGCGTGCACCACGCCCAGGCAGCACTGGGCGACGCCGTAGCCGCCGACCACGTCACCGAGCAGCAGGCCACCCGGCACCGGGGCGTTGAGCCCGGCCCGGACCCGGCGCAGCGTGCGCTCCGCGTCCGGCGCCCGGCGGATCGCCGCGTGGTAGGACTGGTGCATTCCGAGCTCTTCGAAGGCCTCGTCGATCAGGTGCTGGGGCACGCCCAGGTCCTCGGCGGTCACCCAGTGCGCGTCCAGCCACGGACGCATCGCCTGGAGGTAGCGCCGGAGCACTCCCTTGGCCTGCGGGTCCTTCGGGTCGCAGTCGATGCCGCCCTTGGCTCCGCCCACGGGCAGTTCGAACACAGCGGTCTTGCGGGCCATGCCGCGCGCCAGGTGCTCGACTTCTTCCATCGTGCAACCGGCGCGCATCCGCGTCCCACCGGTGGCAAGACCCGACACCAGGGTGTGCACGACCAGGAAGCCATTGCTTCCCGTCACCGGATCCGTCCAAGTCACCTTCATGAGCGGTTCGCCGCCGACGAGTCCCATGGGCGAAAACCTCCTTTCAGAGCGCATACGAGGTGGGGTAAGTCGATCGGGCTATGCCGACATAGGGCGGATAACCCGCCCTGGTTGCCGGTATAGCCCGATCAGATATGTGCTAACTCGAAGAGTCCGATTTGAGGAAGAAGATCCACAGACCCGGCCGGACGCGGGAGGTGATTCAACTCGGTTCGCATGGGCACCTCCCGCGTTGGCCGGAATGGCTCGAAGCTAAGGCCGGGGAAGTGAGATTGTCAACAATCGTCGGTTCGGACAACCGTTAAGACGTCGGAACGGGTGGATGACGGCAGGTAAAACGGCCCTATCCGGTTGGTGCGTAACGAGATCAACTCACCCGGCCCCGCCGGGGACGCGTTGGTCCTAAGCTTCATCGCGAAGGCGCTCGTGAGCCTTCACCGCCGCTCCGAAAACCGTCATTCCAGAAGAAACGGCCGCTCGGAGCAGGGGGAACGGCGTGCATCGCCCACGCTGCACGACTGGAAGGATGGGAGTCATGAGTCAACCTGACCCGCCGGGATCGCTGGACGAGGCCACGCAGCAGCAGCTGATCCAGGAGATCGGCCGGGTGATCGTGCGCGCGCTGCCCCCCGGCTGGCAGGAGTCCACCACGGAGTACCGCGCGCTCGGCGATCACGTCGAGACGGTGTGCCGGCTGATCGCGCCCAACGGCAGCGCGATCCCGCTCGCCGCGCCTCCTGAGGTCTCCGACCTGTTCGGACGGTTGCGGGCCGGCATGCACCAACCCGATCGGGGGACCTGGATCAGCGCGGTCTACCGGCTGCAGCGTCCCGGGAGCTACGCGGTCGACTTCAACGGCGACAACGAGCCGGACTGGCAGAGCCCTCCCCCGCCCTCGGCCTACGCCGAAGAGCTGCGCAGGCACCCCCGGCCCGCGGAGGCGACGCCGCAGTGGCTGGCCGCGGGCACCGCGCAGCAGGAGCCGCCGAGGCCGTCGCTGCGCACCGCCGAGGTCTTCGACGACCGGGGCAACCCGATCACCGAGCGCCCCGAGATCGGCCGCGCGGAGGCCGAGCGGGTGGCCGAGTACCTGGAGAAGGCACCGGTCGTGCTGGCCGCGCGCAGCTACGACAACGATCGCCTCGACCCCCAGCGCGCGGCGTCGGTCCCGATGACCTTCCACACCGACGGCAGCTGGATCTGGCCGGGTGCGGTGGCCTACTACCTGCGTCTGCACGGGGTGTCTCCGGAGCCCGACCTGCTCAACCACATCCGGGCGCTGGGCTTCCAGCTCCCAGAAGTCACCGAACCTCAGCGCGAGCTGGCGGTGTCGGTGATAACGGGAGAACACCGCTAGGAGTTCTCAGGGGGATCGCTTCGCCTGGCGGTGCCGGTAGGAGAACCTGACTCCTCGCGCATGTCGGCCCCGGCGCACTCCGAGGGGCGGGACGGTTCGTCCCGCCCCTTCGTCCCTTCAGACCGGTCGATGTGGCCGGAACTGCTCGGTCATCGGGGGCCCGGCGCCTGCGACAATCAGCTCATGGCTGATGACGTGGCGTTCGTGGGCGGCCCGGTGGCCACCATGGATGCCGCGCGCTCGTTCAGCGACGCCGTGCTGGTGCGCGACGGCCGGATCGCGGCCGTCGGCGGCGAGGCCGTGCGCGAGCGGATCCGTCCCCGCACCGAGGTGGTGGAGCTGCGCGGACGCCTGCTGCTGCCGGGGTTCCACGACGCTCACGTGCACCCGGTGTTCGGCGGCATGCTGAAGTTGCGCTGCGACCTCTCGCAGGCCACCGACGGTGGCGACTGCCTGCGGTTGATCTCCGAGCACCTCACCGAGTTCCCGGACTCGCCGTGGCTGCTCGGCGGAGGCTGGGACATGGCCCAGTTCCCGGGCGGGACGCCGACCCGGCGGGCGCTGGACTCGGTGACCGGCGACCGGCCCGCCTACCTGGTCAACCGCGACCACCACGGCGCGTGGGTGAACTCGGTGGCGCTGCGGCTGGCCGGCATCGACCGGCACACGCCCGATCCGCCGGACGGACGCATCGAGCGCGATCCGGCCGGGCGTCCCGACGGCACCCTGCACGAGGGAGCCACCCGATTGATGGAGCACGTGCTCCCGGCCGCCGGTTCCGAGCAGTACCTCGACGCCCTGGCGGCGGGGCAGCGCCACCTGCACGCGCGCGGCGTCACGTCCTGGCACGACGCCATCGTCGGCCGCTACCTCGGTTACGACGACCTGCTGTCGACCTACCTGGCCGCCGACGAGCGCGGGCTGCTGACCGGCAAGGTCCGCGGAGCGCTGTGGTGGGACCGCGATCGCGGCATCGAGCAGATCCCGGACCTGCTGGAACGCCGCAAGCGGGCACGAGGGAGGCGGTTCCGCGCGGAGACGGTCAAGATCATGCAGGACGGTGTGTGCGAGAACGCCACCGCCGCCTTGCGGCTGCCCTACCTGGGTCCCGCCGGCCGGGGGTTGTCCTTCGTGTCCCCGGAGGAGCTGGCGGAGGTGGTGCCGCGGCTGACCGCTGAGGGCTTCCAGCTGCACTTCCACGCCGTCGGCGACCGCGCGGTGCGCGACGCCCTGGACTCCGTGCGCGGGAGCGGACCCGAGCTCCGCCACCAGATCGCCCACGCGCAGGTGGTGCATCCGGGTGACATCGCGCGGTTCCGGGAGCTCGGGGTGGCGGCGACGATCCAGCCCCGCTGGGCGGTCAACGACGCGGCGATGACCGAGCTGACGGTGCCCAAGCTCGGGCACACCCGGGCGTCCTGGCAGTACCCGTTCCGCTCGCTGCGCGCGGCGGGGGTCGTGCTGGCGGCCGGCAGCGACTGGCCGGTGTCGGAGGCCGATCCGATGCTGGGCGTGCACGTGGCGGTCAACCGCCGGGAGAGCGGTTCGGACGATCCGCTGGGCCCGGACGAGGCGCTGGACCTCGTCGACGCCCTCGCGGCCTACACGGTCGGCAGCGCCTGGGTGAACCACGTCGAGCAGCACACCGGTTCCGTCGAGGTCGGCAAGGCGGCCGATCTGGTGGTGCTGGACGCCGACCCGTTCGCCCTGCCGCCGGAGGAGATCGCCGGGTGCGGAGTGGATCTGACGGTCGTCGACGGGGAGTTCGTGCACCAGCAGTGATCTCGCCGCTGGGCCGGGCGGGCGATGTCGTGTCCCGATCGTGTGCCAACTCCGGTGAGGCATTGGCGAGGGCGCGGGTGACTGGTTCCGTCAGCTGGCGACGGTGCACACCTCTGGGAGGCCGCTGACCCATGTCGTTCCGACTGCCCGAGTTCTACCTGTCCTACCCCGCCCGCTTGAACCCGAACCTGCAGCGAGCCCGCGAGCACACCAAGGTGTGGGCCCGCAGCATGGAGATGATCGACGTCCCGCAGCAGGGCAAGGAGATCTGGTCCGAGGCGGATCTGGACCGCGACGACTACGCGCTGCTGTGCGCCTACACCCACCCCGACTGCGACGGTGACGAGCTCGACCTGGTCACCGACTGGTACGTGTGGGTGTTCTACTTCGACGACCACTTCGTCGAGCTCTACAAGCGCGACCCGGACCTCACCGCCGCCCGCGAACACCTCGACCGGCTGCGGGCTTTCATGCCGGTCGAGGGACCGATCACCGAGCAGCCGACCAACCCCGTGGAGGCCGGGCTGGCGGATCTGTGGCGCCGCACGGTGCCGTCGATGAGCGCCGACTGGCGGCGCCGGTTCGCCGAGAGCACGAAGGCGCTGCTGGACGAGTCCCTGTGGGAGCTGCACAACATCAGCGAGAACCGGCTGTCGAATCCCATCGAGTACATCGAGATGCGCCGCAAGGTCGGCGGCGCTCCGTGGTCGGCGAACCTGGTCGAGCACGCCGTGGGGATGGAGGTTCCGGCCGAGCTCGCCGCGACCCGGCCGCTGAAGGTCCTGCGCGACACGTTCTCCGACGCGGTGCACCTGCGCAACGACCTGTTCTCCTACGAGCGCGAGGTCGCCGACGAGGGCGAGCTGAGCAACGGCGTCCTGGTCTTCGAGCGGTTCCTGGGCTGCGACACCCAGCAGGCCGCCGAGACCGTCAACGACCTGCTGACCTCGCGGATGCACCAGTTCGAGCACACCGCGCTGACGGAGGTGCCGAGGCTGCTCGACGAGCACGCGGTGGACCCGGCCGGACGGCTGGCGGTGCTGGGTTACGCCAAGGGCCTGCAGGACTGGCAGTCCGGCGGGCACGAGTGGCACATGGCCTCGGGGCGGTACCCCGAGGGCGGTGGCAACTCGTCGGTCCTGGGTGGTCCCACGGGTCTGGGCACCGCGGGCGCCTACATCGCCAAGTCGCTTATCTCGACCGCGCCGCAACGCCTTCGGAGCTTCACGAGGGTGCCCTTCCAGCCGGTCGGCCCGATTCAGAAGCCCCAGTTGGAGGTACCGTTCGAGCTGCGGTTGTGCCCTCACCTGGACGTCTCCCGAGAGCACGCGGTGGAGTGGGCGCGGGAGATGGGGATGTTCGCCGACGCCCCACCGGTGTGGGACGAGGAGGCGGTGCGGTTCAACGACCTGCCGCTGTGCGCCGCCGGGCTGGATCCGGACGCCTCGCTGGAGGAGCTCGACCTGGGCTCGCACTGGCTGGTGTGGGGGACCTACGGCGACGACCTCTACCCGCAGCGCTACGGCCACACCCGCGACGTGGCCGGCGCCAAGGCGCAGAACGAGCGGCTGAAGCAGGTCATGACCGACACGGGCGAACCGGGGATCGTGCCGGTGAACATGATGGAGCGCGGCCTGGCCGACCTGTGGCGGCGCACCACGGCTCCGATGAACGCCCGGGAGCGGCAGTCGCTGCGCAGCGCCGTGGAGGTGATGATCGACAGCTGGGTGTGGGAGCTGGACAACCAGGCGCACAACCACGTTCCGGACCCGGTGGACTACGTCGAGATGCGCCGCGCCACCTTCGGTTCGGACATGACGATCAGCCTGGCGCGCTTCGCCCACGGTGACGTGGTGCCTCCGGAGCTGTACGAGACGCGTGCGGTGCAGAACCTGGAGAACTCGGCGATCGACTGCGCGACGATGGTCAACGACGTCTTCTCCTACCGCAAGGAGATCGAGTTCGAGGGCGAGGTGCACAACGCGGTCCTGGTGGTGCAGAACTTCCTGGACTGCGACCAGGACCGCGCCTTCGAGATCGTGCACGGCCTGTTCAACGCGCGGATGGAGCAGTTCCTGCACGTCATCAACGTGGAACTGCCCGTCCTGTACGAGGAGCGGGAGGTCGCACCGGAGGCGCAGGAGGCGTTGAACCAGCACGCGGAGGAGCTCAAGGACTGGCTCATCGGCATCCTCAACTGGCACGAGAAGGTGGCCCGCTACCACGACTCCGAACTCCGGCACAACGCGCCGCTGAGCGGATTCCGCGCGCCCTACGCGCCTTCGACGCCGTGGGATCCGGTGCTGGGCTGAGTCATCGCCCGCCAGGCGGCCAGTCCGACGGCGGCGATGGCCTCGACGCCATCGCCGCCGCGGTAGCCCTTGGTGGACACCGCGTCGGTGAGCTGGTCGACGAGCACGGCGAGGACGACCTGCGGGGTGTCGTCGGTGCTCAGCAGCGCGACGTCGTGGCGCAGCCCCTTGATCTCGCCGGTCTTGTTCCAGCAGCGCGCGTTCTCGGGCAGCAGCAACGGGATCCGGTCGACGACCTGCTGCCGCGACAGCACGGTGAGGGCGTGGGCGGTCAGCGCCGGCGGCAGCGCGGTGCCCTCGGCGAGCGCGGTCAGGACGCGCGCCTGGTCGAGCGCCGTGGTCCGCAGGACGCCGGGAGCTTCGGTGTCCATGATGTGGCGCTCGATGCGTGTCCCGGTGCAGCCCAGGTCGGCGGTGCACGCGGCGATCGCGGTGAAGCCCACCTCGTCGATGACGGCGTTGGTGGCGGCGTTGTCGCTGACCACGATCATGAGGTTGATCAGGTCGTTCAGCGACGCCCTGGGCACGCTGGGGACCTCGAAGAGGACGCCTGTCCCGCCGGTCCGCTCGGCGGGCAGCTCCACCTGCGCGTCCAGGTCGAGCCGCCCGTCGGCGACGGCCCGCAACGCGGTGATCATCACCAGGACCTTGATGGTGCTGGCCGAGTGCACCTCGACCTCGGCACCTCGCAGCACCGGCTCGTTCTCGCGGAGGTCCCAGCTCGCGATGCCCACGCGCCCGGGGAGTTCCAACTCCGCCAGCTCCGCCTCGAACCTCGCCGCGTAGCCCATCCGCAAACCTCCTCAACGCCGTCCTCGCCCGCCAAGGAAAGCACACCGCGCGCCCTCACTCGCGAACCCCGGCCCGCTTCGCCGCGGTCGCCCGCAACCAAGTTCGGGCTCGTTGCTGCAGGTCCTGGACGTCCTTCCAGGACTGATCGACGGGGATCACGGCGACTCGCCGCCCGTTTCCGTGAACGGGTCCCGTGTCGCCCCGGAGCACGTCGATCGCCGGACCACCTCTCCCCCACCGGAAGGTGAACCCGCCGAGGAACAACCACTGGCACGGAATGCGGGCCACCGCTCACCGCCCGCAGCACGGGCAGCCGCACGCGAGGAAGTGGTTCTCCGCGTGGAAGTCGACGGCGTCCTTCGCGATCTGATCCATGTCCGCGACGACCCGGAAGCAGGCCGGTCCACCGACCGGGCACACCAACCAATCGCGACCGTCGACGAGAACCGTTGTGCGCTCCTGCGTTTCGCATCGAACCGGCGATCTCGGGGGCTGTCCGGCATCGCGCCGCCCCTCGTTCAACACCACCATGACGCGAAGTTAAACGCAGCGGAGACCGCAATTCCAGTTCTAGTCAGGACCTCGCATAAACTCGTCGGCTATCGATTCCAGCAGTTCTCCGGCTTCATTTCCGGAAACGGCGCGGTCCCGAAAATGATCGAAGATGTTCAAGTGGTAGGAGACGTCCCGGTAATCGCGCAACGCGACCTCGCCCGCGAAGATCTCGGTAAGCACGAGCCGGTCGTCGTAGACCACGAAAACGTTCAGCGGGGAGGCGTTCACCAGCGCTGAACTGGGAAGGACCGACAGATCGACGTTCGGGCGGTTCATCACCTCGATCATGTGCCGAAGCTGTCCCACCATGATTTCATTCTCTGCACGCTTCAACCGGACCGCTTGTTCGGTCAGCACGAAGTGAAAAGTCCGGGATTCATCGTTCAGCGCTTCTTGACTTTCCAGCCGCGCCTGCACGGCACGATCGATGTCGCGCGCAGGTCGCCCCTCCACCCCCGGTGTGAGCACAGCACGCGCGTAATCAGGCGTCTGGATGATTCCCGAAGGAATGGCGGGCAAGAACTGGCGAACGACCGACGATGCCTCCGCCAGGGCTTTGATCTCGGCTTGGCTCCGCCAGATTCCCATTCGGGCGGAGGAACGCAGCGAGGTGTACTCAACGTTCGCGGACCGGGTCAACGCGAGAAGTTCAGCCCGGACCTCAGCGGGCACGTCCAGCGCCTGCATGATCCGTTCGACGTCCGAGACCGTGGGCACCGTCTTGCCGGATTCGATGCGGCTGATCTTGGGCTGCGACATGGCAGTGCGAGCGGCCAGCCTCTCCCCGGAGAGTCCGGCCGCTCTGCGCAACTGCCTCAGCGTCTCAGCGAGGTCTTTGCGATGTTGATCGGTGTCAGGTCCGAGCATTCCACTCACTGAGGGGAACGGCGTGCGCCAACGCCGTGTCGCGCCACTGTAGGTACTGCGCCAGGTCTGGGTTCTCCCTCTGCTCCAAGTCGATGAGCGTACCGTCCGGGTTGAAGTTCAAGTGCACGACGAGCGACTCATCGAAGAACCAGAAGTCCTGGTCCGGTAGGTCCAGATCCAGCTCGGTCATGTCGAGTATTCGGATGTCCTCGCCCGCTTCGATGTTTCCGGGAATCCCCCAGTCCAGTTGGTACCGCTGGTATTCGGTCAACGGACGGGAGACAACTCGGACGCGGCCGATGCTGCGGCCGGACGCAACGATCTGCTGGACGGTTTCGTGCCAACGACGGTTGTGGTCGGCAGGCATCGGCTCCCCTGCCCGCCAACGGCGGATACCGTCCTGCTCGCGCGGCATGGTGTAGGTCGGTTGGCACTCGAAACGCCAGGTGGTCCGCCGGTACTCGTCGAACCGCTTGCCGAACTCGTCCCTGCTCAGGATCACTTCAAGTCCTCCTTCAGACGGTGCAGATCATCCGGACTGATGCCGGGACTTTTCACCAGAGCGGAAAACGCACCCAGAACGACTCCGGCGGGCAGCTCCACAGCCGTCTCACCGTCACCGAACTCCAGCCCTTCCGCCTCGGGTACGTGGGCTCCTTGCACCACTGCCGTGCCCAGGTCCGATACGTAAACGGCCGGGCAGCTCTTGTCCTCGCAACCGGACACTTTGCGCAGTTCCATGGCGCAAGCTTTGGGCAGGTGATCGACGCCGACAAGGTGTATTCACGTACTCGCATAACGTTTGAGCCGGTCAGGGGTCCCACTTTGATCACGCGGATGCGCTGCGTAGCGCTCAGGCACGCTCCTGATCGAAATTCTCACTGATGGGCTGACGTCTCGAAAGGGCCGCACATCCGGCAAGTCGGCTTCAGAGCAGGCCGAGGACTGCGAGGGCTGCTGCTGCGTCCTGGACTCCGATTCCGACGCTGTTGTAGAAGATGCGGTCCTCGGCGGACTTTCGGCCCGGGGCTTGGGCGGTGAGGATCGCGCCGAGCGGAGTCAGGCCGTCCCGGTCGAGGTCGCCGGTTTCGAGGGCGGTCATGATCGGACCTGCGTGGTGGGTGGCCGTGTCGACGTCGTCGACGACGATCGCGTCCGCTGTGCGCAGGAGGTCGCGGTCGACCTCTCGCCGGTGGGGTTCGAAGCTCCCGACGCTGACCACCGTGGCGCCCGGGGCGAGGTCGGCGGTCGGGACGACGGGGTCCGGGCTGAGGGTGCAGGCGACGACCATCGCCGCGTCGCGTACCGCCTCCGCCGGGGTGCCGGCGGCGCGGACGTCGAGTTCGAGCTCGGCGGCGAGCTCAGCGGCGGTCGACTCGCGGCGGGCCACGTCGCGGCTGTGGATCCGGACCTCGGTGAGCGCGCGGACGCGGGAGAGGGCCCGGACGTGCGCGCGGGCCTGGACGCCGGAGCCGATGACCGCCAGCACGTCCGCCTCGGCGGGCGCCAGGGCGTCGAGGGCGACCGCGCTGCCCGCGGCGGTGCGGATCTCGGTGAGGGTCGTGCCGGACATCGTCGCGGTGAGCGCGCCGGTCTCGGCATCGAGCACCAGGACCGTGGCGTTGATCGACGCCAGGCCGCGATCGGCGTTGCCGGGGTTGACCGAGACGAGCTTGGCGACCGGGCCGTGCCGGGGCGAGATCCGGCTCAAGTAGGACAGGACCGTGTCCTCCCCCGTGCGAATCGCTGTCTTCGCAGCTTGTTGCGCCTCTCCCCGGCCCAGGGATTCGAAGGCCAGGCGCTGCGAGGCGATCGCCGCGTCGTAGTCGAGGGAGGCGGCCACGTCGGCGTCGCTGAGGAGGTCCATGCGCACCGACGTTGGCACATCCGTTCGCCCATCGGAAGGCAGCCCCAGCGACGCTGGGTCTCAGCGCGACAAGAAATCACTCTTCTGATTCTCAACAGAGCGCGCTCCGTCGTTCTACGGTGATCTCAGCGTGGTCCCGAGCAGGAAGAGGTGCATGTCGGTGCAGGCGACGTTGAGCTCCGTGATCGGTCCGGACGCCCCGGAGGTGATCGACGGCGGAGGCGAGTACCTCTCGAAGAACCCCGCGAACCTCGACGACGTCGTCGCCAAGGTCGCGCTGGGCACCCCAGAGACCCTGGTGGCCGCGACCGAGCAGGCCCACCGCGCCCAGAAGGAGTGGGCGCAGGTCCCCGCTCCGGTGCGCGGCCGCGTCATCGCGGGCCTGGGACGACTGGTCGAGGCCAACAAGGAATCGCTGGCCCGGCTGGTGACCCGCGAGATCGGCAAGCCCTACGCCGAAGCGCTCGGCGAGGTGCAGGAGATCGTCGACACCTGCGACTTCTTCCTCGGCGAGGGCCGCAGGCTCTACGGGCAGACGGTGCCCTCGGAGATGCCGGACAAGCAGCTGTTCACCTTCCGCGTCCCGGTCGGGGTCGCCGTGGTGATCACCGCGGGCAACTTCCCGGTGGCGGTGCCGTCCTGGTACCTCGTCCCGGCCCTGCTGTGCGGCAACGCGGTGGTGTGGAAGCCGGCCGAGTACGCCGCCGGGGCGGCTCGCGCGGTGGCCGAGCTCGCGTGGAAGGCGGGCGTGCCCAAGGGCGTGCTCAACCTCGTCTACACCGACGGCGAAGCGACCTTCAAGGGCCTGGAGGCCTCGCTGCAAGCGGGCACGGTCAACAAGGTCGGCTTCACCGGATCCAGCGCGGTCGGCACCCGGGTCGGCGAGCTGTGCGGCCGTCACCTGCAGAACCCGTGCCTGGAGCTGGGCGGCAAGAACCCGATGATCGTCACCGAGGACGCCGACCTGGACCTGGCCGTGGAGGGCGCGCTGTTCTCCGGCTGGGGCACCGCCGGTCAGCGCTGCACCTCGCTGGGCAACCTCATCGTGCACCGCGACATCAAGGACGAGTTCACCTCGCGACTGGACGCGGCGCTGCGCGCGGCCACCGTGGGCGAGCCCGGTGGTGACGTGCTCTACGGTCCGATGCTGGACCAGAAGTTCGCCGACAACTTCGAATCCATCCTCGACACCCTGCAGCCGCACCACACCCCGCTCGGCTCGGACTCGGTCGGACGCATCACCAACGACAAGCCGCGCAGGGGTTTTCACGGCGATGCGGTCGCGGGCCTGTACTACCACCCGGTTCTGGTGGACGGGATGCGCACCGACGACCACATCTTCCGCCACGAGACCTTCGGGCCGATCGTCGGCGTCACCCCCTACGAGACCCTCGACGAGGCGATCGAGCTCGGCAACGCGCCCGGGTACGGGCTTTCGGCGGCGATCTACACCACCGACCCGGCCAAGGCGTTCCGGTTCCGGCAGGGCATCGGGGCGGGCATGGTCAGCGTGAACAACTCGACGTCCGGGGCCGAGGCGCACCTGCCGTTCGGCGGGAACGGCAAGTCCGGCAACGGAAGCCGCCAGTCGGGCATCTGGGTGCTCGACCAGTTCACCCGGTGGCAGTCGTTGAACTGGGACTTCTCCGGCAAGCTGCAGAAGGCCCAGATGGACGTCGACACCGTTGAACCTGAGATGGACTACCGCTTGCCGCCGGAACTCGGCCAGCTTTGATGTCACAGCAAGTAGTTCCTCCTTCCGCGGATGTGGTGGTCGTCGGCGGCGGGGCGGTGGGTGTCAGCACCGCCTTCCACCTCGCCGAAGCCGGCGCGGACGTGCTGTTGCTGGAACGCGGCGAACTCGGTTCGGGCAGCACCAGCAAGGCGGCCGGAGGTGTCCGGGCGCAGTTCTCCGATCCCGTCAACATCGAGCTCGGGCAGCGCAGCCTGCGGGCCTTCGAGGACTTCGCACGACGGCCGGGCGGCGACATCGACCTCAAGCAGCAGGGGTACCTGTTCCTGCTGTCGGATCCCGCTGATGTCGCCGCCTTCGAAGGTGGCGTGGCGCTGCAGAACTCGCTGGGCGTGCCGAGCCGCATGCTGACGGTGCAGCAGGCGTGCGAGTTGTCTCCGCTGGTCTCGCCCGAGGGGTTGCTGGCGGCGGCCTACTCGCCCACCGACGGGCACTGCACTCCCGAAGGCGTCGTCCAGGGTTACGCGCGGGCGGCCCGCGAGCACGGCGCGGTGCTGCGGCGCGGCGTCGAGGTCACCGGCGTCGACACCAGCGGCGGGGAGATCAGCGCCGTGCGCACCGACGCCGGAACCGTGCGCACCTCGACGGTGGTGTGCGCGGCCGGGGCGTGGTCCGCCGCGGTCGGTGAGCTCGCCGGTGTCGAGCTGCCGGTGCAGCCGCTGCGCAGGCAGATCCTGGTCACCGAGCCGATGCCGGACCTGCCGCCTCGGCTGCCGTTCACCATCGACTTCGCCACGAGCTTCTACTTCCACGAGGAAGGCCCCGGCCTGCTGGTGGGCATGTCGGATCCCGACGAGGAGTTCGGGTTCCGGCTGGGCACCGACGACCGCTGGCTGGGGCGGCTCAGCGAGGCCGTCGCGCGACGGGCACCCCGGGTGGCCGACGCCGGCGTGGCGCACGGCTGGGCCGGGCTCTACGAGGTCACTCCGGACCACAACGCGCTGGTCGGCAACGTCGGCCGGTTCTTCTACGCGACCGGCTTCTCCGGGCACGGCTTCCTGCAGAGCCCGGCGATCGGCGAAGTGATGCGGGACCTGGTCCTGGGACGCACACCGCCCATCGACGTCTCCGGTCTCGACGTGCGCCGATTCGACGGCGCCGAGGTCCGGCCCGAGCACAACTGCGTGTAGGAAGGGACAACCGTGGTTGATCTGTTGCAGGAGATCGACGAGTGGGGCCCGGAGAAGGTCGTCTGCGTCTCCGACGCGCGCACCGGGATGCGGGGCGTGCTGGTCATCGACAACACCGCGCGCGGCAGCGGCAAGGGCGGCACGCGGATGGCCCCGAGCGTGACCATCGGCGAGATCGCCCGGCTGGCGCGGGTGATGACCTGGAAGTGGGCGGCGGTCGACCTCTTCCACGGCGGGGCCAAGGCAGGCATCGCGGCCGATCCCGATTCGCCGGACAAGGAAGCGGTGGTGCGCGCGTTCGCGCGGCGCCTGGCCGACCAGATCCCGGCCAGCTACGTCGCCGGGCTCGACATGGGCATGACCGAGCACGACGCGGCCATCATCCAGGACGAGCTCGGCGATCGCGGTGCGGCCGTCGGCGTTCCGGAGGCGCTGGGCGGGGTTCCCTACGACCAGCTCGGCGTGACCGGGCACGGTGTCGCGGAGGCCGCGGTGGCGGCGCTGGAGCGGGCGGGCACGCCGGTGCCGGGAGCTCGGATCGCGGTGCAGGGCTTCGGGGCGGTCGGGGCGGCCACGGCAGCGCGACTGCACGAGCTGGGGGCGCAGCTGGTCGCGCTGTCCACAGCGGACGGTTCGGTGCACGACCCCGACGGTCTCGACGTGCCGGGGTGGCTGGCCGCCAGGGCGGAGTTCGGCGACACCTGCGTGGCGAAAGCCGCACCGGCGCAACGCATCGCGCACGGCGAGGAGTTGACCGTGGACTGCGACGTGCTGATCCCGGCCGCCCGCCAGGACGTCATCGACTCCTCGGTCGCGGCCCGCATCCGCGCCGGGCTGGTCGTGGAGGGCGCCAACCTGCCCACCGGTCCGGCCTCGCGCGCCGCGCTGGCCGCGCGCGGGGTGGAGGTCGTGCCGGACTTCATCGCCAACGCCGGTGGCGCCATCGCGGCCGGATTCGCGATGGACGCGCGGTATTCCGCGTTCCGGCCCGAGCCCGCCAGGATCCTCGACGAGGTCGCGACCCGGACCAGGCGCAACACCCTGCTGGTGCTCGACACCGCGGCGGAGACCGGGGTGCTCCCGCACGCGGTGGCCCTGGAGATTGCCCAGCAGCGGGTGCGCGAGGCGATGCGGCTGCGCGGCCGCCTGCCGGTCCCGGCCTGAACCACCTGAGGAGTCGGCGTGCTCAACCCCATTCATCTGCGGACCTTGCAGGAGTGCGTGCGCACGGGCTCGTTCGCCGAGGCCGGGCGGGTGCTGGGCTACACGGCCTCGGCCGTGTCGCAGCAGATGGTGCTGCTGGAGCGGGCGATCGGTGCGCCGCTGTTCGAGCGCTCGGCCCGGTCCGCCCGCAGCACCGCGCTCGCGCTGCGGCTGGCCGACCGGAGCCGGGACGCGCTCGGCGCGCTGGACTCGTTGGAACGCGAGGTGCGGGCGATGGTGGTCGGCGAGGAGGGCAGTCTCCGCCTGGCGTCCTTCGCCACCGCCAACTCCCGCGTGCTGCCCGACGTGCTCGCTGCCGTGATCTCGCAGCGGCCCCACGCCGAGGTGCAGCTCGACGAGGGCGAACCCGACGAGGTCGTCGACGGCGTCCTGGAGGGAGTGCTGGACGCCGCCCTGGTCTTCGAGTACGACCTCGACCCGCGTCAGTGGCCGATCGAGCTGTGCGCGGAGGAGCTCCTGGCCGAACCCCTTCGCGTGGTCCTGCCCTCGTCGCACCGGCTGGCAGGCCGGAGCCGGGTGGAGCTGCCGAATCTGGCGGGCGACAACTGGATCTGCACCCGCCAGGACACCGCGGGCGCCCGCTCGCTGGTCCGGCTGGCCGCCGCGGCGGGTTTCGCACCGCGCATCACCTTCCGCAGCAACGACTACTCCGTCATCCGCGACCTGGTGCGGCGGGACCTCGGCGTCGCCGTCCTGCCGGCGCTCGCCATCCCCCGGGAGCAGCAGGGCTTGGCCCGGATCACCGGCTTCGAACCGCACCGGCGGGTCAAGGTCCTCTACCGCGAGCAGAACACCAACCCGCTGCTCCCGGTCGCCCTGGAATTCCTCGCCAAGTCCTGCACAGCGGTCGCATCCGAGTGGGAGCAACCATGACCGAACCCGTCGACGAACACTTCCTGCAGTCGATCGCCCACCTCGGTGACCGGATTTCAGTGGAAATCGGAACCCCGAGTTCCACTGAAATCCGGTCGACCGCCGCATCGGGTGAGGACCTGGTGGGGTTGTTCGACTCCCAGGCGGGGAGCCGTCACCTGGATTTCAAGGCCCGTGAGCTGGGGAAACGTGGAGTGGGTTTCTACAGCATCGGGTCGTCCGGGCACGAGTCGAACGCCGCTGTGGCGGCGGCCCTGCGGGTGAGCGATCCGGCGCTGCTGCACTACCGCTCCGGGGCGTTCTACCTCCAGCGAGCCGGCGCGGTCGCCGGGAGCACCCCGTTGATGGACGTCCTGCTGGGTGTCGTCGCATCGGCGGACGAACCGATCTCGGCCGGGCGGCACAAGGTCTTCGGCAACGCCGACCTGTCGATCATCCCGCAGACCTCGACGATCGCCTCGCACCTGCCGCGCTCGGTGGGCCTGGCGTTCGCGTTGGAGCGCGGCGCGAAGCTCGGGGTGCCTGCGGAGTGGCCCGCCGATTCGGTCGTGGTGTGCAGCTTCGGTGACGCCTCGGCGAACCACTCGACCACCACCGGCGCCATCAACTCCGCGCTGCACTGCGGTTTTCAGGGACTCCCGCTGCCGTTGCTGTTCGTCTGCGAGGACAACGGGATCGGGATCAGCGTGCGGACACCGGCGGGCTGGATCGCCTCGACCTACCGGGACCGGCCCGGCCTGCGGTACTTCACCGCCGACGGAGCCGATCCGGTCGAGTGCCTGCGGGTGTCCCGGGAGGCCGCGGACTGGGTGCGCGAGCACCGCGCACCGGCGTTCCTGCACCTGCGCACGGTGCGGCTGATGGGTCACGCCGGCTCGGACGTCGAATCGGCGTACCGGTCGCGCACCGAGATCACCGCCGACCACGAGCGCGACCCGCTGCTGGCGACGGCGAGAGCCCTCATCTCCCGCGGCGTTCTCACTGCGGATGAGGTCCTCTCCCGCTACGAGGCGATCCGAGCGGAGGTCGCCGCTCTCGCCGAGGACGCGCTGACCCGTCGCAAGCTCGGCAGCGCCGCGGAGGTCATGGCCTCCGTGCACGCCCACTCCCCCGACGCCATCGCCGCGCGGACCGCCGAAACCCCCTCCGGCCGCGCCACGACCTTCGGCACCGCACCCGAGAACGAGGGGCCGCTGACGCTGGCGCAGGCGATCAACCGGTCCCTGGCCGAGGAGCTCGGGCGCGACAACCGGGTCGTGGTCTTCGGCGAGGACGTCGCGCGCAAGGGCGGCGTGTACGGCGTGACCCGGGGCCTGCGCAAGAAGTTCGGCGGCAGCAGGGTTTTCGACACACTGCTGGACGAGCAGAGCGTTCTCGGCACGGCGCTGGGCGCCGGTTTGGCGGGTCTGGTGCCGATCCCCGAGATCCAGTACCTGGCCTACCTGCACAACGCGGCGGACCAGCTGCGCGGCGAGGCGAGCACGCTGAGCTTCTTCTCCAACGGCCGCTACACCAACCCGATGGTCGTGCGCATCGCCGGTTACGGCTACCAGAAGGGCTTCGGCGGGCACTTCCACAACGACGACAGCGTCGCCGCCCTGCGCGACCTGCCCGGTGTCGTCCTGGCCTCGCCGTCCCGGCCGGATGACGCGGCGGCGATGCTGCGCACCTGCGTGGCCGCCGCCCGGCAAGACGGCCGGGTCTGCACCTTCCTCGAACCCATCGCCCTCTACCACACCCGTGACCTGCATGAATCCGGCGACAACGGCTGGTTGGCCCGCTATCCCGCGCCGGGCGAACACCACGTGCCGATCGGTCGCGCCCGCCTCTACGGCGACGGCAGCGACCTGACGCTGGTCAGCTTCGGCAACGGCGTCCCGATGAGCCTGCGCGTCGCCGAACGGCTCCGGCACCAGGGCGTGCACGCCCGAGTCCTCGACCTGCGCTGGCTCGCCCCGCTGCCGGTCGAGGACCTGCTCCAGGCCGCCGAAGCGACCGGCGCCGTGCTGGTCGCGGACGAGACCCGCCGCAGCGGAGGAGTTTCCGAGCCGGTCGTCACCGCGCTGGTCGACGCCGGGTTCAGCGGCCGGATCAGCCGCGTGACCAGTGAGGACAGCTTCATCCCGCTCGGCGCGGCGGCCTACCACGTGCTGCTCGACGAGGACACCATCGAGACCGCCGCGCTCAAGCTGGTCAGCTGACGAGCGCTTCACCGATGAGTCGAGCCGCCTGCGGGTAGGCACCGGGGTTGGGCCCGGCGTAGTTGAGGCGCAGGAAGCGGCCCGTCGGTTCGGCGGGGAACCACTCGTCGCCCGGGGCCACGACGACCCCGGCGGTTTCGCAGTCGCGCACGAGCGCGGGCAGATCGGTGGTGTCCGGCAACCGCACCCAGAGGTTGAGCCCGCCTGCCGGGACGTCCAGGTGCGCGCCGGGAACGTGCTCGCGCACGGCACCGGCCAGCAGGTCGCGGCGGGCGGCCAGCTGCTTGCGGAGGTCTCGCAGGTAGGTGCGCCAGGCCGGTTGGGTGACCACGTCCAGGGCCACGGCCTGCAGCATGCCGCTGACGTAGACGGCCTCGGACTGGGTGTCGGCGAGGATCCGCTCCCGCGCCGGACCTCGGGCGATGATCCCGGCGATGCGCACCGACGGCGACACCGTCTTGGTCAGCGAACGCAGGTAGACGACGTGCCCGTCCTCGTCGCGGGCGGCCACTGGAACCGGGTCGGTGGTGATGCCGAGATCGCGGGCCCAGTCGTCCTCGATCAGGAAGGCGCCGTGGCGGCGAACGGTGTCGAGCACCTCCTCGGCCAGGCGCGAAGACCACTGCACGCCGGTGGGGTTGGCGTAGTTCGGCTGGGCGTAGAAGGCGCGCGCACCGGTGCGCTCGAAGGCACGGGCGAGCTGGTCCGGGTCGGGACCGTCCGGTCCGCTCGGGATGGGCACCGTCTGCACGCCCACCTGGGCGGCCGCCACGATCGCTCCCCAGTACGTGGGCGATTCCATCAGCAGCGGACGACCGGCGCCCACCAGCGCCCGGAAGATCGCGCTCAGCCCGCTCTGGCTGCCGGGGAAGATCACCACGTCGCCCGGTACCGCCGTGCCGAGCTCGGTGGCGAACCACGCCTGCAGTTCCGGGACGCCGGCCGTGGCGGGCCGGTCGATGACCACGTCGCTGCGCGCCGCTCGCGTGAACGCGGACCGGACCAGCCGTTCGGGTAGCAGTTCGCGGCACGGGTACCCGGAGTGCAGCGCGATCACGTCGTTGGGCGCGGGCCGCATGGCGGTGGACAGCGTGGGGCGGCTGTTCTTCGGTGACCCCAGCGCGGCGGTCTGCCAGCCGAAGTCGCTCGGCCGGGCCACCCGAACCGATCGGACGAACGTCCCCACACCTGGCCGACTTTCGACGAGACCGCGGGACGCGAGGGCGCGCAGCGCCTTCTGCACGGTGACCGGGCTGACCCCGTGTTCTGCGACGAGCTCGCGCGTGGACGGCAGTTTCGCGCCCGGCTGAGCCGTCGCCATCCACTTGCGGAGTTCCGCGACAATCCGTGAGCTGCTATCGTCCGACATGACAGGCAATAGTAGCGCTACTGCTCTTCGTGAACCGGTGCTATCCCCGCCTCGCGCCGGACTGGCCTGGGGATTCCTCGGCGTCGTGGCGTTCTCGTTCACCCTCCCGCTCACCCGCATCGCCGTCGACGGGCTCTCGCCGCTGTTCATCGGGGCCGGCCGCGGCGCCGTCGCCGGGATCATCGCCGTCGTCGCGCTGCTGACCACCCGGCAGGCGCTGCCGCGCGGCACGCAGTGGGCGCGCGCCGCCGTCGTCGCGGGTGGCGTGGTCGTGGGATTCCCGTTCCTCACCTCGTACGCGCTCGCCAGCACCCCGGCCGGCCACGGAGCGGTCGTGATCGGCGTCCTGCCCGCGGCGACCGCCGTGATGGCGGTGCTGCGCGGGCACGAAAGGCCGCCGAAGGCGTTCTGGATCATGGCGTCGCTGGGGGCGATCGCCACGGTGTCCTTCGCCTCGCTGCAGGGCCTGGGCGGGCTCCACCTCGCGGACCTGCTGCTGTTCGGCGCCGTCGTCGCCGCGGCGATCGGCTACGCCGAAGGCGGACTGCTCGCGCGGGAGCTCGGCGCCTGGCAGACGGTCTCCTGGGCTCTCGTGCTGGCCGCACCCGTGATGATCGTGATCACCGGCATCGAGGTGGCCGAACATCCCCCGGGCGCGACCCCGGTGCAGTGGGCGGCCTTCGCCTACCTGGCGGTGATCAGCCAGAACCTCGGGTTCCTCGCCTGGTACCGGGGTCTGGCGATCGGCCCGATGGCCCAGGTCAGCCAGATCCAGCTCACCCAGCCCGTCATGACCATCCTCTGGGCCGCCCTCCTCCTGTCCGAACCCCTCACCTGGCCCACCGCCCTCGGCGCCCTGGCGGTGATCACCTGCGCAGCCCTCTCGGTCCGCACCCGCCGCAAGACCTGACCCACCGGAACCCGAACCCGGGGTCGCGGACGAGGGTCAGGACGGGTCGCCGAAGACCTTGCCGGGGTTGAAGATTCCGGCTGGGTCGAGGGCGTTCTTGATGTCGTGGTGCATGTCGATCACCTTCGGCGACAGCTCCGCGTGCAGGCCATTGCGCTTGAGAAGGCCCACGCCGTGCTCGCCGGTGACCGTGCCGCCGAGGTCGATGGCGTCGGCGACGATGTCGTCGAAGGCGCGCTGGGCGCGCAGGCGGGCCTCGTCGTCGCCGGGCGGGGTGATGATCAGCGGGTGCAGGTTGCCGTCGCCGGCGTGGGCGATGTTGGCGATCTGCGTGTCGTGCCGCTGAGCGGCGGCTTCGATCCGCGCGAGCATGTCGGGCACCAGGGCGCGCGGGACGCAGACGTCCTCGGTGAGCAGCGGGCCGAGCCGCTCCAGCGCCGGGTAGGCCAGGCGGCGGGCCGAGAACAGGGCGTCGGCCTCCTGCTGGTCGGTGGAACGCGCGCTCCAGGTCGCACCCGCTTCCTCGAAGCAGCGCACGAGGGCGTCGACCTCCTGCTCCCCCGCCTGTCCCGGCGCGTCCGACCGGCCGAGCAGCAGCACGTCGGCCTCGGCGGACAGGCCCATGTTCTTCCACTCGTCGACCGCGCGCAGGCAGTGCTGGTCGAGCAGCTCCAGCGCCGAGGGCACCACCCCGGCCGCCGCGACGGCCGCGACCGCCTCCCCCGCGGCGACCAGCGAGTCGAAGTAGCCGACCACGGTGCGCTCCGGTGCGCGCAGTCCCGGCAGGAGCTTCACCGTCACCTCGGTGACCACGCCGAGCGTGCCTTCGGAGCCGACGAACAGACCGCACAGGTCGTACCCGGCGACTCCCTTCGCGGTGCGCCGGCCCAGCCGCACGACCTCACCCGAGCCGACCACGGCCTCCAGGCCGAGCACGTAGTCCCGGGTCACGCCGTACTTCACGCAGCACACGCCGCCCGCGTTGGTGGCGACGTTGCCGCCGATGGTCGACCACGGCGAGCTCGCCGGGTCCGGCGGGTACCAGGCGCCGTGCTCGCGGCAGGCGGCGCGCAGGTCGTCGTTGACGACGCCGGGCTGGACCACGGCCAGCTGCTCGCGCGGGTTGATCTCCAGGATCCCGTTCATGCCTTCCAGCGAGATCAGCACGCATCCGTCGATGGCGTTCGCGCCGCCGGACAGGCCCGTCCCGGCTCCGCGCGGCACGACGGGCACCCCGTGCTCGGCGCAGGCCTCGACCGCGGCGACGACGTCCTCGGTGCTGCGCGCGCGCACGACCGCCAAGGGCTTCCCGCACGGCGCCCACTCCGCCTCGTCGTGGGAGAAACGTCCGGTGGAGTCCGGATCGGTCAGCACCACCTCGTCCGGCAAGGCCGAGCGCAGTGCCCGCAGCGCTGCGTTGTCCGAGTTGTCCACCATCGATTACCTCCCACTTCACGAACCGCCCACACAGTAACTCCGTGAACAGGACGTGGAGTTCGAGGTCTCAACCGAGCTCCGGGAAGCGGTGCGCCCAGATCTGCCGGGACCCGCTGATCGGATCGGACGCCAGCGAGACCGGCACGTTCAAGATCCGCGTCTGCCGATCGGTGAGCTGGTAGCCGGGCCAGCCGGGATCGCCGGTGGCGGCGAACGAGGTCCATGACCCGCGGATCGCGGCCGACAGCTCGTCGAACCCGGCGGGCGAGGCACCGAGCATCGCCAGCGCCAACGGGTCGTCGAGGTTGCCGAAGGTGAACGGGACGTCGAGCCCGTGCGTCGCGCCGAGCAGGCCGTCGCGCTGCGGGGTCTCCCAGGTGAACTCGTACAGGAAGCCGCGCCCACCCGCGGCCGCAGCAGCCTCGGCCATCCACACCGCGGGCATCCGGAACAGCCTGTCGCCGAGCAGCACGGTGTAGAGGTCGGGATCGGCCACGCCCGGATGCGCCGACCGGTACTCAGCGACCGTCGTCGGCGGCAGGTGCAGGTCGTCGGCCAGTCGCCGCACGTCGCGCGCCTCGGCGGGCAGGTCGATGGTGAACCCGGTCGCCTCGTCGCGGTTGAACCCGGCGATCACGTCGATGCCGTTGGCCGCACCGCCGCGCATGGCCACCCACGGCAGCTCGGAGAGCACCTCACCGTCGAGGACGACGTTGTAGGGCGTGCTGTTGGTCCAGGCCGCGCGGTTGCGGCCGATCTCCGCCATCGCGTGGGTCTGCGCGAGGTGCAGGGCTTCGGGCGGGACCTCCGCGAGCGCGGCGGTGGTCGCGGGCACGCCGAGCCGTCCGGTGATCAGCTCACCGATCTTGCGGTGCTCGTCCTCGTCGCAGTACATCGCCGCCGGGCTCTGCGCGATGGCGCGGCGGAACAGCCCGCGCCGCGCGGAGCCCGCGACCAAGGTCGCCACCGACACCGCACCGGCCGATTCCCCGAAGATCGTGACGTTGTCCGGGTTCCCGCCGAAGGTGATGATGTTGTCGCGGACCCAGCGCAGCGCGGCCAGCTGATCCAGGATCCCGCGGTTGGACGGGGCGTTGTCCACCCAGCCGAAGCCCTCGTAGCCGACGCGGTAGTTCACCGTCACCACGATCACGCCGTCGCGCGCGAGCTGCGCCCCGTCGAAACCGTCCGTCGAGGCGGTTCCTCCCAGGTACGCGCCGCCGTGGAACCACACCATCACCGGCAGGTGGCCGCCGCGATCGGGAGTCCAGACGTTCACGGTCAGGCAGTCGGTCGAGTCACCGGGCCGCCAGCACGCGGGCAGCGCGGGGTCCAGCGCGGCCTGCGGCACCGAGGCGCTGTAGCCCGAGGCGTCCCGGAGCCCGTCCCAGCGCTGCGGCGCCACCGGCGCCTGGAACCGGCGCGGCCCGTCCAGCGGCGCCGCGTAGGGAATCCCCTTGAACGACATGACATCGCCGTCGGAGATTCCCCGCACGGCGCCGTGCTCGGTTCGAACGATGAGGTCCACGCCTCCGTACAACCAGCCGAAGGTCGATAAGGAAGGCGGATTGTCAGCGTCCACGGCTCACGTCCCGTCGCTGAGTTCGGCGACCGCCTGCGGCAGCGCCTCGGCGAGCTTCTCCAAGTCTGGCAGCGCCGCCCGGTTCGCCTGCACGCCGATGTGCACGGTGCCGCGGAACTGCGAGACCGCGATCGACAGCGAGTGCCCGGAGGCCAGCGGGGCGAGCGGGAACAGCTCGGCGACCTCGGCGCCGTCGAGCGCGGCGTGGAAGGTCGGCAGCGGGACGTTGGTGATCATGGTGTCGAACAGCAGCGGCGCGCCCTGCGCGACCAGCGGGGTCGCCACGTGGTGCAGCACCTGCGGCAACCGGCCGGCCAGCACCGGGAACGCCCCTGGTCCGCGCAGCGGTCCGGCGCTCTTGTTGCTGCTCATCTCGGCGCGGATGGACGCCAGCCGGGTCGCCGGATCGGGTTCGTCGACCGGCAGCTCGCACAGGAAGCCGGAGAGCTGGTTGTTGCCGCTGCGCGGCTGGTTCCTGCGCCTGCGGCACACCGGGATCAGCGCGCGCACCGGGACCTCCCCGGAGTCCTCGCCGCGCGCGGCCATCCAGCGCCGCAGCGCTCCGGCGATCACCGCGAGCACCACGTCGTTGTTGGTGCCGCCGCCGTGGCGGGAGCGGATGCGGCGGATGTCGGCGAGGTCGATGGGCACCAGCGCGAGCCGGCGGGCCGGGGAGGTCGAGGCGTGCATCGGCGAGGACTGCACCGGGATCCGCATGTTGCGCATCACCGACGCCGCGATCCCCAACGATTCGCTGGACTTCGACAGCGTCCCGCGCAGCGCCCCGACCAGCTTCTCCGGCCGGCGGATCAGCCCGAACGCCTCGTCCAGCGGGTTCGGCGGCGGGGTCGCGGGGGTGTCGGTGAGGTCGGTGAACTCGTCGAGCAGCCGGACCCCGACCTCGACCGCGTCGTGCCCGTCGACCAGCGAGTGGTGGAACTTCATCAGCACCGCGAACCGGTTGTCGGCCAGCCCGGTGATCAGGTGCAGTTCCCACAGCGGGCGACGCTGGTCGAGCGGATCGGCGATCAGCTCGGAGGCCAGGACCGCCAGTTCCTCGCGTCCGCCGGGCGCGGGGATCTCGTGGTCGTAGACGTGCTCGGCGGCGTCGAAGTCGCGGGCTTCGCGCCAGTGCGGTTGCAGCCACGAGCGCTCCAGCCGCATGCGCAGCCGGGCGATGCGCTGCGCGCGTTCGGCCAGCACCCGCCGCAACCGGTCCCGGTCGACCGCCCCTTCGGGGCGGAAGACCGCGACGGCGCCGACGTGCATGGGCGTGTCCTCGTGCTCCATGCACAAAAAGGCCCAGTCGAGTGGCGTGAGTTCACTTCTGGATGGCGTCTCGGTTGCGCTCATCGCCTATTTCCCGTCAACAATAAATTGGTCATTCATGTTACAAATCATTTCTCGAATGGTCCGCGGGGCGCGTTTGCAGACCAAGCCGAAACCGGTTCGCAATCCGACGATCTGATGAACCGGCAGTCCTGCGAGCGAGCACGAACATGCTGGTGGCGACGACATCGACGGGTTCCTTCCGGTGCTGTCGGCGATCGGTGTGCGCGCACCGATCACCGCAGCGGTGAGGGTTTTCGGTTGGGCGCACGAGCGTTATTCACGTACCAGTGCGCCGTTGCACGATTCGTCATCGTAACCGCTGACGAGTGCATCGACCTTAGCGAAGAAATGATCGGTTGAGAACGACCGACATCGCGCGCGCTGAACCCCGGAAGAGTTTTGATCACTTCGTTCGGTGCCCGTTGGCGCTCAGGCGATCACCCGAAAGCATGCAGCAGCGCCGATGATCAAGCCCCGACGGTCGAAGCGATGACACCGAGCACCGGAGCGGAACCGGCGAAGCCGCCGGATTCTCACTCGAACGCTGCCTCGGAAAAGCACGAGACCCCGCCTCCGCAGGCGTGTCGCGCTGCGGAGGCGGGGTCTCGTGATTCCCAGCCGGGTGGTCTGCCTACTTGCCGGGCTCCCAGTGCTCCAGCATCGCCGCGAACGTCTCGAACGCGGGAGCGTTGTAGCCGTAGGGGGCTTCCAGGTGGACGCTGATCGGGAAGCCGAGGTCGTGCACGCCGTCGACGACCCGCTTGTAGAGGTCGACGACCGCCTGCTTGCGCTGCTCGAACCCGAGCTCGGCGGTGCGGGCGACGAACTCCTGCTCGGCGGCGACCGCTTCGTTGCCCGGGTCCTGGATGAGCCACTGGATGAGCTTCTTGTCGCCCTCCACGCCCGGGATGAACCCGAACGACAGCAGGATCTCCGGGCGGTGCGGCGTGGTGCGCGCGAACTCCTCGAGGAAGTCCACGATCGCGTCCGAGTACAGCAGCTGAGTCATTCCGTAGGTGGCGCCGCGCTCGCACTTGAAGCCGAACCGGCCCTGCTCCCCTTCCCGGGTCGGGATGAGGATGGACCCGCGGTGCGGGACGACGTCCTGGAACTTGGTGAGCGCGTCGGTGGGCGGTACTCCGGGGCCTTCGCCGTCGGCCATGTTCCGGGGCACGCCGACGAAGGCGATGCCGTCCATGTCGGCGTCGCGCAGCGCCTGCAGCCGCTCGGCCAGCGCGCGCTCGTCGTGGAACGCGGTGACCTGCGTGCACAGACCCCGCAGGTCGCCGAGCTCCGGGCGGATCGTGCGCCAGAAGTCGATGGTGTCCATCTTGGGCCGGAAGTCGACCGGGCGGTCGCCGTCTTCCTGGATGATCCCCGGGATCATCACGTGTCCGATGCGGCCGGTCAGCCCCGAGTTGCGGCTGAGCTCGGCGATCTTCTGACCCTCTTCAACGGCCCTCTGCACACCGCCGTCGAGGTCGGGCGGAACCAGTTCGAGTGCGATGGTGGTCATGTCGGCCTCAGGTATTCCTTCTGTCGACTTCGGTCACCGCAGCGCTTGTAGTGGATTCGCCTGCGAACCTGCGCGTGTGCGACAGGGACCGTTTTCTTTCAAGGAGAAGGTTTTTCGACGCGACCGGCGGCTCATCGCGGACGGCCGCCTGGCTATCGCGGAACCGGGGGTGGTCACCGCTCGCGGGGAGCGGTGACCACCGACCGGATCAGTAGCGGTAGTGCTCGGGCTTGTAGGGGCCCTCGACGTCGACGCCGATGTAG
>NZ_JBFAQJ010000047.1:0-48674 GCF_040677225.1 Saccharopolyspora sp. NPDC049357 | reverse complement strand
GTGTGGACGCACGACTCGATCGGACTCGGCGAAGACGGCCCCACACACCAGCCCGTCGAGCACCTCTCCAGCCTACGAGCCATTCCGGACCTGGCCGTCGTGCGCCCGGCCGACGCCAACGAGACCGCTGCGGCCTGGAAAGCGATCCTGGAGAACCCCCACGGACCCGCCGGCCTGGCGCTGACCCGCCAAGGGGTGCCGACGCTGGAAAGCACGGACCCGCAGGGTGTCGCCCGCGGCGGTTACGTGCTCGCCGAGGCCTCCTCCGGCAGTCCCGAGGTGCTGCTGATCGCGACCGGATCCGAAGTGCAGCTGGCCGTGGCGGCCAGGAAGTCCCTGGAAGCCGAAGGAATCCCGACGCGCGTGGTGTCCATGCCGTGCGTGGAGTGGTTCGAGGCGCAGGACGTGACCTACCGCCGATCCGTGCTGCCCCCGTCGGTGCGGGCGAGGGTCGCGGTCGAGGCGGGCATCGCCCAGCCGTGGCACCGCTTCGTCGGTGACGCCGGCGAAATCGTCTCCCTGGAGCACTTCGGCGCCTCGGCCGACTACCAGAGGCTGTACACCGAGTTCGGCATCACGGCCGAGGCGGTCACCGAGGCCGCGCGACGCTCCGTGAGCACCGTGCGGCCGGGCTGACGCCCGAGCGCGGTGATCGCGCCGCGAACATCAACCCATTCACCGCGAAGGACAAGGCCCGTGCGCATCTACATAGGCTCCGATCATGCCGGACTCGAGCTCAAGACCTACCTCGCCAAGAAGCTCTCCGACGTCGGCCACGAGGTGACCGACGTCGGCCCGTCCGCCTACGACGCCGAGGATGACTACCCACCGTTCTGCATCGACGCGGCTCGTCGCGTCGTGGCCGACGAGGGCAGTCTCGGCATCGTCGTCGGCGGTTCCGGGAACGGGGAGCAGATCGCCGCGAACAAGGTCCCCGGCGCCCGCGCCGCGCTGATCTGGAACGTCCACATCGCCCGGCTTGCCCGCCAGCACAACAACGCGCTGCTGGCCGCCATCGGCTCCCGGATGCACACGCTCACCGAGGCCGAGCGCATCGTCCACGCGTTCCTCACCACGGAGTTCGAAGGCGGCCGCCACCAGCGCAGGATCGACCAGCTGTCGCACTACGAGTGCTCCGGGGAGCCGCCCGCGCTGCCGACCGGCTGATCGTGGACGCGGTGGTGTTCGCACGACGGTCAGCAGCAGAAGGCGAAGCGCGGAGGCGGTGTGAAACCGCCTCCGCGCTTCCTCGTTCACCGGCCCAGCACCGGATGGCCGAGCGGCAATCCCCGTCCTCCTGTCGCCACCGACATGACGTGGAAGAACAAGTAGCAGCCCAGAGCGGCGAAGGTGAAGACCACGTACCCGCCGACGGCCTTCAACTCCGTCGATCCCTGCAGCGTCGCGACGAGGACGATGACGAGGGCAGCGGCGATCAACCCGAAGAGCAAGGTGTACGCGGCTGGAAGGCGCAGCGTCGCCAGGGTCAGCAACGCAACCGTGACGAACCACGAAGTCAGGAAAAGACCTTGGGTGGCGGTTGCGCTCTCAGACGGCACCCCGAACCAGTCGTGGGTCAATCCGAGCACGAGGAATCCGTAGCTGAGCCAGAACCCGGAGAAGATTCCGAAGATGGACGCCACCGCGCTCTGGCCGATGCCGGCCGCCCACACCGCGGCGACGAGTTGTCCGATCCCGGTGGCGGCGAGGATGATCGCCACCGGTGCTCCGACCGCTGCGGCAGGCACGTAGCCGACGAGGGTCATTCCGAGGGCGATCGAGCCGACGATGAAGGTGGGAACGCCGATCAGTGCGGGGTCACCGGTCAGAGGACCTGGTGTCGGCTCGGGATCTTGGTTCACGGGCGTTTCGCGGTCAGTTGTCGCTGCTTCCGATGCGGTCACGATCCGCTCCTTTGCGGTTTTCGGGTGCGCGATTTCGCGGCGCCGCCGCAGAGCCGGATTGACATCGCCGACTTCGCGTGGACGACGGCCGCTGACGGGAAGTTCTCGGGAATCCCCGAGATTCTCCAGATGGGAATGCTCCCGCTTGAAACATGCCACGTCTCAGTCGTTTCGGACAATGAGTTGGGAACGAGTGGAACCCGAATCAGCACGAAGGGATTCCTACCGGACCCGAACGGCGGTCGGTCGTCCTCGACATTTGCGCGGCGAAGAATTCCGTCCCTTTTCGCGACCTCATGGCCTCTGCCCGTCCGATTTCTGTTGACGCGATTCAGGTTCGGGTCGAGCTACCACCGGGGCAGATCAGCGAACGAGCCTTCCCAGCAGCGCGGACGAGACCCCGGCCATGGCCGCTGCGGCGGCCACCAGCACCGCGAAGTCCAGAGCCAGGTTCGCGGGCGTACCGATGAGCAGGCCGCGCAGAGCATCGACCTCGTAGCTCAGCGGGTTGACGGCGTTGACCACCCGCAACCAGTGCGGCATCAGATCGACCGGGTAGAGCGCGCTCGAACCGAAGAACAACGGCATGGTGATCGCCTGCCCGAGGCCCAGCAAGCGATCCCGGGACAGCACCAGGCCCGCGATGGTGAGCGACAAGCAGCAGAAGAACACCGATGCGAGCACCACGACCGCGCACATGGCCAGCAACCGCACGGGGTTCGCCGTGATCTCGACGCCCAGCAGGACGGCGAGCACGAGCACCGCCAGAGCCTGGACCAGGGCGCGCACACCGGCCGCGAACGCCTTGCCGCTCACGATCGCGATCCGCGGCGTGGGCGTGACCAGCAGTTTGGCGAGGATCCCGGCATCCCGCTCCCAGATGATCTGAATGCCGAAGAAGATCGCGATGAACAGCGCGGACTGGGCGACGATGCCCGGTGCGAGGTAGTCCAGGTACCGCACTCCCCCGGTCTGGAACGCGGGTGTCCGGCTGAACGTCGTGCCGAAGACCACCAGCCACAGCGCCGGTTGAACCGCCCTCGTCAGCAGCTCGGTCCGGTCGTGCCGCAGCTTCTGCAGCTCCACCAGGCACATCGTCGTGATCCGCGACCACATCAAGCGCACCGGTCCGCACCGCACGTGATCAACCGCCACGACGTGCGTCCCGTCGGGCAGCGCGGACCTGGCGCATCCCCTCCCCCGCATCACCGGCGAGCGTGCCGCCGGTGACCGCGCGGAACGCGTCCTCCAACGTCGCCTCCGGGCCCACAGCGGCGCGGAGTTCCTGCGGCGCCCCTTCGCTCCGGATCCGGCCGCGGTGCATGAAGGCCACCCGGTCGCACCGCCTGTCGGCCTCCTCCATGTAGTGCGTGGTGATCAGGACCGTCATCCCCGTCGTGGCGCGCATTCGCTCGATGTGCTCCCACACGCCCGCTCGCGCGACGGGGTCGAGCCCCACCGTCGGCTCATCGAGCACGAGCAGGCGGGGCTCGCTGACCAGTGCCTGCGCCAGCTCGAGGCGTCGGATCAAACCGCCGGAGTAGGTGCTCGCCGTTCGCCCCGCAACCTCCTCCAGCCCGACCGCTCGCAGCGCCGTCTCCACCGCGGACCGCCGTTGCGCTCGGGGAACGTCGAAGAGCCGCGCGAACAGAGCGACGTTCTCCCGGCCGGTCAGCGCCGAATCCGCTGAGAGCTGCTGCGGAACGTAACCGATCAACCTGCGGACGGCGAGCTTGTGCAGGTTCACGTCCACTCCGAAGATCTCGACGGCTCCCGTCGGCACCCGCAGCAGCGTCGAGATCATTCGAATCGTGGTCGTCTTCCCGGCTCCGTTCGGACCCAGCAAGCCGAAGACAGTGCCTGGTTCGACTCTCAGGTCCACGCCGTCGACCGCTGCGGTGCGCCCGAAGCGGTAGCGCAGACCGTTGCAGCGCACAGCGGGTTCGCTCGTCATCATTCCTCCTGCCGACCGACCGGAGACCTCGGCAGAACGGACCGGGCGCGGGATCTTCGGATCACGAGCGGGTTTCCGGCCGACGCGGCATTGCCGACGCCGGTTGGACGATCGACCGCAAGCGCATCACGCGGCGAAACCGCCGTGATCGGAAAGCGACCAGTAGCGAAGCGCTCGGGTCCCCTTCCGGGTGATCACCACCCGGTGACCTCGCGGCGCGAACAGATCGCGCGTCTCGATATCGATCAGATCCGCAACCCACAGATCGTGGAGCGCCTGACGCAGCTCATCGGTCATCGGACTGACCACTCCAGGAACCCACGAGTATCCGACTTCGGAATCGCGGAATCCGTTGTGGAAGCAGATACTTCCCCGGCTCACGGAATCCAAGGCCGTCAGCCGGAGGGCGGTGGATGTTGCACGGGACATCACCCGGTCACCTGTTGTGCGGGCGCTGGGAATTTCCGACATCAGATCTCCCTCCTCGCGTTGACCGCGCCCGAGCAGTGGGTGGAGGACCGAACACCGTCGCCCTGACGGATCGGAATTCAGCGCCATTGCAATTCGCGCGCGAAGAGGAGCGTATTCGGCTTTTCGGAATTCCCGCAACGCATGTTCCACCGGTGGCCCGGAATCAGCGCTGAGCGGTCCGTGAGGCCCCACGAGAGGGGCCGTCTCCTGTGGACCGCTCAGCGCCCATCGGTCAGTAGCCTCGGCTGATCCACTCATCGAGATGCGGTCGTTCAGCGCCGATGGTCGTGGTCGCTCCGTGTCCGGGGAGGACGGACCGGGAGTCGGGCAGGTGGAAGAGCTTGTCCCGGATGGAGCGGATGATGAGGTGGAAGTCCGAATAGGACCGGCCGGTCGCACCCGGGCCCCCGGCGAAGAGGGTGTCCCCGGTGAAGACCACGTCCAGGGCCGGAACGTCGAAGCACACCGCCCCCGGCGCGTGCCCAGGGGTGTGCAGGACGTGCAGGACGACGCCGGCGACATCGATCTCCTGGCCGTCCACCAGGTGGCCTGCCGGCTCTCGGCTCCCGTGGGCCTGCCGCCACAGCACGAGATCGTCAGCGTGCAACAACACGGGCGCACCCGTGGCCTCCGCGAGAGCGGGGGCGACCCGGACGTGGTCGTCGTGGGCATGGGTGGCCAGGATCGCGACGAGGCGGCGTCCGGCGACCACCCTCCGGATCGCTGCTGCGTCATGGGGAGCATCGATGACGACGCACTCGTCGTCATCACCGAGCACCCACACGTTGTTGTCCACCTCGAAGGTCTGACCGTCAAGCGAGAACGTGCCGGAGGTGGTCGTGCGATCGATGCGGGCGTCCATCAGAACACCACCACCGATCGCAGCACCTCGCCGCGCTCCATCTTCACGAACGCCTCCTCGACCTGGTCGAGCGCGATCTCCTCGGTGACGAACTTCTCCAGCGGCAGCCGCCCCTGGAGGTACAGGTCCGCCAGCACGGGGAAGTCGCGGCTCGGCAGGCAATCGCCGTACCACGAGGACTTGATGGCGCCACCGCGCGCGAACACGTCGATCAACGGGAGCCGGAGCTCCAACTCCGGTGTCGGAACGCCGACCAAGACCGCGGTGCCGGCGAGGTCGCGCGCGTAGAACGCTTGCTGGAAGGTCTCCGGGCGCCCCACCGCGTCGATCACGACGTCCGCACCGTGTCCCCCGGTCAACGACTTGATCCCGGAAACCGCGTCGACCTCCAAGGCGTTCACGGCGTGCGTCGCACCGAACTCCTCGGCCCACTTCAACTTCGTCGGGTCCGTGTCGACCGCGATGATGCGCGAAGCCCCGGCCAGTCGAGCGCCCATGATCGAACCGTCACCGACGCCACCGCAACCGATCACCGCCACCGAATCCCCGCGGGAGACCTGCGCGGTGTTGATCGCAGCACCGACACCCGCCATGACGCCGCAACCCAGCAGGGAGACCACGGCCGGCCGAGCCGCCGGGTCCACCTTCGTGCACTGACCGGCGTGGACCAGCGTGCGTTCGCTGAAAGCACCGATGCCCAGCGCCGGAGACAGGACCGTACCGTCACCCATCACCATCGGCTGCTCGGCTTTGCCGGTGTCGAAGCAGTACCAGGGCCGCCCTCGCGAGCAAGCGCGGCAGGTGCCGCACACGGCGCGCCAGTTCAGCACGACGAAGTCGTTCTCCCCCACCTCGGTCACTCCCGGCCCCGTGGCTTCGACGACGCCCGCGGCCTCGTGCCCGAGCAGGAACGGGAAGTCGTCGCCGATCCCGCCCTCGCGGTAGTGCAGATCCGTGTGGCACACCCCGCAGGCCTGCACCCGCACCAGAACCTCACCCGGCCCTGGCTCCGGAATCCCGATCGACACCACCTCGACCGGCTGCCCCCGACCGGATGCCACCACCGCACGCGACTTGATCACCAAGAGTCCCTTCGACGAACGCTTCTCACACGGCAGCGCTTCCCGCGCCGCACCGGAGTTCGGCCCGGTGCGGGAGGTGGTCCGCGGGTCCACCCCTGCACCGTGGCCGGGCACGGGGCGGTCTCAGCGCCCGGCGAGCCGCGAACAGCTTGTCCGCCCACTCCTGTGCGGACAAGCTCTGCGGAACCAGTGGAGTTCAACTCGGCACGGGTGGTTTCCCGCGCGGTACGAACGGAAGCCTCACGGCATCACGTGCTGCCCCTCGACGGGACCGAGGTCTCACACCCCCAGAAGCCGTCGGAGTTCCGGGGCGTGACGCCGCGAAACGGGTACGAGTTCGGGCGAACGGGGGTCCGTGATCAGGACGAGCTCGCCCTTGATGCCTCGCTCCACCTCGACCACCCGTCGGAGGTTGACCAGGAAGCGCCGATGCACGCGGTAAAAGCCGAAGCTCGTCAGCGCCGCCTCCACGTTGTCCACACCACGGGTGGCGGCCTGGACCCTTCCGCGGTCCGTGCTCAACCACACGGTGCTCCGGTCGGCCTCGGCATACCGGATCTCCGCCGGGGAGAGCAGCACCAGCCGATCGTCGCGAACGCCGATGACGCGCGGGGGCATCGAGTGGACCGGCGGGCCCGGTTCGCCGCGGTACGGCTCACCTTCCTGCACCCCGAGCGCGCACAGAACGCCCACCACGTGATTCGATTCGACGACGGGCCGCATGGTCATCGGAATCGCAGCTTCGCCCGGGCATGCGGGCAGACTCGCGAAACCGCTCCACTGCGCGGATTCCAGCGCCCGGTCCATCGCCCATCGAGCGACGTCGAGAAGCCCGGGAATGTTCGGGTTCCAGCGGTCTGACGGTTCGAGCGCGCCTGAGGCGATGGGGTTGTCGTCCGCCAGCTTGAGCATCGACACGGCTGCGTCGTTGGCGGCGATCACGTTCCCGCCGCGGTCCATCGCCATGAGCGGACCGGTTCTCTGGGCGCGCTTGCGGTGGAACTCGGCCAGCACCTTCTCCGCTTCGGCGATGGCGTTCTGGTAGATGCCGTGTTCGACGCACGCGGCGGCTTTCGTCAGCCAGGCCGAGACGTGCTGGGACAGCGGCGCGTTCAGACGCGAGATGTTGATCGACGCGACCGGCGCCCCGGTCACCACGTCCCGCACGGAAATGCCCGCGCACGACCACTGGTTGAAGCTCTCGCACCAGTGCTCCGGACCGATCACCGTCACCGGTCCGGGCACTTCGAGCGATGTCCCCATCCCGTTCGTGCCGGTGCACTGCTCCGACCACGAGGACCGCGGAGCGAGGTTGTTCAGATCGGCTTGCCGCCGCGCGGAAGGATCGCCCCACACTCCGAGGACGCGCCCACAGCCATCCGTCACCGTGACCACGCCGCTGTCCCGTTCCACCTCCCGGCCGGCCAGCGCGCCGAGGCCTCCCAGCGCCGTGAAGAACACGCGGCTGTCGAGACGAGCGTCGTTCTCGCCCGTCGCCCCCGGCGCGACGTCCAGCGTGCGGTCCACTTCGTACCGATCTCGGCATCGGTACCACGAAGCCAGGATCTCAGGCCGGACGCCCTTCACGATGTCTTCGCCGGCGGCGAACCTCTCCCGCGCACGAGCGACACTTCTGGCTGTGGACGTGGGTCCCAGCGCGTTCCCCACGTGATCATGACCCCTGGACGCGCTCGATGCGATCGCCAGAGGCGGCAAACTCACGGTCACCCCGACCTCCTAGTCGCTCGGGCACACGGGCATCCCCGAACTGCCGCGAAGTGACGGAGGCCACAACATAGCTTCCGAGGTGCGGCACTTCAAGTGCATGCCTTCCGCTCCGGCGGGAGCAGCGGAACGGGGCAGCGGTGCCGCAACAGCGAATGGCGATGCGCTTCGAGCTTGAACGGTAGGTCCCACCGTGTGAACGGCATGAACGACCGGGTCGGCGGTTCACACTTCCAGCGGGGGTTCGGCAGGCGTAAAATTGATCGTCGGCAGGAATTCGGGCAATCAACCCCCAATCGATTCGAATCGCCGGCACCCCTTTCCGATCACTCCTGATTTCCGCTCTCCGCGGGCAACGGCGGAACGATTTCGGCAGTTCGCCTGGTCCGGAATCGAATTGGGGATCATCGGCGAGCGCGTCTCACGAACCGACGGCGCACCGGCAGTCGGGCACTGCCTCGACACAGCGCCCATGACCTGCAGGAGCACGCATGATCGGTGAGATCACCGCAACGTCCGTCCGGCACGAGCCCCTCATCGCGCGCTACCGAGGACTGATCTGCGATCTCGACGGTGTGGTGTACCGCGGCGCCACGGCTGTTCCGGACGCGGTCGAGACCTTGAACCGACTGACAGCCGACGGCGTACCGGTCGTGTTCGCGACCAACAACGCCTCCCGCCCCCCGGAGGACGTGGGCGATCACCTCCGCGGGCTCGGCGTCGTGAGCGAGGGCTGGTCGGTGGTCACCAGTTCCCAGGCGGCCGCGGCCCACCTCGCGCAGCACCTGGACCGAGGAACTCGCGTGTGCGCGGTGGGAGGGCCCGGCATCGCTCGCGCGCTCACAGAAGCCGGGTTGACCCCGGTGCGGGCAGCGGAGCTGGGTGAGGAGCCGGTCGAGGCGGTCGTCCAGGGGCTGGGATTCGACGTCACCTGGCGCGAGCTGGCGGCGGTCGGATACCTCGTCCAAGCCGGAGCGACCTGGGTGGCCACGAACCTCGACCCCACCCTGCCCACCCCGCACGGGAACGCCCCCGGCAACGGCGTGCTGGTCGCGGCGGTGCAGGCGGCGGCCGGCACATCGCCGCACGTGGTCGGCAAACCGCGGGCAGCTCTGCTGGACCTGGCCCGCTCCCGGCTGGGCACTTGCCGGCCTGAGACGCTGGTGTGCGGGGACAGGTTGGACACCGACATCGAGGGCGCGAACGCGGCCGGGCTCGATTCATTGTTCGTCCTGAGCGGATCTTCGCGGCTCCGGGACCTGGTGTTCGCCGCTCGGTCCGAGCGGCCGACGTACGTCGCCGCCGATCTGGCCGGACTGCTCACGGCCGGACTGCCGCTGGGCACCACCGAATCCGGCGATCGCATCGGCATCACGCCCGACGCCGTCCTTCGCGCGGAGAACGATGCCGACAACGGGGAACTGCTGCGGTCCGTGGTCGCCGCAGCGTGGGCCGCGCTCGACAGCGGTCGTGCGGTCCCCGACGACAGCGGCCTGTGGAGCGAGGTCGAACACAAGCTCGGACTGGTCCCCCAGCTCGAACCGCGAAAAATAACCTGATCCGGCAACAACATCAATGAATCTCGCACGAACGGCTTCCTGACATTGACGACTGGTATTCAACCTGCAATTAACGGCAATCCTTGCCCGTAGAAGAATTCATATGTAATGTTCAATTCGCGTTTGCCGGATGACTGCACACAAGTCACTTAGCTGAACGGTGTTTCGATGCTTGAGACGCTTGCCCTCGGATTCTTCCTGAGCCTGGACAACTTCAGATCGTCGATTGCCATCGGGACGATCCCGTTCAAATTCCGTCGCGCCCTCCAGATAGCCGTCGTGTTCGGCATCTGGGACACCGTGGCACCGCTGATCGGCGGCGTGCTCGGCCACTACATCGGCTCGGCCATGGGCGAGGTCGCCGACTACGCGGGGCCTGCGCTGCTGGGCGTGTACGGCTTGTACCTCCTGATCGGAGCGATTCGGAAGCCCGCGCCGGAAGAGATCGACCAGCCGTGGGTGACCCTGTTCGGCATGCCCCTCACGTTGAGCGTGGACAACCTGCTCGCCGGTACGGGACTGGGGATTCTCGGATTCGCTCCGCTGGTCTCCGCCCTGGTGTTCGGAGCCATCACCGCCGTGATGTCACTGGCCGGGTTGTGCATCGGACGATTCGTCACGCGCTTGATCCCAGTCCGGACCGACCTGCTGAGCGGAATCTCGCTCATCACCGCAGCAATCGTCCTGCCGATCGTGTCCTCATGACAAGCGAGCCCCACCTCCACAATGGATGATGGCTGGGTGTCCTTGCGGCGCCTCGGTTTCGGTGATGACGAGCTGCGTTCCTGCCTGGCGCGACTCGTAATGCCTTCCTGTGAAGCGGAAGTCTCCGAAACCGAGGAGTTGGGTGCCGACAGGGAGTCACGACCCCTGTGTCGCACTGTCCCCCACTCTCTTCAACTTGGTTGCGTCAGACCTTCACGGCATCGTCACCCACATGATCGAAACCGCGATCCGCTTTGCGTGAAGATCACCGGAATCCGTCGTCGATGTCCCGGTGTCCCGAAGATTCAGCATCGTCGGGTCGAGTGCGCATGGATCGGAAGAACTTTCAGTCCTGCTGACGAACGCGGAAGTTGGTCAGCGCATGGCAGGAAGGAGCCCTACCTCCGCGAGCGCGCCGGACCGACGTAGCGGGCGGGTTCGGCGGGGCGCTCGCGCTGTTCGGCGTAGAGGCGGCTGGCGTGCTCGACGAGGGTGATCAGCACTTCCTTCGCCGAGTTCTTGTCCCTGGCATCGCAGAGAATGACGGGAATTCCCGGATCCAGGTCGAGCGCCGCGGACACGGTGCTGACGTCGTAGCTGCGGGAGCCGTCGAAGTGGTTCACAGCGACGATGAACGGGATCTCCCGGCGCTCGAAGTAGTCGACGGCGGCGAAGCAGTCCCGCAGCCTGCGGGTGTCGGCGAGGACCACCGCACCGAGCGCCCCTTGGGCGATGTCGTCCCAGAAGAACCAGAAGCGGTCCTGGCCGGGCGTGCCGAAGAGGTAGAGCGCGAAGCGGTCCCGCAGCGTGATCTTGCCGAAGTCCAGCGCGACCGTGGTGGTGGTCTTCTGCTCCACGCCGTCGGTCCGGTCGACCTCGACGCTCGCCTCGGTGAGCTTCTCCTCGGTGCGCAGCGGCTGGATCTCGCTGACGGTGCCGACCATGGTGGTCTTGCCGACGCCGAAACCGCCTGCGATGAGGATCTTCAGCGCCATCGGGCCGGTCGGCGAGTGGGTGCGGGAGTCAGAGCGCGCGGAGACCATCGATTACCTCTCTGAGGATGTGCTCGCTCGGCAGCTCGTGGGCCGGGGTCGGGCGTTCGACCTGGATGTGTCCGGCTTCGACGAGGTCGGCGAGCAGTACGCGGACGACGCTCAGCGGCAGGTCCGAGCGGGCCGAGATCTCCGCGACCGGTGTCGGGCGTTCCCGGCACAGGTCGAGGATCCCCGCCTGCTCGGGGGTGAGCGTCATGTCCTTTTCCGGTGTGGTGCGGGCGGCGACGAGCGCGATGACGTCCAGGTTGGTGTGCTGGGGCCTCGCGCGTCCGCGCGTCAGCGCGAACAGCCGCACCATCGGGCCGGCCTCGTCGTCGAACCAGCGCTGATCCGCTCTGTTCACGTCCGGGCCCCCGCGTCACACATCGCGCGCGCGTTCGGCGGTGAACATGTGCTCGCCGACCTGGTTGATCAGTCGCGCCATCTCGTAGGCGATGAAGCCGATGTCGGCGCCGGAGTCGGCGAACACCGTCAGGCACGTGCCGCCGCCGGCCGCCACCACGAACAGGTAACCGCCGTCCATCTCGATCATGGTCTGGCGCACCGAACCGGCGTCGAAGTGCCTGCTCGTGCCCTTCGCCAGGCTCTGCAGCGCGGAGGCCACCGCTGCCAGGTGCTCGGACTCCTCGTCGCTGATCGACGCCGATGCGGCCATGGCCAGGCCGTCGTTGGAGAGCAGCAGCGCGACCCGGACCATCGGCACCTTGGTGGCCAAGTCGTCCAGGAGCCAGCTCAGCTCCCTGGTTTGCTCAGTCGCATACATCTCGTGCATCCCCTCGTGTCAGTCGTCGGCGCGGTCGCCTCGGCCGCGGGCGAAACCCTCCTGGAGGGCCGACATCATCGAGCGCGCCGTCTCGGGCGACACCCCTCCGCCGAACGGCGCCGGTCCTTCCTCCGCGCTGCCGCGGGAATCCACCGCCTTCAGGCCCGGCGCCAGGTTCTCCTGGCGCTTGCGGCGGGGAAGACCCGCGATCTCGTCCTCGTCGAGCCGGCCTTCGATCCTCGGCGGAACGTCCACCGCGTGGTCAGCGGGCGCTGTTTCGACCACGTCCGGTGGTGTCCATTCGGGCTTCGGGCGACGCTCCGGAAGCCTGGTCGCCACCGCCTTCATCGGGACGGGCTCCGGCTCCGGCTCCGGGAACGCCTCGACGGGTCGGATCGAGTCCACCGTGGACTCGGCGTCCCGCACCGGGTTGACCAGGATCGCCGATGGGATCAGCACCACCGCCGTCGTACCGCCGTAGGGGGAGCGCCGCAGCGACACCTGGATGCCCTGGCGGTGCGCCAGCCGGCTCACCACGAACAGGCCGAGCTGGCCGCTGTCGAACAGCTCCAGCCGGTGAGCCTCCTGGACCCGCTGGTTCGCCTCGGCCATCCGGTCCGGTGCCATGCCCAGGCCGCGGTCCTCGATCTCCACCACGAAACCGGAGCCGACGGGCTCACCGTGCACCAGCACCGTGGCGTCCGGCGGAGAGAAGCCCGTGGCGTTCTCCACCAGCTCCGAGAAGAGGTGCGTCACGTCCGACACCGCCGAGCCCAGCACCGACAGCTCCTGCGGCAGCCGGCGCATCTCCACCCGCGTGTAGTCCTCGACCTCGGAGACCGCGGACCGGATCACGTCCATCAGCGGCACCGGGGTGCGCCACGCGCGGCCCGGGGTCGCGCCGGACATGATGATCAGGCTCTCGGCGTGGCGGCGCATGCGGGTGGCCAGGTGGTCGATGCGGAAGAGGTCTTCGAGGTCGCTCTCGCTCTCGGTGCGACGCTCCATCGCGTCCAGCAGCCCCAGCTGCCGGTGCACCAGCGCCTGGTTCCGCCGCGCGAGGTTGACGAAGACGCCGGAGACACCGGTGAGCAGCTCGGCGCGTTCGGCGGCAGCCTGCATGGCCGAGTGCTGCACGGCGTTGATCGCCTCGCCCACCTGGCCGACCTCGCCATCACCAGGGGTGATCACCGGAACAGCGGTGGAGACGTCGATCTTCTCCCCCGCGCGCAGCCGCCGCATCGCCTCCGGCAGCTGCTCATCGGCCAGCTCCATCGCCGAGTTCCGGAGACCGACCAGCTCGATCACCATGCCGCGTCCGATGCGCACCGAGATCGCCAGCGCCAGCAGCACGGCGACGAGACCGGCGACGACCGTCCAGATCGCGTTGGTGCGCACCGACGCGCTCGCCGCCTCCGCCGCGGCCGCGCTCGCCAGCTGCGCCCGGTCCCCTCCGGCCTCCATCGCCTGGGTCACCTGGTCGACCGCGTCGCCCCACTGGTTCGGCGGAATGGTGCCGAGGGCGGCCGGATCGGCGCTGAGCAGCCGGGCCTGCATCTCCGACAGCGCGCGGTAGCCGTCGCTGCGGGTGAGCTGCTGATAGGCGTCCTGGTCCGCGCTCGACAACTCCGGCAGCAGGTCATCGGTCAGGACCCGCTGGCCTCCCAGCGCTTCGGCGAAGGCCGCGTGCTGCTCGGGACTGATCCGCGCGGCCGCGAACGCCGATGTCGCCGCGGCGTCCTGCCGCTCGACCATCTCCTCGACCCGGCCGATGCCCAGCACCAGTCGCGCACCCTCGGCGGCCTCACCTCGTTGGACGCCGGTGATCCGCTCCTCGATGGAGAAGACGTCGTCGATCGCGCGCGTGTAGGCGCGGTAGGTGGAGTTCCAGTCGGTGTTCCCCGCCAGCACCGCCTCGTGCTGGGGCCGCAGCCGCTCCAGGTCGTCGTTGAGCACGTCGACGCGTCCTCGCAACTCCGGCGCGAGGTTCGCGATGTTGGCGCTGGCCTGCTGGACCGCGGTCTGCAACGCCGCTGCGGCCGAGGAGGTCTGCTCGTGCAGCGACGTGAGTTCGGAGGTGGAACCGGGGGCGGCGAGGTGCCTGCCCACGGCTTCGCGCTCGGCCTGCAGGCGTTCCACCACGTCGTGCATCGGCGCGGACAGGCTGCGGTCGAGTTGCTCGGCCTGGTGCAGCGACCACGCGTCCTGCACGGCGGTCACCGTGGTCAGCGACCACAGCGCCATCAGCGACACGACGGGCACCGCGAGCAGTGCGACGGTTTTGGCCCGCACCGTCTTCGGGCGCAGCAGTTTCGGAAGGGCGGGAGCGCGAAGTCTCGCCCGGGAATGGTCCGGCTTCGAGTGTGCCGGTTTTGCAGACATGCTCAGGCCTCCATCCCGAAATGGAGAATCCGGGAATGAGATGTGCGGGTCCGCCCGCTACCAGCGGAATGTGGCGCGGCGGAAAACTTGGCGAACGGGTGTTATCCGGAGAGGGGCTGGTGTTCCTCAGCCGCTTCCTCGGGTCTGGCGGGGTTCTTCCGGCGCGAATTCGATCCGGGCACGTTCGGTGAGATCGCGACGAACGCCGAGGACAGGAACAGGTACGTCCCCAGCAGCACGGTCAGCGGGAAGATGAACGACATCGGCGTCGCACCGGGCAGTTCCGAATGGATCGCGTGCGCTCCCGAGTGGAGTTCGACGTGCACCGCGGCCATTCCGGTGTAGTGCATGAGGCTCACCGCGATGCCCATCACCAACGACGCGCCGAACGCGGCGAGGGAACCCCGCACGGTCAGCGTCGCCCAGAGCGCGGCGGTGGCCGCGACGACCGCGATGAGCACGGAAAGCGCGACGGTCAGCAGGTCGTAGTGGATCGAGCCGGACATCCGCATCGCCGACATCCCGACGTAGTGCATGACGGCGACGCCGATCCCCGTGATCACGCCACCACCGAGCACCGCAGGCGTCTTGCTGCGGCTGTAGCTGACCACGAAAACCCCGATGCCGACCACGATGACGGCCACGACCAGGCTCAACACGGTCAACGGCACGTCGTAGCGGATGTCGGTCCCGGTGACGCTGAAGCCCAGCATCGCGATGAAGTGCATCGTCCAGATCCCGGTACCGATCGCGAACGCGCCGTTGATCAGCCAGCTGCGCCGCGCACGCCCCGTCGTCCCCAGGGCCCGGACCATGCAGCGCAGCCCGAGCCCGGCGCCGACGCACGCCATCACGTACGACAGCACCGGCGTCAACCAGCCGAAACCGAACTCGGTCATCGAGCCTATTTGACCCATGATTCCCTAATGTGTGTAGGCAGCACTCGTCAAAAAAGAAGCGACCCACGAAGCCCCGACTGGCCGTTCACAACGGCAGCGACCATACACACGTGATCGAAACGTGACAACCATACTCAAAAGTAGGTTGGATAGCGTGATTGAATGCGAACACGCAGTGATATCCCCAGCTCCAGCGCCTTTTTCAGCAAATTGGTAACACCCGGCGAACTCTCGGCGATGAAGTTCGCAGGGCGCCCTGTGCGCGTGTGGAATTGCAGAAAGTGGCGCGGCGTTACCTCACCGTGATCGGTGATCATCCGCAAGATCAATTCATGGACGACGCCGTCGATTCCGCAGCGATCTTCTTCGAGATCGGGCGTCCGTCAGCGACCATCGGGCTGCTGCTGATGGCGACTTTCGCGCTGACAGGGTGACGTGCGGCGCAAATCGCTTGGGCGCTCGGGCTCGTTGGCCGGGGTGGCGGGGAGCGCCTGGACTCGGAATCACCATCGAGGAGCATCGAGTCGGTAGTGAGATCACGCGGGGTTTGGAGGACGTTGCCTGCCGCCCTGGGTGAATCGCGCAGCCTGGGCAAAGTCGTACCCGCATCCCTTGCACTCCATCTGACCCCGCTTGACCGTCCGGCCGCATGCCGGACAATCACGGGTTTTTGGCTTGGTGATCAGCCAGAGGATCCCGAGGATCACATCGGCGGCGACCCACAAGCCGATGATGAGCCCGACTCCGATGGCCGTGCCGACGTTCGCCGCAGTGTCATTCGGGTCGGGGCGAGTGGCGATGCCGCCGATGATCCAGATCAGGAAAATCGCGTTGATGGCGAGGATGACCCAAGTGAAGATCCGGAGCTGTGGGAACCGCATGGCGCACTCCTTCCAGGAGAACTCATGCCGCAGTAGCAAGAGCGGTCAACCAACGGTGTAGTCGCCGGCGGTGCAGTCGGCAGAGGCGAAGTGCCCTGAGCGCGAAACGGGCAACACTGCCCTGGTCGACGGAATCTCCGAGGAACGAGGTATCCCCACATGAGATCAAGGATGCCCGCAAGAACGTCGATCCAGAGCTCCTTCGTCCAAGACTGAAGTGCCTCCGGCACAGCGATGTTCGAGGCTTCTGAGCGGTTCCGGCGGCTGGATCACGCGGTGCTCTCGCCGCCAGGTCGGTGCGCGTCCTGGTTCTGCGGGAGGGCGGTTGGCGCTCTTCCCCGTTAGCGTTGCTGCTCATGGGTGAGGAGCACGCACTGGTCACGGACCTGCTGTCGGTGTGGTGGATCGCTTTGGCCGCGGCGTTGGGGCCCGTGTTCGCGCTGGTCACTCGGCGGGTCGTTCCGGACGTGGTGTGGTTGCTGGTGTTCGGCGCGTTGATCGGGCCGCACGCGCTGGGCCTGGCGGCTGAGACCGATGCGGTGGGGTTCCTGCGTGAGCTCGGGTTGGGCCTGTTGTTCCTGCTCGCGGGCTTCGAGGTGCGCGTGGCGGACATGCACGGCGCGCAGGGCAGGCACGCGGCGCTGACGTGGGTGGGGTGCGTCGTTCTCGGTGTCGGCGCCGGGCTGCTGTTGACGCACGGCCAGCTGCAGGTCGCGATCGTCGTCGCGATCGCCTCGACGTCGACGGCGCTGGGAACGTTGCTGCCGATCTTGAAGGACTCCGGCGGGACGGGAACGCCGCTGGGGCGCGCGATCATGACCCACGGCGCCTACGGTGAGCTGCTGCCCATCGTGGCGATGTCGGTGCTGCTGTCGACCCGCGGCACGTGGCAGGCCGCCGCGGTGCTGCTGGCCTTCGCCGCGGCGGCTGTGATCGTGGTCGTGCTTCCAGCCCGGATCCTGCGCAGGCTGCCGCTGCTCGGACGGGCGGTCATGGGAGCGTCCAACACGACGATGCAGACGACGCTGCGGATCACCGTTCTCGTGCTGGTGACCTTGATGCTGCTGACGGCGGTGCTCGAACTCGATGTCGCCTTGGGGGCCTTCTCCGCCGGTCTGCTGTCGAACGCCGTGTTGCAGGCGGTCGCCCAGGGTCATGCCGAGGAGATCACGCACAAGATCGAGATCGTCGGGTTCAGCCTGCTCATCCCGGTGTTCTTCGTGACCAGCGGCATGGCCATCGACATCGCGGCGGTCGCCTCGCAGTGGCCGCTGCTGCTCGGGTTCATCGCGATGATCCTCCTGGTGCGTGGCCTGCCCGTGTTCCTGCGCGAGGCGTGGACCACGACCCGTTCCGGCATCACCGACACCCGCGAGCAGGTCGCGCTCGGGCTGTACGCGGCCACCGGGCTCCCCATCATCGTCGCGGTCACGCAGATCGCGGCGTCCTCCCAGCTCATCACCGCCGCCACGGCCTCGGTCATGGTCTCCGCAGGAGCGGTCACCGTGCTCCTGTTCCCGCTCGTCGCCGGCCGCCTGTCCCGGCCCGCCAGAGCGGGCGTAGAGCCCTGATCCCGAAGTCGGCCGCAATCCCCACACGTCGCCCGCGCCGCGCCGAGCGGGTCGCTGAAGCGTGCCAGTCTGACCATTCTTTACGGTGATCACCCGGGACTCCGGGAGCAGTCGTTGCCATCGTTGCGGTGGTACCGCAGCGCACTGCGGCGTTCACACGAGTCCCTAGCTGCAGAGGTGACGAACAAGATGACAACGGTGTCCGAACTGGACCAGACGGTGACCGATTACCGGCTCTCCCACGTGTACTGGCTCGTCAAGGCGGCCAAGCTCGCCTACTCGGACGAAGCTGAGGTTCGCGAGACGACCCGCCGGTGGGGGCTGGACCGGTGCGAGTTCTTCCACACCAAACTGGACGCGTCGTTCCCGATCGAGGACACGCAGGCGTTCGTCGCGGGCAGCGACAAGATGATCATCGTGTCGTTCCGGGGAACCGAACCGACGAACATCAAGGACTGGCTTTCCGACGTCAACGCGTTGGGCACGCCGGGACCCGCGGGCAAGGGGTTCGTGCACGACGGATTCAGCCGGGCACTGGATTCGATCTACCCGCAGGTGAAGGAAGCCGTGCAGGAGCTGCGGGACAACGACCAGACGCTGTGGATCACCGGGCACAGCCTCGGAGGCGCGCTGGCCATGCTGGCATCGGCACGGATGCACTTCGAGGACCCGAACCTGCTGCCCAACGGTGTGTACACCTTCGGGCAGCCGCGCACCTGCGACAGGTCGCTGGCCGCGCCGTACAACGAGGCGTTCGCTTCCCGAGTCTTCCGCTTCGTCAACAACAACGACGTCGTCGCGCAGGTGCCACCGGAACCGGCGTTCCACCACGTCGACGACGTGCGGTACTTCGACAGCGACGGCGTCCTGCGCGAGAAGCCCAGCTTCACCGGCGGACTGACCGACGGCATCAAGGGCCTCACCAGTGACCCTCTCGCTCCTGGCACCGACGGCGTGCGGGACCACTTCATCGACCACTACGTCGAACTGGTGGAGAAGAACCTCTCCTGATCACCCGCGCTGCGCGCCCCCGGAGGTGGCTCCGGGGGCGCGGACGCGGTGGCGTCGCCGTCCGATGTCACGCGTGGGCGATGAGGTCGGCGGTTGCGCGGGCGCTTCCCCAGGACAGGGTGATTCCCGCGCCGCCGTGGCCGTAGTTGTGCACGACCGTTCGGCCGGGGACCAGGGATCGGTCGAGTTCGACGCGTGGGCCGTCTTCGCGGGCGGGGCGCAGACCGGCGTGGTGTTCCAGGACGCGGGCCTGGTGCAGTTCGGGGACGAGTTCGGTCGCGCGCGCCCACAGCGCCCGTGCCGTGTCGGGGTCGGGAGCGGTGTCGGTCTTGCCGGGCTCGAAGGTGCCTCCGATGATCACGTCGTCGTGGCGGGGGTGGACGTAGGTGTGCCCGCCGGGGTTGTGCTCGTCGCGCACCGACACCGCGAGTCCGGGGTTCGACGCCCGGATGACCTGCCCGCGCACGGGCTGCACGGTCGTGTCCCCGCACAGCGCGCCGGCGGCCAAGCCGGTCGCGTTGACCGCGAACCTCGCATGGTCGGTGATCTCCGCCAGCGACGCCAGGTTCCTGCTGCGCACTTCGACGCCGAGTTCCCGCGCCTGCGCGTGGAGCCAGGGCAGGTACAGCGGAACCTCCACCAGCGGCACGGAGAACCGCCAGGTTCCGGTGAACGGATCGTCCGCGTCCTCGGTCTCGAACCCGGGAACCGCCGTGGACCACCACGGGTCCGCGGGCAGCGGGCGCCGGTGCAGCATGCGCGTGCCGATCATGCGCACCCCGGGCACTCCCCGTGCCGCCTGGTCGGCGAAGACGTCGAAGGTCTCCTGCGCGAAGGTCAACGCGCGCTCGCTGCCGCCGATGCCGACCGGGTACCAGACCGCGGCCGCGAGCCAGGACGTCGTCCTCGCGGGTTCGTCGGCGGTCACCACGCACACCCGCGCACCGCGTCGGCGCAACTCGACGGCGCAGGTCATCCCCACGATGCCGCCACCGACCACCACGACGTCGAACTCCTCCACCTTGCCCCGCTCTCCCACGACGACACGAACCAGCCCAGTGCACGTCGTCCACCAGGCCGTTGTCCAAGATCCGATTGGTATGCGCCCATAAGGAGCGCTTATAGTGGCTGGATGGAGGTTCGCCGGCTGCGCTACCTGGTCCACCTGGCCGAGCACCGCAGCTTCACCCGCGCGGCGGCTTCGCTGCACATCGCCCAGCCCGCGCTCAGCCAGCAGATCCGGTTGCTCGAACGCGAGCTCGGCGCGGCACTCGTCGACCGCCGGTCCACCGGGATCGCGCTGACCCCGGTCGGTGAGGTCGCCGTCGCCGAAGCCCGGCAGGTGATGGACCGGCTCGATCGCGCCGAGCGGGCCATCCGCGACGCCGTCACCGGCCAGGCCGGCCGGTTGCGCATCGCCTACACGCGGTCAGCTCCGGGCGGTGTGACGGCCGAACTCGTCGACCGCTTCCGCGAGCACCACCCGGGCATCGAACTCGCGCTCACCACCGGGTGGACCGCCCGCAACATCGCCGATCTGCGGAACGGTTCGCTCGACGCCGCGTTCGTTCGCCCACCGCTGGACATCCCCGACCTGCGCTGCGACACCCTGACCACGGAAGAACTCCTGCTGGCCGTACCCGCGGGGCACGATTTGGCGTCGGTGCGCACGGTCCGACGCGACCAGGTCGAGGACCAGCCCGTCGTCCTGTGGCCGCGTGAGAACGCCCCGGGCATGTACGACCGGATCGTCAACCAGATCTGGCCGGGTTCGACCCCGCGAGTCGTGCGCGAGGAACCCGACGACGAACAACTCCTCCGCGCCGTCGCCGACAACGCCGGGATCGCACCGGTGCCCGCGCCCCGCGCACGCTCCCTGCGCACCCGCGGCGTACGCCTCAAACACCTCGCGGCACCACGCCCCACCGTCGACCTCGCCCTCGCCTACCACCCCGAGACCAGCCCAGCGCTCAACCACTTCCTCGATCTGTGCAGGCAGATGCCAGGCCCTGGTGGCGCCCAGAAGAGGTGATCAGTGCGATCCCGACGTCCAACACTCGCCCATGAACGCACGAGAGGGAATCGCTCCACGGTCGCGGGACTCGTGGATCGCGAGCAGCCAAGCCGACGGCCACCCGTCGGCACGAAGCCGCGGAAAGCCCGCTCGCCCGGAGCTCGCTCCTCCCTCTTCGTCGCGTCGACGCGCGTGAACGCGCGGACCTGGCGACGATGACAGATGCCCATCCGATGATCGGGGGCAAAAGGCCTGCGCAGTGATCTGGGGCGTGGTGGACTGGGCGGTGTGCGCCGCCGTGCGGGAGGCAGGTGGGGAGATGTCGTCTGAGCGTTCGGGTGCGTCGTCTTCGGTTGCGGGTGGCCGGGCTTTGGCTGTCTGGCGGGGGTTGAGCGCGGCTTTCCTGCTGGGCATGGGTGGGATTCATCTTTTTCTCGTGCTCACCGGGACCGGGGGTTTGCTCGGGGTGTTGTTCGTGGTGAACGCGGTGGGGGCGGTTGCGTTGGCCGTGGCGGTGATCGTGGCCGGGCAGCAGCGGTTGGCGCTGGCGAGTGCTCTGGGGCTGCTGTTCGTGTTGGGGACGTTGTTGGCGTTGTTGATCGCGTTGAGCCCGGTTTCGCTGTTCGGGATGCGGTCGAGCCTCGGCTACCGGCTGGCGCCGACCTCGATCGTCGTGGAGTCGGTCGGGGTGGTCGTCCTCGCGGTGACCACGGTGCTCGCGCTCCGGAAGCGCGCCGGTGGAGTTCGCTGAGCGACCAGCGGTGTCGCTCAGCGAACGATGCCGAGACGTCGCCTGAACCATCGGCCGCCGCGTCTTGCCTGGTGAGCGCGCTCCTTCGGTGCTTTTCGTGACCCACGTCACAGCCGGTTCCGCCCGGTGTCGTGCTTAGGATCCGCGTCACAACAAGCGCCCTTGGCCCGAGATGGCGCTGCGCGTCTCAACGTTGAGCGGGAGGTCGTGGATGACCGGCAGGATTCGGAATCGGCAGTTCGCGTCGAAGATCGTCTCGGCTGAGGAGGCCGCCGAGATGATCGAGCCCGGCGAGAACGTGGGCATGAGCGGGTTCACCGGTGCCGGGTATCCGAAGGAGGTGCCGGGAGCGCTGGCGAAGCGGGTCGCCAGATCCCACGAGCAGGGTCGGCCGATGAAGGTCGGGTTGTGGACCGGGGCGTCGACCGCTCCGGAGCTCGATGGGGCGCTGGCCGAGGTGGAGGGGATCGACCTCCGGTTGCCGTACCAGTCGGATCCGGTGAGCCGGGCGAAGATCAACTCGGGCCGCCTGGACTACACCGACATCCACCTCTCGCACGTGGCGCAGCGGGTGTGGCAGGGCATCTACGGCGAGCTGGACGTGGCCGTCGTGGAGGTCAGCGGCATCACCGCGGACGGCCGGTTGATCCCGTCCTCGTCGGTGGGCAACAACAAGACGTGGCTGGAGCAGGCCGATCGGGTGATCCTCGAGGTGAACTCGTGGCAGAGCGAGCACCTCGACGGCATGCACGACATCTACTACGGGACCGCTCTCCCGCCCCACCGCAAGCCCATCCCGATCACGCACCCGGCCGATCGGATCGGCGTGCCGCACCTGGAATGCCCGGCGGACAAGGTGATCGCGGTCGTGGAGACCGAATCACCCGACCGCAACGCGGCTTTCACACCACCCGACCGGACCTCCGAGCAGATCGCCGAACACGTCCTGGACTTCCTGGAGCTGGAGGTGCGCAGCGGCCGGTTGCCCCGGGAGCTGCTGCCGCTGCAGTCCGGGGTGGGCAACGTCGCCAACGCCGTCCTCGCCGGTCTCGAAACCGGCCCGTTCGACGGGCTGACCGCCTACACCGAGGTCATCCAGGACGGGATGCTGCAGCTCATCGAATCGGGCAAGCTCCTGATGGCTTCCGCGACGGCGTTCTCGCTGAGCCCGACCGCGGTGGACCGGTTCAACCGGGACACCGCCGCCTACCGCGACAAGATCGTGCTGCGGCCGCAGGAGATCAGCAACCACCCCGAGGTGGTGCGACGGCTCGGTTGCCTGGCGATGAACGGGATCGTGGAGGCCGACATCTACGGCAACATCAACTCCACGCACCTGATGGGCAGCCGCATCCAGAACGGCATCGGCGGCTCCGGCGACTTCGCGCGCAACGCCTACGTGTCGATCTTCGTGACACCGTCGCAGGCCAAGAACGGCGACGTGTCGGCGATCGTGCCGATGGTCTCGCACGTCGACCACACCGAGCACGACGTGGACGTCGTCGTGACCGAGCAGGGCCTGGCCGACCTGCGCGGCCTGTCGCCCAAGAAGCGTGCGGAACGCATCATCGACCGCTGCGCGCACCCCGACTTCCGGCCGCTGCTCCACGACTACTTCCAGCGCGCGCAGCACTCGTCGTTCGGGCTGCACACCCCGCACCTGCTCGACGAATCCCTGTCCTGGCACCACCGCTACGTCCAGCACGGATCGATGCGACCGTGAGCATCCACCCGCGTGCGAGGCGGGGGTCGGGGTCAGACTGTGGTCATGTCTCAACCGCCGTTGCTGCTCGCGCTGGATCTGACGGGGACGTTCGCGTTCGGCCTCAACGGTGCGCTCACCGCCGTGCGGGTGGTGCGGCTCGACCTGGTCGGGGTCCTCACGCTGGGCATGATGACCGCGCTCGGCGGCGGCATCCTGCGGGACATCCTGATCGGGTCGCTGCCGCCCGCCACCTTCAGCGACGCGCTCTACCTGGGTGTCGCCGCTGGTGGGGCGCTCGTGGCGTTCTTCATCAGCGTGGAACTGGAGCGGTTCGCGAAGCTGATCACGATCTTCGACGCGATCGGGCTCGGCGTGTTCTGCGTGACCGGTGCCAGCAAGGCGCTGGCGTACGGTCTCGGCGGGGTGCAGGCGGTGCTGCTGGGGGCGCTCACGGCCGTCGGCGGCGGGACCCTGCGCGACGTCGCGATCAAGCGGGTTCCCTCGGTGCTGACCAGCGACTTCTACGCCGTTCCTGCGCTGGTGGGCGCCATGCTGACGGTGCTCACCGTGCACCTGGGGGTCTACGGGATCGCGAGCGCGCTCGTGGCCGCGGCGGTGTGCTTCACCATCCGGATGCTCGGGGTCCGGTACAGCCTGCGGGTGCCCAGCACGCCGCGACGCGATGGTGCGGCCCGGCCGGCTGCGACGCATCCTGACCGAGATTCCGGGCGCACACTTAGGAGTGAGACCAGCACGGACACGCCACGAGCCGCAGCGGTGCTCGCCGATCTGGACTCCGCGCTGTCGTGGCAGGAGGACTTCTACCGGGATCTGCACGCGCACCCGGAGCTGTCCCACCAGGAGACCCGCACGGCATCGCTGGTCGCCGAACGGCTCCGGGAATCCGGCTACCAGGTCCACGAGAAGGTGGGCGGCACCGGCGTGGTCGGGGTGCTGGCCAACGGTGACGGGCCCACGGTCCTGCTGCGGGCCGACATGGACGCCCTGCCGGTGCGGGAGGACACCGGCCTGCCCTACGCGAGCACCGCGACCGCTGACGGCGAACCGGTGATGCACGCGTGCGGGCACGACGTGCACGTGGCCTGCCTGCTCGGGGCCGCGCAGCTGATGGCCTCGGCCACCGGCCGGTGGAACGGCACGCTGGTCGTGCTGTTCCAGCCCGCCGAGGAGGTCGCCGACGGCGCCCGGGGCATGGTCGACGACGGTCTCCGCGCGCTCATCCCCCGTCCTGATGTGGCGCTGGCCCAGCACGTGCTGCCGATGCCGGCCGGGACCGTGGCCACCAACGCGGGCCCGACGCTCGCCGCGGCCGACAGCCACGCCTCGTCCACCGGCAAGGTCGCCGAAGCGTTCGCCGACTTCTTCGGGGACCGCGCCGGGCCTCTCGGCCGGTGGGCCGCCAGCGAGGACTTCAGCGACCTGGCCACCGCCTTCGACATCCCCTACACCTACTGGGGCATCGGCGGCCTCGATCCCGACCTGGTCGGCGACGGCTCCCAGGACGTCCCGGGGAACCACTCGCCCACCTTCGCCCCGGTGATCCAACCGACGTTGACCACGGGCACCCAGGCTCTCGTCGTGGCAGCTCTCGTCTGGCTCTGACCGGCGGCCTCTTCCTTTTCGACCTGCGGTAGACCGAGGTCGCGCCGCGGGCTGGAGGAACCGCACAGGTGCCACTGGTCGATTTGTTCGTTTTCCACAGTGTCGTTGGTCTGAACGTCTGCCATGATCGGGCTTGAACGGTGAGGTCAGATCACGGGAGGGCTGGTCATGGGCGCTATCGCACGCACCCGTCGTGGTCCGCGGGCCTCAGCGGTGATCGGCTCGCCTTCCGAAGACCGCGGAAACATCCGGCTCAGACCGGTACGCCGCCGACGGTGATCACCCCGCACGGCTGAGCGGCGCGAGCGGACATCGTCCGCCGACGCCTCGCCGAGCCTCCTCCCGATGCCGCGCACCTCGGATCGATGAGGTCCGGGCGCACACCTCTTCGCATCGCGCGGCAGCAACGCCTTGATCCCGGCGTCCCCGAACCGACCCGTCGACACGAGGAAGACCATGACGACCACGCACCCCCACTGGATGACCCAGGACGCTCACGACCGGCTGCGGGCCGAGCTCGCCGAACTGGTCTCCCACCGTCCCGCCGCCGAGCTGGACGACGAGGGGCACCGGCGTGCTCGCATCGGGCAGATCAGGGATCTGCTGAACAACGCGGTGGTCGGCGACCCGCCGCCGGACGACGGGGTCGCCGAGCCCGGCATGCAGCTCACCGTCCGCTACGACGACGGCGAGATCGAGACCTTCTTGCTCGGCACCCGCGACGGGACCGACACCGACGGTCTCGCGGTCTACTCCCCCGAATCGCCGCTCGGCGCCGCCCTTACCGGAGCCCGGCAGGGCGACGAGCGGACCTACGAGGTCCCCAACGGGGGCACCGAGCGGGTCACCCTCCTCAAAGCGGTCCCGCACGGCCCGTGACCCCTTCGCGGCCAGCCGGCCGATGCCGTGTCGATCGGACGGCCCTCCAGCGCGCCTGCGTTCAGGGTCGGTTCTGGTCCGAACCGTCCATGATCGATGTCCTCTTCGACCGGACAGTTCGGACCAGAACCGCACCCCTCAGGTTCAGCGCTGCTGCGCCGCCTTCTCGATGGCGTCGATGATCCGAGGACGCAGCTCTTCGGCACTCACGATCGCGTCGACGGAGCCGACCTCCACCGCGCGCTGGATGCTGTGGACGCGGTCGAACTCCGCGGCCACCTCGCCGAGCTTCTCGGCACGCACCTCGGCCCGGACGTCGGCCAGCTTCAGGCTCTGAGCCGCTCGTTCCGGACCGTCGGCAGCCGACACGAGCTCCTCGAGCTCCCGCACCCTCGGGTCGTTCGCGGTGCGTTCGTTGACGTCACCCGCGAAGACGACCGCTGCCGCCGGTGCGCCACCGATCACCGAGGCGTACGAACCCTCGACCGCGAGGACGGTCATGTTCGGGTTCAGCGCCTTGGAGAACACGACGAACGCGCCGCCGTGGTAGCGGGAGATCACGCAGAACACGATCGGGCCGTCGAAGTTGACGATGGCCCGGCCGATCTCGGCGCCGTACTCCAGCTGCAGCTTGCGCATCGACTCGGGCGAGCCGTCGAACCCGGAGAGGTTCGCCAGCACCACCAGCGGCCGGTTCCCGCTGGCCGCGTTGATCGCCCGCGCGACCTTCTTCGACGACCGCGGGAACAGGGTGCCCGAGGTGTAGGCGTCCGGCCCGTCGGTGGGCGGGAACCCGCGCCGAGCGACCGAACGCGATTCGACACCGATCAGGCAGACCGGGCTGCCACCGAGGTGCGCGTCCTGGACGACGGCCGTGTCGGCGTCGGCCATCCCGGCCCACCGCTCCAGCACCGGGTGGTCCTGGTCGGACACCGCCCGCATCACGGTCCGGATGTCGAAGGACTTCTTGCGGTCCGGGTTGTGCTCTGCGGAGAAGATCTGCCCCACGGTGCTGAAATCGCTGTCGGCGAGCTCGTGCGGGTAGCTCGAGATGTCGCGATCGCGCGGGTCGCTGCTGCCCGCGCGGCGCGGCCCGGCCTCGCCCGGGGCGATGTAGGTGTGCTCGTAGTGGGCCATCAGGACGTCGTTGGCGGCGGCGAGGTTCGGCGCCCAGTACTGGGCCTGCCCGTTCGGGCCCATCACCCGGTCGTAGCCGCCGATGCCGAAGTTGTCCTCGGCCGAGACACCACCGGAGAAGTCCAACGACTGCTTGCCGGTGAGCACCATCGCCGAATCCGGCGTCATCACCAGGATTCCCTTGGTGTGCATCAGCATCGTGGCCTCGGCGTTCCAGTACGGCTGCGCGCCGACGTTGATGCCCGCCACCACGACGTTGATCTCACCGCCACCCTGCGTGAACGTGACGATCTTCTTGAGCGCGGCGGCCACCCAGTCCATGTTCTCGGTGCCCGAGGACATCGAGATCCGCGCGCCCGCCGACAGCGCGAACCACTCCAGCGGCACCTGCATCCGCTCGGCCAGGTCCAGCGCGGCGATCACGCGCGAGCACTCCGGCTCAGACAGGGCGCCCAGCGCCTTGGTCGGATCGCCCAGCAGCACCACCCGCGACATCCCCTCGGGGTGCCGGCGCGTGGGCGTGGTGACCACGCCCGCCACGATCGCCGCCGAGTTCTGCCCCTTCGGCCGGTCCACCGGCACCAGCACGCCGTCCTCGTCGAGGTCGTGCTCGACGAAGCGGCCGTGGGCGCCGGCGAGCATCTTCGTCAACTCGTACGGGTACGCGGTCCCGCGGTTGGCCGCCCGCAACACCTTCTGCCGGTAGGAGTCCAGCGGCTGCACCGGCTCCACCGACGGCTGCTCGACGGAGAGCCGCATCCCCGCCCCGGCGTCGTAGCCGATGCGCACCGCGACCTCGCCGAGCTCACCGGTCTCCGGGTCTGGCTGGCGCACCAGGAACAGCACTTCCTCCAGCCCGGCACCGGCCGTCGTGGGCAGCACGCGCTGCGCGACGACGTCGAGCTCCTCCATGGACAGCTCGTTCGGAGGCCAGACGTAGATGACGATGCGGTTGGTCCCGGATCGCTTGTTCGCCTTGGGCTTCTTCGCCTGGGCCTTGCGGATCGCGTCGAGGCACGCGGTGAGCACGCCCTCCGCGGCGGGCAGCGCGACGAGCCTGCCGTCGGACTCCCGCAGCGGCGTCAGGTCACGCACCTGGGCCAGCGCCACCAACCGCTCGTCAGCGGGGTTCTGCGGTGCCACGCACCGGAACAGGTAGACCTCCTCGTCGGCCGAGGGCAGGCGGTCGAGGTCGAACTCGCGCAGCCGCTCCAGCTGCATCCGATCGGCGAGCAACGGGTGCAGCCCGCGGATCAGGCGTTCCTCGGCGAAGCCCTCCGGCGACGGGCGGAAGGTGAAGTGGTGGTGCATCACCGCACCGCTGGGACCGGCCACCGTGGTGGTGATCCGGTTGACCTGGCTCGGCAGCTGCTGAGCGGCGAGCACCTCGCCGAGCCGGGCAGCCATCGCGTCGGTGTCGTCGGGCTGGCCGTCCCACACCAGGTAGACGTCGGCGACCAGGCCGCCGTCGGTGGCCAGCTCACCGATCGCCCGCACGACGTCGGGCAGCGCGGCGAAGTCCACCGCCGTGCTCACCACGCGCGAACCGGCGCTCCGGTGCTCGGCGGTGACGAAGGTGCAGTCGGCTACCTCGACCGTGCGGACGTCGTCGAGTTCCCGGTTGCCGTAGTAGCGGCGGGCGAGCACCTCCAGCAGCGGCGCCGGGTCGGTTCCCTCGCGGCCGATGCGCTGCCCGACGAGCCGGACCAGCGGTTCGGCGCTGGAGACCATCGCGGAGATCCGCTCGGCCCGGTCCGGTGCGGCCGGGTTCTCGTCCAGGTACCTCAGGTGCTTGCGCACCCCCGCGTAGACCTCCGCGCGGTGGCGCCGCAGCATCGGCTGGGCGAACCAGCGGAACGCCACGGTGCGGGCGAGGTCGGACAGGGCGGGGAACCGCAGCTGGGTGGCCGCCACCAGGTGCTCCAGGGCGAGACCGGCGGGCTGCCGGTTCGCGCCGGAGGGCGGCGCCTCGGCGAGCCACTGCCGCAGCAGGGTCGCCATGGCCGCCTCGTCCGAGGAGGCGCGCTGCTGGGCGAGGAAGATCCGGAAGACCGCCTCCTCCAGCTCCGGGGTCCGGTCCAGCTCGTCGACCCCGTAGTGGGCGAGGACCTTGACCAGGCGCCGCTGGAACGTCTCGGACAGTCCGGCCCGCTCGACGTCGAGGCTCTGCAGGTAGGTGTGGAAGTACTCGCGCGAGCTGTGCACCCGCGAGTCCGCCGCCGTCTCCTCCCCGACCGGCCGGTTGCGGCTCAACTCGGAGAGGTCGGCGAACACCTCCAGGAGCTCGATCTCCTCGGCCAGCGGACGCCGTCCGGCCTCGACCAGTTCCTCGCGGGCCCGCAGGTAGTCGTTGAGGACGCGGCGCTCGTCCTGCGGGTCCACGTCGAACCCGAGCAGCATGCTGCGCAGGTCCTGCCGGCTGCGCGTCGCGCGCTCGCCCGCATCGATCCCTTCCCGTCCCGGGGGGAGCGCGAGATCAGCGGTCTCGGACGTGGCCTGCTCCGCGCCGGTTTCGTCGGAGTCGCCGAGCGGTTCCAGCCGCAGCAGCGGCGCGCCCGTCTCGACCTGGCTTCCCGTGCGCACCAAGCACTCCCGCAGCTTGGCGCGGAAGGGTGCGCGCAGCACGGTCTCCATCTTCATGCTCTCCAGCACGAGGACCGCTGCGCCTTCCTCGACCTCGGCGCCGACCTCCAGCGGGGTCGCGACGACCAGCGCGGGCGCGGGCGAGCGCAGCACGCCGCCCTCGTCGCGGCTGACCCGGTGCGCCACGCCGTTCACCTCGGCCAGGCACACCGGACCGTGGGTGTCGGTGACCAGGCGGTAGCGCTCGCCGTTGACGATGAGCTGCCCGACGTGGTCGTCGAAGCGCTCGACCTCGACGTCGGCGGTGTGCACCGGAGCGCCGCTGCCCGCGCTGATCCCGATCCGGAACCGCTCGTGCCCGATGCGCGCCACCTGCACCCGGTAGGAGTTGCCCCGCAGCTTGAACTCCAGGGGCCTCCCGCTCTCGTGCTGCGCCTGCGGCCGGCCACCGTGCGCGGCGGCCAGGAACCGCTGCCGCTCGACGAGCTCGGCGTCCTCGTACGCCTCGATGCCGGCCGCGGCCAGGGCGATCGCGGAGTGCCGGTGCGACTGGAGCTCACCTTCGGCGCGGACCCGGTCGATCCAGCCCGTGTCGGCGGAACCGTCGATCACCTCGGGCCGGTCGAGCAGGTCGAGCACGAAGCTCTTGTTGGTCGCGCCGCCGGAGACGATCACCGTGGTCTGCGCCATCGCGCGGCGCAGCCTGCCCAGCGCCTCGTCCCGGTCGCGCCCCACGGCGATGATCTTGGCGATCATCGAGTCGAAGTCGGCGGGGATGCTGTCGCCCTCGTCCACGCCGGTGTCGACGCGGATGCCGGGGCCTGCGGGGAAGTCGAGCCGGACGATCTTGCCCGGCGCCGGTGCGAAGTCGCGCTCCGGGTCCTCGGCGTTGAGCCGGGCCTCGATGGCGTGCCCGGATTCGGCGGGCGGCTCCCCTTCGAGCTTGCCGCCCGACGCCACGTGCAGCTGGGCCTTCACCAGGTCGATGCCGGTGGTGGCCTCGGTGATCGGGTGCTCGACCTGCAGGCGGGTGTTGACCTCCAGGAAGGCGAACAGCCGGTCACCGGGGTGGTAGAGGAACTCCACGGTCCCGGCGCCCCGGTAGTCCACGGCCAGCGCGAGCCGCTCGGCCGCGGCCTTCAACTCCGCGCTCTGCTCGGCGCTGAGCACCGGCGAGGAGGATTCCTCGATGACCTTCTGGTTGCGGCGCTGCACGGAGCAGTCGCGGACCCCCAGCGCCCACGCCGTGCCCTGGCCGTCGGCGATCACCTGGACCTCGACGTGCCGGGCGCCGGTGACCAGCCGTTCCAGGAAGACCGCGCCGCTGCCGAAAGCCCGCTCGGCCTCCAGCCGGGTGCGCTCGTAGGCGTCGGCCAGTTCCCGCTCGTCGTTGATCACCCGGATGCCGCGTCCGCCGCCGCCCGCGGTGGCCTTGAGCATCAGCGGGTAGCCGATCTCACCCGCGCTGCGGACGGCCGAGTCCAGGTCGGCGACCTCGCCCCGGCTCCACGGCGCGACCGGGACACCGACCTCCTCGGCGATCAGCTTCGCACCGATCTTGTCGCCGAGCTTGCGCATCGCATCGGCGCTCGGGCCGATGAAGGTCACGCCCACCTTCTCGCAGAGCTCGGCGAACGCCGGATCCTCCGCGACGAAGCCCCAGCCGACCCAGGCCGCGTCCGCCCCGGTCTCGACCAGCGCCCGCTCCAGCACACCCAGGTCCAGGTAGGGCCGATCCCGAGCCGCGCCGAGGTCGTAGCCGAGGTCCGCCTCCCGCACGAAGGCCGCTGAGCGGTCCGCGTCGGTATGGAGGGCGACGGTCTCGATCCGGGCTCCGGTCTCGGCCTCGACCTCCCGCACAGCATGAATCAGCCGCATCGCGGCTTCCCCGCGGTTGACGATCGCCACACGACGGAACACCGACAAGACCTCCCAATCTCCTCACGGGAGCTGTCACTCCCGACGTTCAAGAACACCCTCCCGGTTACCGGGAAGTAGGGATATGTAGCCAGCCTGGCGTGGTGGACCCCGAAAATAGTCGAGACCCACCAAACGGAAGCCCTCCGGACGCCGCCGGTAGGTCCGCGATCACGATCCGGCGTCGATCATCGGAACCGTTGATGGACACTGGTGGCGCACGCGCAGCCCCTGGAGGAACCGAATGGCCTTCACCCCGCAGACCTGGCCGGGCCGGGTCATCCCGGCCGACCGGGAACAGGTCGAGCTGGCCACCAGGAAGCTGTTCGGCGAGCTCTTCCCAGGTCACCCGGTGACCTCGGAGGCCGTCGCGATCCTCAACCGGTGGTTCGACGCGGGCTGGTGCGTGGACGCGATCAAGGTCGCGCTCGACAACCTCCCGGAGGGCCAGGAGGGCTTCCAGCCCCGGCGGGGCGACCGGGAGTCGCCGGAGGACTTCCTGGTCAGGCGGTTGCGGAAGTGGTTCCGCGATTCGGACGACGACTTCGAGCGCAACGCGCGGCTGGCTCCGCCCCGGGCCGGGCAGTCGCTGGACATGCACCTGCGGCTCAAGCGCCAGCAGCAGATCAACGACGGGTTGGTCTCCCGGCCCCGGAGGTTGTCCGCAGCCGGGCAGCAGGCCCGTGAGCAGGTGCGGGAGCGCGCGGGCAAGGGACGTCCGGACGCGATCGCCCGAGCGCGCGCCCGGGACGCGCGCGTGCAGCGGGCGATGGACGCGCTCGACGTCGACGTGCCGCCCGCTCACGCCGAGAACGGCCCGGGCGCTCCGGACGATCGACGCGGGTCGCAGATGGTGGCCGCGTACGCCGCGCGGGCCGCGACGGTCAAGAACGACCCGACCGTGCGACGCATCCTCGCCCGCCTCACCGAGGAGCGCCGGCGTCCGAACGCGCAGGAGACCACCATCCTCCGACGCGCCGTGCGGGGCGCCCAACAGCGCGCGAGCCTCGGCACCCTCGACGCCGCCACGGCGGATTCCACCAACGCGGTTCTCGGTGAGGACGCGCAGCGCATCCTCACCTACCTGGACCACGCCGTGAACTCCGGCCTGACCCTCGACCAGACCCTCGCCCTCATGCACACCCAGGTCGACGCCGTGACCTCGCGGGGTCAGGACTGATGTGGTTCGGACTGTTCCCACGTTCTTGATCCACTTGTCCAGTTGTCGCAGATCCGACCCGAAAGCCTTCAGACGCCTCTAGATTCCGAGGCGCTGCCAACTTTCGGGAGGACGCGTGAGGCACAACCGAATCAACCCGGTGATCAAGCTGCTCGTTTCCGCTTTCGCCGTGCTCGGCTTGCTCGGCGGCGGCAGTGCCGTGATCACCCCGACCGCCACGGCCGCGGTCGCGCAGGCCTGCGAGGTCAAGGGTTGCGACGAGGCTCGCAGCTCGAACGAGATCTGGGCGTCGCTGAACTACCCGCCGGAGCGCGGCTGGGTGGACTGGCCCGACGGGCAGTGCAACTTCGCCGGCGGCACCTACAACAACTACGAGGGCCAGCTCCCCGAGGGCCACAGCTACCTCGAATTCGACGTCACGCCGCGCGAGTGCGGCGCCCAGCGTCAGGCCTACCGCCTGGTGTTGGACACGACCACCAACGAGGTGTACTTCTCCCCCGACCACTACGGCACCTTCCACCTGCTCTGAGCGGCACACCGGATCAGCTCACGACGTGATCGGGGACCGGAAAACCCCGGTGATCAGGGTGGCTAGTACCCGCGTGTGAGGTCCATCGTTCCGATCAGGGGTTCTCCTCGGACGTACCGGCCGATGTTGTGCGCCAACCGTTCGTGGAATCCTCGGCGGAGGGTGACCGCCGGGTTGGCCACGTGCGGAGTGATGACGGCTCGCGGATGAGTCCACAGTGGATGACCGTCGGGCAGCGGCTCGGGGTCGGTCACGTCGAGGGCCGCGCCACCGATGGCTCCCTCGTCCAGCGCTTCCACCAGAGCCTCCGTGTCCACGACCGAACCTCGGGCGACGTTGACCAGCCACGCGCCCGGGCGCATGCGCTGAATCTGGTCGCGGCCCACGAGGTGCTGGGTGTCGCTGGTCGCGGGCGCGGCGACGACGACGTGGTCGGCCTGCGACCAGACCTCCGCCGCATCGTCGGCCGCCACGGTGCGGAGGGAGCCCGGAACGGTCCGTCCGCTGCGGTTGACGGCGATGACCTGGGCGCCGAGCGCTCGCAGGGACGGGAGGAGGGCGCGGCCGATGCCGCCGCAGCCGATGATGGCCACCGTCGCACCACCGAGCGTCCCCACGCTCGGCATCAGCTCGGCCTTGGACCACGTGGTGGCGCGGACGCACTCCGGCATCCGACGTATCCCGGTGAGCAGCAGCAACAGCGCGTGCTCGGCGACCGGTGCGGCGTAGGCACCGGTCGCCGAGGTCCAGGTGCGCGCGCCGTCGACGATCCCGGCCTGGAACCACTGCTCGACCCCGGCCGAGGGGAGCTGCACCCAGCGGATCGAATCCGGCAGCGCTGAAGGGAACTCGGCGGTGGCCGAGGTCGTCCAGGCCAGCGCCTCGGCCTGGTCGAGCCCCACCACTTCCGCGCCCGCCTCGCGGGCGACCTCGGCCACGCCACCATCGGGGTCCGGCAGGACGGCGATCTCGAGCTTGTTCATGCTTCCTCGCTCGGGTCAGAAACCGAGAACCTGGGCGAATCCCTGCACGGCGGCTGCGCAGACCAGCAGCGCGACGATGACCAGGACCAGGTTCTCCTTCCAGGTGTTGACGTGCTCGCCCATGATCCGGCGCTTGTTCAGCATCGCGATCAGGCCGACCACGATGATCAGCAGGAACGGGGAGGTCAGCACGTGCGAGATCACCACGAGCACGACGAATCCCGGTGCGGCGGGCAGGGACCAGACGATCGCGGCCAGACCCCAGACGACCATCACCTTGTAGAAGCCGTCCTCGCGCGGGTCGTCACCGACCCGCTCCCGGCGGCCCGGCCGAACCGTGTGCAGGGCTTCGACGCTCATCTTGCTCAGCGCGAACAGCGAGCCGGCCACCGTCGTCCACGCCGCGCCCAGCAAGCCCAGGTAGAACAGGTAGGTGCCGATCGGGCCGATCGCGGTGCCCAGCGCTCCGGCGATGTCGGAGGCCTCGTCGACTCCCTCACCGGTGCTCAGCACCTCCGCCCCCAGAGCCCAGACGCACACGCCGAGGAACAGCACCACGAACGAGCCGAACAGCAGGTCGTACTGCTGGACACGGCGGTAGGCCGGGGTCACCCAGCCCTTCTCCCGCAGGAACTGCGGGTAGAACAGGTTGGCCATCGAGCCGAGCGTGGCCAGGACCAGGCTCGACGCCACCAGCGAGGAGTCGAACAGGCCGCTCTGCGGTGGCAGCTCGAAGGCGAATCCGCGCACCAGTTCGGGCCAGTTGATGCCCACCATGACGACGCCGACGACGAACGCGCCCACCATCACCGCGAGCACGACCTTGAAGGTGTTCTCCAGGACTCCGTAAGCACCCCGGAAGGTCACCGCGAACACCGAGATCGCCCCGATCACCGACCACCAGAACGGCGGAAGCCCGCCGAACAGCCCGTGCAGCGCCACGCCCACACCGCTGAAGCTGAACGCCAGCAGCAGGTGCGTGTAGAGCACGAAGGAGATCAGCATCAGCCACCCGAAGACCGGGTGCGTGCGGGCGAAACCGCGCACGATGCTGGAGTCGTTCTGGACGTTGTAGAGCGGGTACTTCGCGAGGCTGTTGACGAACAGGAAGCGGAAGACCAGCGACAGCGGCAGCACCCACAGCAGCCCGTAGCCGTAGTTGCCGCCGGCCACCGAGTTGTCGATGAGGTCGCCGGTTCCGACCCAGCTGAGCGCGATGACGATGCCCGGCCCGAACGACCGCAGGTACCCCAGGAACGATGTCGGTGGCGGCGCGGCGGAGGTGGTGTTGAGCGACTTGGATTCGACCACGAGAGGCTCCTTTGCCCTTGCCAGCACCGGTTTCCGACGCGCCTCGTCAGGCGCGCACCGGAATCCGTCGGCTCGGAGGCCTCGACCGCACCCCCACCGGCTGGCGAATGTCGTAGTGCTCTGAATCACCCGGCATGATCGGGCTCGACGCTAGATCTCCGGACAATGCCCGTCCAACATCCGTTCGGTATTCACCGATACCCGGAGAGCATCGGACTCCTGCGGCGGAGCGACGCGGCAGTCCTTGATCGTTGGCCTCATGCCCGGCGAGTTCGAACCAGAACCGCGCTCTTCCCAGAAATCTCCGCAAACCCGGGGAAATCGGGAATCTTCGCAGCGCCCGGAATAATTCCGCTTCCGGGTACCTTATGGAGTCGTGCCCGCTCCATCTTCCGGTGTCGGGCTGCGCTCCGAGCGCGGCCCGATCCTGCTCGCGCTGATGTTGTCCACGGCCCTGGTGGCGCTGGACGCGACGATCATCGCCACCGCGTCGTCCACGATCGCCCGCGATCTCGGGAGTTTCGCTCAGGTCCCGTGGTTGTTCTCCGCCTACCTGCTCGCGCAGGCGGTGAGCACGCCGCTGTTCGGCAGGCTCGCCGACGTGCTCGGCCGCAAGCGCCTGATGCTCGCGGGAGTCGGGTTCTTCCTGGTCGGATCGGTGCTGTGCGGTGCGGCCTGGTCGATGCCCGCGCTGATCATCGGCCGGGTGCTGCAGGGACTGGGCGCGGGCGCGGTGATGCCGGTCTCGCTGACCATCGCCGCCGACATCTACACGCTCCAGGAGCGGGCGAAGACGCAGGGCTACCTGGCCTCGGTGTGGGCGATCTCGTCGGTCGTCGGCCCGACGCTGGGCGGCGTGTTCAGCGAATTCATCAGCTGGCGCTGGATCTTCTGGATCAACCTGCCGCTGTGCTTCGCGGCGGCGGCGATGCTGGTGCTCAAGTACCACGAGTCCGCGCGCGAAGGCGACCGCGAACCGATCGACTACCTCGGAGCCGCGCTGCTCACCGGCGGCAGCACGCTCGTGCTGCTCGGTCTGCTCGAAGGCGGCACCAGCTGGGCCTGGATGTCGGTGCCGTCGGTGCTGATCTTCGTGACGGCCGTGCTGCTGCTCGCGGCGTTCGCCGCGCACGCGCTGCGCTCCTCGCACCCGATCCTGAACCTGCGCTTGCTGCGCCGCCGCGTGGTGGGCGTCCCCACGGCCGTCTCGCTGCTGGTGGGCGTGATCGTGCTCGGCCTGTCCACCTACGTGCCGATCTACGCCCAAGGCGTGCTCGGGTTCGGCCCGCTGATCGCCGGCTTCGCCCTGGCCGCCATGACGGTCGGCTGGCCGCTGGCCGCCACCAACGCCGGGCGCGTCTACCTCAACCTCGGGTTCCGCTACACGTCGATGATCGGTTCCGCCTTCGTGGTCGTGGGCACCGGCCTGACGCTGCTGCTGGGCGAGAACTCGACCGTGATCATGATCGGGGCGTTCACGTTCGTGGTCGGCCTGGGCATGGGCCTGACCGCGGTGCCGACGCTCATCGCGTCGCAGTCCTCGGCCGCGTTCACCGAGCGCGGCGCCGTCACCGGCGTCAACATGTTCGCCCGCTCGCTGGGCTCGGCCGTGGGCGTGGCGGTCTGCGGAGCCATCGTCAACGCCCGCACCACCGTCGGCCCCGACGGCACCCCCGCAGGACCGGGCCTGATGGCCGCGGTGCACGTCGTCTTCGGCCTGCTGTTCCTCATCGCGGCAGCCCTCGCGGTCCTGTCCTACCTCATGCCCGCAGACCACCCCAAGCGCCAAGCCGCGCAGACCGAACAACCCGACGAAGCCCCCACCACGGTCTGACGCACGACCGAGTCCGCACGCTCCACCAGCCGCGTCAGGTGCAGCGCCGCACATGACTGGACCTCGACCGCGGTTGAGGTCCTAGGGTGAAGACCATGCCAACTGCTGAGACGGGAACGCGTTCGTCCATGAGCCGAGAGAGGTTCGGCCGCCAGGGATTCGGGGCGATGAGGTTGCGCGACGGGGTCGCCGACGGTGGCGACCGCGACCCGGTGGCCGTGGTCCACGCCGCCCTGGATGCGGGCATCACGATGGTGGACACCGCCGATGCCTACCAGAATGAGGAGCTGGTCGGCCGGACGATCCGAGGGCGCCGTGACGAGGTGCTGCTGGCCGCCAAGTTCGGGCTGGTGTGGCAAGGAGAGGTCGCCGGTGACTTCGACGTGCGGGCCGACCCGGAGTACGTGCGACAGGCATGCGAGTCGAGCCTGCGACGACTCGGTGTCGAGGTGATCGACCTCTACTACCTGCACCATCGCAGCGACACGGTCCCGATCGAGGAAACCGTCGGCGCCATGGCCGAACTGGTCGACCAGGGGAAGGTGCGCGCTCTCGGCCTGTCCAACGTCACGGCGGACGACCTGCGCCGCGCACACGCCGCACATCCGATCGCGGCGCTGCAGGAGCAGTGGTCGCTGGTGCAGCGTGACATCGAGCAGGAGCTGCTGCCCACCGCGGCCGAACTCGGAGTGGCGGTCGTGGCTCACTCCCCGAACGGCCATGGAGTTCTCCACCGGTCCCCGAGCACAGCCGACGAGCGGACGACGAACGACCTGAGCACCGCGCTCGGTGAGATCGCTCATGCGCACGAGACCACGCGGGGGCAGGTTGCGCTGGCCTGGGTGCACCACCGGCAGCAGGCGCACGGCGTAGCGGTCATCCCGATCCCCGGGACCACCAGCGTCCGCCACCTGCGCGACAACGTCGCCGCAGCCGACCTGGCCCTCTCCCACGACGAACTGCGACGCCTCGACATCCTCCGCGCCACATCCTGACCCCGCGCCCCGCACCCGAGGTCCCGGAAACATTCACCGGAACGACCGAGAACCATTGCCCGGTCAATTCCAGGAAGAACCGTCCCGGGACGTTGCCACCACGGTCTGACGCGTCAGAGCATCCCCACGACCGAGTCCAGGCGGTCTTCGGCCCTGGACGAGGGCATGGTCGCCGCATGGCGCTGCGCCCGCTCCACGACGTCGCGTGCGGCGTCCAGGTCACCGGTCCTCGCATGGGATTCGGCCAGCCACGTCAGGTACAGCGCCACTTCCCTGGCGTGGTCGGCCGGGTAGGTCGCGATGGCGTTGGCCAGAAGGGGCTCGGCGTCGCCGGGACGCCCCAGTTCGATCATGCACCGACCGGCCATGACGTCGATCTCCGCCTGGTTGAGCCAGTAGACCCACTCCGGCTCGGACCCGGTACCGCCTCGGCGGTCGTACGAGTCGTTCACGCCGTCCAACGCGCGCCAGGTGCCCTCGGCGTCTCCCGCCTTCACCGAGGCCCACGCCAGGCGCTCCAGCAGGAGCGCACGCACCACCGGCGACGCGCCGTCGGCCCCTCGAACCGCCGTCCGCGCCAAAAGGGCTGCGTCCCGCGGGTTCCCGACATTGGCGAGCTGATAGCTCAGACTGGACAGCAGCTGCGCCCCCAGCACGCGATCGCCCGCCGCCTCGGAAGCACCCACGCCCGACAGGTACAGCCGCTGCGCGTCGGCACAACGGCCCGCGTCGCTGGCGATCCACCCCGCGAGCTGCGCGAGTTCCCCGACCGCCGTGAACAGCCGCCGCCCCACCTGCTCCGCGAAGCTCGCCGAGCCCACCAGCGCCTCGACCTCACCGAGCTCCTTCAACACGGCAGGCAGGAGGTCCCTGCTGCTGACCACGTCATCGAGATGTCGCAGCTCGACGACTCGCTCGTCGAGCTCATCCACCAACGAACCCCCGACCCGCCGACCGGCACGGACGTGCGCGGCCATCGGCGACTCCGCCACGAGCCACTCGTGCGCAACCCGCACCGGATCACCGCAACCGGCCCGCAATGACACACCGAGCACCTGCTCGTAGGCGCTGATCACGTCCTGCGCCGCAGTCCGTTTCCCGGTTTCGACCATGCTCAGGTACGACTTCGCGAAATGCGTGCGCTGCGCCATCCGCGCCAGGCTCAGCCCCGCAGCTTCCCGCGCAGCCCGCAGGTCCGCACCCACCGTCATCAGCCCCACCTTCGCTGTGAACGCCTGTGAACACCCAAAGCCCAAGGATCACCACCCGTGATCACGAAACTACCCACAGGCAGTTCCCGCCGATCGTCGCATCGCCCGCGGGCACTTCCCCTCCCGACCGGCGGGAACTGCCGCACCAACAGCACACGGCACGAACGAGGAACTGATGACGACATCGCACACGTGGCTGCGCTACTTCTGGCGTCCGACCCCGGACGAATCCAGCGCATACGGCCTGGTCCGCCACGCGTTCTTCGGAATCGCCGCCGACACCGGCCCCTCCGCGCCCTCGGTCTGCGAACGAATCTTCGCGCTTGCCAAACCCTCCGAATTCGACTGGATCCACGCCCCCACCTGCCCGCAATGCAACGACACCCTCAAAGAGCTGAAAGATCCCTGACCCCGGCCAGGCCCGATGACAGCGCATCGCCTTCGCCCTGCTCGTCTCCCTCGCACAACATCGGTGGCAACGTCGGTGTTGCTATGGGCAGTTTTGGTCCGAACCGTCCGTGATCGTTGTCCCTTTTTTCCCGGTCAATTCCAGGAAGAACCGTCCCGGGATGCGGGCATCGCTGACGGTTGTCCGGAAGGTCACCTCGGCATTCGTGATCGACGGCCGATTCCGGACACGGGAAAATCGGTTGGTTGTTCGCGGCGGGCGCTGCGACTTTTTCGGCGGCCGTGTGAGAGTGCCCCGCGGCATGTTCGACGAGGCGCGAAAGGTCGTCGTCCCGCTGCACGTGCTGCTGCAGTGGGACGACGAGGGGAACGACCGGGAGCAGTCGCTGAAACTGTTCGACGCCTTCGGTTCCGAGGAGAAGTCGCTGCACGCCAACATGGGCGGGCACACCGGTGTCCCGCCGTGGGAGGGCGATTCCGCCACCCGGTTCTTCGCCCGGCATTTGCGGGGAACCGCCTGAGTCGGGCGAAAAATCAGTCGCTCCGAGGTCGGCCTGGCCGTACGGTCAGGGGATGAAGGTGCTGTCCGTCAACGTCGGCCGACCTCGGCCCAACCCGTGGAAGAAGGTCAGCACCACCGGCATCGACAAGCGGCCGGTCACCGGTCCGGTGGCTGTCCGCGCACCCGGCCCGAAGGGCACGGGTGCGGTCGGGCTCGCGGGCGATCGGGTGTACGACGTCAAGCACCACGGAGGCTCCGACCAGGCCGTTTACGCCTACGCACGGGAGGCCCTGGATGAGTGGCAGGTCGAGCTCGGCACTCCGCTTCCCCACGGCACTTTCGGCGAGAACCTGACCACCTGCGGTCTCGACGTGAACGGCGCCCTCATCGGTGAGCGCTGGCGCATCGGCCGAGAAGTCGTGCTGGAGGTGTCATCCCCTCGGATCCCCTGCGCGACCTTCCAGGGATGGATGGGGCGCAACGGCTGGATCGAGCGGTTCATGCGGGCGGCGAAGCCCGGGGCTTACCTGCGCGTGATCGAGCCGGGAAACGTCCGACCCGGCGACTCCGTGGAGATCGTCCACCGGCCGGACCACAGCGCTACCGTAGCCCTGGCGTTCCGCGCGATGACGCTCGAACCGGCTCTGTTGCAGTCCATTCCGCGTTCGGTCCGCGCCGCCCTCGACTGATCACCCAGCTAGGCCAGGCCGAGGTCCTTGACCGCCTGCCAGGCGAGTTGGGCTTGGCGCTGTTCGGTGTCCGCTCTGGCGGTGGCGTCGTAGCCGTCGTCACCCATGTGGCCGGCCTCGTAGCGGGCGCGGACCCCTGCGGTGATGCAGCAGGAGCGCCAGCGCTGGAAGGCGACGTAGAACGGCAGGTCGGAGAGGTCTCGGCCGGTCAGCTCGGCGTAGCGGGCGATGAGGTCGTCGCGGGTCGGGAAGCCGTCCTCGGCCGTGGGGCCGGGGGTGACGGCGGGGAGGTCGTCGCCGGGTTCCTCCCAGGTGGCGATGAGCCAGCCGAGGTCGGCCAGCGGTTCGCCCAGGGTGGCCAGTTCCCAGTCGAGGACCGCGAGGACCTCGCCGTCGAGGCCGTAGGAGAGGTTCCCGGGCCGGAAGTCGCCGTGCACGATGCCGGTGGTCTGCTCGGGCGCGTTCGCGACGAGCGCGTCGTGCACCTGGTCGAGCAGACCGAGGTCCGGGGCGCCCGAGGCGTGGACCTGCTTCTGCCAGCGTCGCAGCTGACGTTGCAGGTAGCCGTCGCGGCGGGCCACGTCGCCGAGCCCGACGGCGTCCGGTTCGAGGTTGTGCAGCGCGGCCATGCACTCCACGGTCGCCATCCCAGCCCGGTGCCGAGCCGGGAGCGGCATCGCGGCCACCGAGGAGCCGTCGGCGAGCACGGTGCCGTCGACGAAGTCCATCACGTAGAACGCGGCGCCGGTGACCTCGCCATCCTCGCAGTACGCGAACGGCGCCGGGACCGGGACACCGGTCCCGTGCAGCGCGGAGATGAACCGCCACTCGCGGCTCATGTCGTGGGCGGTGCTCAGCACTCCCCCGGTCGGCGGCCGGCGCAGGGCGCGCACCACGCCATCGGCGTCGGTGACCCGGTAGGTGAGGTTGGACCTCCCGCCCGAGACCAGCGAGAACTCCACCGGTCCGGGCACGCCGCGCTCGGCCAGCCAACCGGTGACCGCGTCGTGTTCGATGCCTGGCAGCTCCACCGCGCTCACCCCTGCTGGACGATCTGCTCTCGGAGTCGACGCTTGAGGACCTTGCCCGTCGGCGTGCGCGGCAGCGGGTCCTCGTGCACCACCACGTGCGCCGGCACCTTGAACCCCGCCAGGCGTTCTCGGACGTGCGCTCGCAGTTCCTCCGCATCCACGCCGGTTTTGAGGTTCACCACGGCCGCGACCTCCTCCCCCAGGGTGGCGTGCGGCAGCCCGATGACGGCGACGTCGGCGACCGCCGGGTGCTCGTACAACGCGGCTTCGACCTCGGCGCAGTAGACGTTCTCACCGCCCCGGATCACCACGTCCTTGAGCCTGTCCACGACGTACACCCAGCCGTCGTCGACGTAACCGAGGTCGCCGGTGTGGAACCAGCCGTCGGTGAAGGACTCCGCAGTGGCCTCGGGCAGGTTCCAGTAGCCGCGCACGACGCTGGGACCCCGGAACCACAGCTCGCCGATCTCGCCGTCCGCGAGGTCGTCGCCGGTCGCCGGGTCGACGACGCGGATCTCCGCTCCCGGCATGGGTTTTCCGACGCTGTCGGGGTGGTCCTGGTAGTCCTCGCCGGAGTTGCCGACGACCGTGGAGGTCGTCTCGGTCAGCCCGTACCCGCTGGACGCGCTGCTGCCGAGCCCGCCGATGCGCTGCACGAGGTCGGGCGGGATGGGGGCGCCGCCCATCGTGACGCCCTCCAGGCCGCGCACCGAATCGCTGTTCTCGACCAGGTCCCGCATCACCGTGGGAACACCGGCGGCGCTGGTCAGGTCGTTGTCGCGGATGAGCTTCTCGGCCTGCGCCCGGTCCCAGCGGTACATCGTCGCCAGCTTCGCTCCCGCGAGGGTCGCGAAGCACAGCACGGTGATGCCGGCGATGTGGAACATCGGGAACGTCAGCAGCGCCCCGGGCTGCGGATCGTTCGAGTCGGGTTCGGGGAAGGTGCCGCCGTTGACGATGGCGGAACCGACCTTGCGGGTGACGACCGTGTTGAGCAGGTTCGTGACGTGGTTGCGGTGCGTGGCGACCGCGCCCTTGGGGCGTCCCGTGGTGCCCGAGGTGTAGAGGATCGTGGAGTCGTCGTCGGGCTCGACGACGACAGCGGGCGGCTGCACGTCGTCCGGGAAGCCGGCGATCAGGTCCGCCCAGGGGCGCACGCCCGGCCCCGGTTCGCCGCCGCGCACCTCGACGACCGGGACCTCGCGGTCGAGCAGCGCCGTGCGCTCGGGGTCGGCGAACACGAGCTTCGCGCCGCTGTCGGTCATGCCGTAGCGCAGTTCGTCGCGCGACCACCAGGCGTTGAGCGGGACGGCGACGAGCCCCGCGACCTGGACGGCCCAGAAGATCGGCACCCACTCCGGGAAGTTGCGCATCGCGATGGCGACGCGATCTCCGCTGGTCAGCCCGTACTCCTCGCGCAGCGCTCGGGCGAGTCCCGCGACGAGCCGCTGGTGCTCGGTGAAGGTGCAGCGGTGGTCCTCGTAGATGAGGAAGTCGTTGTCGCCGTGGAAGGCGCTGAGCAGGGCGGCGTCGCGCAGGGTGCGCAACGGCTTGGCGTAGACGCGCATGGGTGTTCCGCGCACCACGGCGTCTGTCATCTCGAAATCGCCGCCGGGTCCGGTCAGTTCGTCCAGCAGGCGTTCGCGCAGCTCCTCAGGCACCGTGGCCTCCCCTGGTCGTTCCCTTGGCGTGCTTCGGATTGGCGACCGCGAGCCGGTCCCGGACTTCCGACCACAGCAGCGCGGCGACGTCTTCGTCCCACGGGTCGGCCTCGCCCGCCCGCAGCGCGGCTGCCAGCGCGGCGCGATCGGCGAATCCCAGCGCACCCAGCCGCTCGCGATGCCGCCGCCCCTGGTCGGCGCCGAACCGCAGCTCACGTTCCACAGTGGACAGAACGTTCACCGCCACCAACGACTGGAACCGCATCCTGCCGTCGAACGCGGTGAGCACCTCGTCGCGCAGGAAGTCCCGCGTCGCCGCGACGAGCTCGGCGGCGGTCGGCCGCCCGTGCAGGTCCGCGGAATCGGACTCCACCTGCGGTTCGACGGCTGATTTCGGGATTCCCAGCTCGGTGAGCAGGTCGTGCTCCTGCTCGCAGACCCTGCGGCCGATCGCGGCGAGTTCCACCGACGGGCGCGCGCCGCTGAGGTGCTGTTCGGCCTGGGACCGGCAGATCACGCCCCACCTGGCGGTGCCGTAGACCTCCCACCAGCGCACGACCTCCGGGTCCGGCCGCGTGTCCGCGATCTCGGCGTAGCCGTCGAGGAGATCGTCCGCGGTGCCGAAACCGCCCACCGGCAAGGGCGATCCGAAGCGCCACGCGTTGGTGCACAGCCAACCCAGGTCCTCCATCGGATCACCGACGTGCACGAGCTCCCAGTCCAGCACCGCGCGCAGTCCGGTCTCGTCGACGATGAGGTTGCCGTTGCGGAAATCCCCGTGCACCAGGGCCCTTCCCGATCCGACCGGCCGGTTCTCGCGCAGCCAGCGGAAGGCGACCTCCACGGCCGGGATCGGGTCGCCGAGGGCGTCGTGGTCGGCGACGAGCTGTTCCAGCGGGTCGGGCTCCGGGAAACCCTCCGGAACCGGGATCAGGTGGATGCGCGCGGCGGCCCTGCCGAGCTCGCGGGCCAGCCCGTCGCGCGCGGCGGCGTAGGCGTCCTCCCGCAGCAGGCGCCGGGGAATCGTCTCGCCGTCGACGTGCTCGGTGAGCACGTACGGCGAACCCAGAACCGACTCGTCAGCGCTGTGGTCGACCACGTGCGGCACCGGAACCCCGGCCTGTTCAGCGGCTTCGAGCGCCACCGCCTCCCGGGCCATGCCGTCGGGACGGACCAGGCCGGGCGGGTCCCGCCGCAGCACCAGGCGACCGCTGTCGAGCTCGACGAACCACGTCTCCCGGCTCGCGCCGCCGCTGGCCCGCTCCAACCGCATCACCCGCACCGGGTGCCCTCGGACCGCGCTCAGCCGCTGGGCCAGTCGCTCGCCGAGCTCCGCAGCGCTCATGCGCGCTTCCCCGGACCGGCGAAGCCGAACAGGTAGCCCGCGACCTTGCGCATCTGCACCTCTTCGGCGCCCTCGGTGATCCGGTAGCGGCGGTGGTGGCGGTAGATGTGCTCGAACGGTGCGTGCCGGGTGTAGCCGAGCCCGCCGTGCACCTGGATCGCGCGGTCCGCCGCATCGCACACCAGCCGGTTCGCCCGGTAGTTGCACATGGAGACCTTGTCGCTGATCTCGAAGTTCGGCCGCCGGTCCATCTCCCAGGCGGTCTTGCGCACCAGCCCGCGCACCATCTCGGCCTCGGTCTGCAACTCCACCAGCGGCCACTGGATGGCCTGCCTGCGGGCCAGCGGCTGACCGAAGGTGACGCGCTCGCGGGCGTGGGCGACGCTGCGGTCGATGCAGAACTGCGCGGCTCCGACACCCGAGGCGGCCTGGCGGATGCGGTTCTCGTGCACGAAGCACTGCGCCAGCTCCAGACCCCGGCCCTCCTCGCCGAACATCGCCGAAGCCGGCACCCGCACGTCGCGCAGCGACACCTCGGCGTGGTCGGTGGGCATGTTGAAGGTCCACCAGTGGAAGTCCACCGAGAACCCCGGCGTGCTGGTGGGCACGATGAACGCGGTGATGCCCCGGGCATCGCCCGGTTCACCGGAGGTGCGCGCGAAGATCACGTCGTGGGTAGCGGAGTGCATCCCGGAGTTGAAGCGCTTGCCGCCGTTGATGATCCAGTCGTCGCCGTCGCGGACCGCGGTGGTCTCCAGCCAGGTGGCGTCGCTGCCGTGGTCGGGTTCGGTGAGGCCGAAGCCGAGCCGGGCTTCACCGGTGAGCATCGGCTGCAGGAACTCCTGCCGCTGCGCATCGGTCCCGAACTCCAGCATCATGTGCACGACGGGGAAGTTGCCGACCACCGATGCCTCGTTCTGCAGATCGTTGTGCAGACCAAGACCTTTGGCCGCCAGGTGCTCGCGGATCACGGCCATCTCGAAGTTGCCGCCACCACCGCCACCGACTTCCTGCGGCAGCCCGTAGCGCAGCCAGCCGGCCGCGTCGGCGCGCCGGGACATCTCGCGCAGCAGCGCTTCCCACTCTGGGCGGGGCGTGCCACCTGCCTCGAAATCGGTGCGGGCGTACTCCCGCCGGTGGTCGAAGAAGCGCTCGTTGTCGTCCTGCTGCTGGAGCGGGACGATCTCGGACTCGATGAACTGGTCGAGCTCATCGAGCAGGGCGACGAGCTCACCGGGCATCGAGAAGTCCATGCAAGCCTCCTTAGCGCCCGTTCAGTGACCTTAAGCACACGTCCCGGCTGGCACAAGAGGGCGTCAGTCGACCAACCACTCGCCGGTGAACTCCGGCTCGGTCTTGTTCACGAAGGCCCGGAACGCCGCGGGTGCGTCGGCGGTCGCGAAGTTGACCGACTGTGCTCGCGCCTCGGATTCCAGCGCCTCGCGGAACGTCTGCTGACCTGCGGCGTTGAGCATGGCCTTGCTCTGCGAGATCGCCACCGGAGGCCCGCCCGCGAGCGTGTCGGCGAGCTCGTCGACGAAGCCGTCCAGCTCGTCGTCGTCCTTCACCCAGGTCACCAGACCGAGCTCGCGGGCCTCCTCGGCGCCGATGATCTCGCCGAGCAGCGCCAGCCGCTTGGCCTGCTGCAAGCCGACCAGGCGAGGCAGCAGCCAGGAGCCGCCGAAGTCCAGCGACAGGCCGCGCTTGGCGAAGATCTGCGAGTACCGGGCATCCGGGGCCGAGACCACCAGGTCGCAGCCCAGCGCCAGGTTCCAGCCCGCCCCCACCGCGACCCCGCGCACCTTGGCGATCACCGGCTTGGACAGCTCGTGCAGCGTCAGCGCCACGTCGTTGATCCGGTGCATGCGGTTCAGCGGGTGCCCGCCCCGGTCAGCGGAGAGGTCGGCTCCGGCGCAGAAGTCCCCACCGGCCCCGGTCAGCACCACTGCCCGCACGGCATCGTCCAGCTCCGCCTCGCGCAGCGCTTCGTGGAGCGCGTCCCAGGTCGGCGGGTCGATGGCGTTCTTGCGCTGCGGTCGGTTCAGCGTCAACGTCAGGACCGGCCCGCGCTGATCCGCCAGAACGGTGTCACTGTCCACTGTGCTCACACGCCCTCCGCCGAACTCCGATGCACTTATCGATCGCTAAGTTAACACCCGGAACACCAAAACGTAACCGCCCACAACCGCACGATTCGCGGATGGGCTGGGCCGTCGGAGGCTGTTCGGCGCTTTGGCGGTGCACCGATCCGAACGTGGCGTGACTAGCGGACGAGGCCTGTTCCGACGAGCGTGGTGGTGTCGAGCTCGGAAAGGCCCGCGTCGTCGAGACGGGCGAGGTAGCGGCCCCGGACGCGGGTGACCTCATCCGGATCGAGGTCGCCGAGGATGCCTCGGTAGCCGGAGCCGAGGACGAGCAGCCAGGCCACCTCGGGCGTCATCGGCAGCCCGCGCTCGTGGACGGCGATGTCCACTTCGGACAGGCCGAGGTCGTTCAGCCAGGTGGCGAACGTGTCCGGCTGGTTGATGCGGTCACCGGGACGCTTCGGTCGCTCGCCCGGCGGCTCGGCACCGGTCGCCTCCGCGACGGCGAGGGCGAGCTGCCTTCCCGCCGGGTCCATCGCCCCACGACGCCAGATCGTGAACGCGACCCGACCTCCCGGCCTGGCGGTGCCGATGAGGTGCCGGGCGCCGGCTTCCATGTCCGGGAAGAAGAAGATGCCCAGCACCGACTGGACGAGGTCGTACCCCGCGCCGCCCCAGCTGGTGACGTCGGCTTCGTGCGCGTGCAGCTGCGGCAGCCCGGCGGCCCGTTCGCGCAGCTCGGCGATCATCGGGCCGGAGACGTCGACCGCGTCGACGAGCCCTTCGGGGCCGACCCGCCGGGCCGACGGGATCGCGGAGGCACCCGTCCCGCAGCAGGCGTCGAGGACCCGCTCACCCGGCTGCGGATCGGCGACCGACACCGCGTCCGCACCCACCGGTTCCCAGAGGTGACGACCGAGAGCGGCGAAGTCCGCCGCAGCGGCGTCGAACGCGTCCCGCGTGCCGACCTCGCCCCCTCGTGCCATGGCCGCCCCTCCTTCAGCCCTGACGGGCCTTGTAGCGCGGGTTCTTCTTGTTGATCACGAAGGTCTTGCCGTGCCTGCGGATCACCTGAGCCCCGGGCTTCTGCTTCAACGACCTCAACGACTTGCGCACCTTCACCGTTCCACGACCTTCCTCTCGAGCAATGCACCTCCACCCTAACGAAAACGACAACCATTGTCATCAGCTTCGGACTTCAGTGGAACTCGGGCACCGGACTTCAGTGGAAATCGGGTCCCGGATTTCCACTGAAATCGGGTGCCGGATTGCCGTCGGTGGCCTCGGTGCGGGCGGTTTTGGTCCGAACCGTCCTGGCAAAACCGAGATTGATCACGGACGGTTCGGACCAACACTGCCTGCTGCGGGTCTCCGACGTGCCGCGGAGGTTTCAGAAGTACCAGGGGAAGGGGGACCAGTCGGGGTCCCGCTTCTGCAGGAACGCGTCCCTGCCCTCGACGGCCTCATCGGTCATGTAG
>NZ_JBFAQJ010000046.1:0-49176 GCF_040677225.1 Saccharopolyspora sp. NPDC049357 | reverse complement strand
ACCGCCTTCTGCAGCTCGGAGTCGTCGGAGACGACCTCCAGGCCGCGAGCCGCGACGACCTGCGGTCGACCGTTTCATCTCAGGCGGCGGAGCACTCGGCGATGAAGGCGCCGGCGGCGTTCGGGTCCAGGAACCACGAGGCCATGTCGTCGGGGTTGGCGAAGCCGTCGGCGAAGCGCTCGCCGACCGCGGGCAGCTTCGCGGCCGCCCCGAAGATGTCGAGCACGTGCGGGGGCGGCGGCTGCAGCGCGGCGTTGGCCCAGGACGTGACGTGCTGGGCGAAGTCCCAGTAGCTGTCGAACGTGCGCTGCATCCAGCCCCGGTCGAAAGCGCCGTCACCGCGGGCGAGGATGCTCTCCAGGTAGATCTGCGCACTCTGGCAGGCGGCGTTGGAGCCCTGCCCGGTGACCGGGTCGTTGAGCACCACGCTGTCGCCGAGACCGAGCACCAGGCGGCCCGAGGGAAGCTGCCCGATCGGTTCGCTGACGGTCGGCGTCACCGCGCCGGCCAGCGTCCCGCCCTCGTCGGTGAGTTCGGCGTCGGCGAACCGCTCGTGCTCCCACGGGCAGTGCTCGCGCAGCAGGCCGAGCATCCGCTCCCACTGCCGCTGCGGCTCGGGCCGGTCGCCGAAGGCGTCCAGCGGACCACCGGGAACGCCTTCCAGCAGCAGGATTTCGCAGGCGCCGTCGAGCGTGTGCCCGGGGTAGCTGATGACCTCGCCGATGCCGGCGAGCGCGTTGAAGCGGGCGGCGGAGGAGTCGTCCGGGTCGCTGGGGTTGTGCGCGCCGCGCACGTAGGCGACCGAGAGCTCGCGCTGCGGTGCGGTGTAGGGCGAGCGCCGCGCGTCGCGCTCGAACAGCGAACCGAGCTCGCCCTTGCCGGCCGCGACCACGACGAGGTTGAAGTCGGGCGCCAGCTCGTCCAGTTCTGCCACCGAAAGCCGGCGGTGGTCGATCGTGCCACCGCGCTCGGCGAACAGTTCGAGCCAGGCGGGCATCTTCACGCGCTGGTCGATCGACAGCGCGTAGTCCTTCAGCGGCGCCATCCAGTCGATGACCCGCTCCCCTCCCGGGTTCGCGACCGACACGCGCAGACCGGTGAGCCGGGGCGCGGTGTCGTCCCACAGGCCCAGTCCGTGCCGCCTTTCGATCTCCAGCGTCCGGTAGTACATCGACTGCGTCGACATGACACGTCCGCTCCGGATCTGCTCCGGCGTCCGAGCCGAGATCAACGTGACGTCGTAGCGCTCGGCCTGCAGCGTGAGCGCCAGCTGCAGCCCCGCCTGCCCGGCTCCGACGATCAGCACTCTCCGCATGCTTCCCCGGCCACCTCTCGAGTGTCCCCATCTTCGGAAATCTGGGCCCACGGCGACATTTCGGACGAACGTCGTCGCTCCCCGTGATGACGCGACGATCAAATCAAACCCGTTCAGACCCTGTCCACGGACGGCGGAACCTCGTGTTGATCAAGCGCAGATCAGCGCTCCCGCGCTGTTCAATTTCCGTTTTTGCCAGAGCGGTGCCGGAACGCGAAGAAGGGTGACCGGGAGCCCTCGACGGACTTCCCGATCACCCTTCGCTGATGTCGCAGGAGGTTAGAGCTCGACTCCGAGCAGGGCGTCCACCGCCGTGCGGATCAGGGCCGGTGCGCCCTGGTCGTCACCGCCGGTCACCAGCGCCGACTCCACCCAGGCGTCGACCGCGCGGAGCGCGCCCGAGGTGTCCAGGTCGTCCGACAGCGCGGCGCGCAGCCCCGCGATCGCCTCGGCCGCCGCCGGACCGGAGGTCAGCGCGACCGCCTCCCGCCAGCGGGCCAACCGCGCGGCACCGGCCGTGAGCGCATCCGCGGTCCAGGAGCGGTCCTGGCGGTAGTGGCCGTCCAGCAGCGCCAGCCGGATCGCCATCGGATCCACCCGGTCCCCGCGCAGCCGCGAGACGAACACCAGGTTCCCGCGCGACTTGGACATCTTCTCGCCGTCCAGCCCGATCATGCCGGAGTGCACGTAGTGCTTGGCGAACGGGAAGTCGCCGGAGAGCGCCTCGGCGTGCGCGGCGCTGAACTCGTGGTGCGGGAAGATCAGGTCCGAGCCACCGCCCTGCACGTCGAACCCGAGCCCGAGGCGGTTCAGCGCGATCACCGAGCACTCCAGGTGCCACCCGGGACGGCCCGCGCCAAGCTCGGAGTCCCAGGACGGCTCGCCCGGCCGGGCCATCCGCCACAGCAGCGCGTCCAGCGGGTGCTCCTTGCCCGGCCGGTCCGGGTCTCCGCCGCGCTCGGCGAAGAAGGTGTTCATGGTGGCCTCGTCGTAGTTCGACTCGGAGCCGAACCTGCCGGTGGCCTGGTGCCGGAAGTAGATGTCCGGGTACTCGCCGTCATCGGCCCGGTAGGCGGCACCGGAGGCCAGCAGCTTCCCCACGGCCTCGACGATCTCCGGGATGGACTCCACGGCGCCGATGAAGTCCGCGGGAGGCAGCACCCGCAGCGCCTCCATGTCCTCCCGGAACAGCGCGGTCTCGCGCATCGCCAGGACGACCCAGTCCTCGTTGTCCCGCTCGGCCCGCTCCAGCAGCGGGTCGTCGATGTCGGTGACGTTCTGCACGTAGTGGACCTGGTGACCGTTGTCCAGCCACACCCGGTGGATCAGGTCGAACGCCAGGTAGGTCGCGGCGTGGCCGAGGTGCGTGGCGTCGTACGGGGTGATGCCGCAGACGTACATCCGCGCTTCGGGCCCGGGTTCGGTGGGCCTGACCTCACCGGCGGAGGTGTCGAACAGCTGAAGTGGACGTGGGGTGCCTTCCACCTCGGGGACGGAAACCGATGACCAGGGTTGCATGCATCCGACCTTAAACGTCCCCGTCGACCCGGTGCCGCCATGTGGACCATCGCCCGTATCACATGTTGGGATCCCGCGATGGGCAGATCTTGTCCGGAAATACCCGCATTCGGTTTCATCCTTCCCGACCCGGGCGCCTCGCGGTGCTGTACCGATTTTCGGATTCCCTTCGATAACGAGCCTCCGCAGTCCTGGCCGAAAAGTGGGATTATGCGTTCTGGAACTAGCCGTATATCCAGGTCAAGCGGGCCACACCAGCCACAGGAGAGCACGCGAGAGCAATCGCGGAACAAATGCGAGATCGACGATTTTCGCCGAGCTGAAAAACGCTGGAGGCGATCGGTGAATTCGGTACGCGTGGAACGGCTGTACAAGATTTTCGGGCCGCAACCGGCCGAGAAGGTCCGACGCCTCGAGCAGGGCGCCGATCCGGCGGACCTCGAGGCCGAGGGGACGACCGCCGCCGTCGTGGACGCCTCCTTCTCCGTCGCCGAGGGCGAGACCTTCGTCGTGATGGGCCTGTCCGGCTCGGGCAAGTCGACCCTGATCCGGATGCTCAACGGGCTGCTCACGCCCACCTCCGGGCAGGTGTTCGTCGACGACACCGACATCACCGCGATGTCGCCCCGAGAGGTGCGCACCATGCGCCAGCAGAAGATGAGCATGGTCTTCCAGCACTTCGCGCTGTTCCCGCACCGCACGGTGCTGGACAACGCCGGGTACGGGCTCAAGATCCGCGGAACCGACAAGGACGAGATCGCCGAGCGGGCCCGCGAGGCGCTGAGCATGGTCGGCCTCGAAGGCTGGGAGGAGCGCTACCCCGCGCAGCTCTCCGGCGGCATGCGCCAGCGCGTCGGACTCGCCCGCGCGCTGGCCGCGCACACCGACGTGCTGCTGATGGACGAGGCCTTCAGCGCGCTGGACCCGCTGATCAAGCGCGAGATGCAGGACCAGCTGCTGGACCTCAACGCCCAGCTCAGCAAGACGATCATCTTCATCACCCACGACCTCAACGAGGCGATGCGCCTCGGCGACAGGATCGCGGTGATGCGGGCGGGCCGGATCGTGCAGATCGGCGATTCGGAGCAGATCCTGCGCGAGCCCGCCGACGACTACGTGGCCAAGTTCGTCCAGGACGTCGACCGCAGCCGGGTGCTCACCGCCGGCTCCATCTCCGATCCCACCATCAGCGCCCCGGATGGCGTCCAGCCCGTCGAGGCGAGCACGCCGTTGAAGGACCTGTTCGCCCGGATCGGCGAGAGCGGGACGGTGCCCGTGGTGGACGCGCAGCAACAGGTGATCGGGGCGGTGACACCGCAGGCGGTGTTCGCCGCGCTGAGCCACCGGGCCGAGCTCGAGGAGGCCTGAGATGACCGCGCTGTTCCCGACCCAGTTCGAGCTTCCGCGGGTGCCCGTCGGCGACTGGTTCAGCACCGCCGTCGAGTGGCTCAACGACAACATCGGGCCGCTGTTCGACTTCATCGACCTGCTGGTCAAGTCCGCGGTCGCAGGCCTGAGCTTCGCGCTGACCTGGCTGCCGGACCTGGTGATGGTGCTGGTGTTCACCGCCCTGGCGCTGTGGCTGCGCAGCTGGCGCTTCGCCCTGTTCAGCCTCATCGGGTTCGGGCTGATGGTCAGCATCGAGGAGTTCGAACCGGCGATGGAGACGCTGAGCCTGGTGCTGGTCTCCAGCGTGCTGGCGGTGCTCATCGGCATCCCGGTCGGGATCCTGGCCGCGCGCAACCGGCACGTGAGCAACGTGGTGCGGCCGGTGCTGGACCTGATGCAGACCTTGCCCGCGTTCGTCTACCTGGTCCCGGTGATCGTGTTCTTCAACATCGGCGTGGTGCCCGGCGTGGTCGCCACGGTGATCTTCTCGCTGCCGCCCGGTGTGCGGCTCACCGAGCTGGGCATCCGGCAGGTCGACACCGAGGTGGTCGAGGCGGGCGAAGCGTTCGGCGCTCCCGCTCGGCAGATCCTCACCGGCATCCAGCTTCCGCTGGCCATGCCGTCGATCATGGCCGGCATCAACCAGGTGATCATGCTGTCGCTGTCGATGGTGGTCATCGCCGGCATGGTCGGCGCTCCTGGGCTGGGCACCAACATCTACGAGGCGGTGACCCGGGTCCAGCTCGGCCAGGGCTTCGAGGCCGGGCTGGCGGTGGTGATCCTCGCGGTCTACCTGGACCGGACCACCGCGGTGCTGTCGGACCGCTCGCCGGTCGCGCGGGCGGAACGCAAAGCGGCGAAGACCGGCTGAGGCCGGTCGCCGCGGAAAGGCAGGTTGTCAATGTTGCGCACGAGATCGAGGCGGCTGGTGGCGCTTCTGGCCGCGCTCGCCGCGCTGGTGATGGTCGTCGCCGGGTGCGGCGGCCGGGAGGCGCAGACCGGCCAGGAAGCCAAGCAGATCAACATCGGCTACATCGCGTGGGACGAGGACATCGCCGTCACCTACCTCTACAAGGAGTTGCTGGAGCGGCGCGGTTACACCGTCAACATCACCGAGCTGGAAGCCGGACCGATCTACGCCGGGCTGGCCCAGGGCAACCCGGACCTGTTCCTGGACGGGTGGCTGCCGGCCACGCACGAGGACTACTGGAAGCAGTACGGCCCGCAGCTGGAGGACCTGGGCGTGTGGTACGACCAGGCCACTCTCAACATCGCCGTGCCCAACTACATGACCGACGTCAACTCGATCGCCGATCTCAAGGGCAAGGGCGCCGAGCTCAACGGGACCGTCACCGGGATCGACCCCGGCGCCGGGCTGAGCCGCACCACCAAGGAGGCGCTGCCGGCGTACGGCCTGCAGAACGAGTTCACCCTGCAGACCTCCTCGACGACGGCGATGCTCGCCGCGCTGCAGAAGGCGACCGACGAGAGGCAGCCGATCGTCGTGACGCTGTGGCACCCGCACTGGGCCTACGCCCGCTACCCCATCAAGGACCTGCAGGATCCGATGGGAGCGATGGGCGCTGCCGAGCAGATCCACGCCATCGGGCGCAAGGGGTTCAGCCAGGACTTCCCCGAGGTCACCGACATGGTCAAGAAGTTCAAGCTGACCGATCAGCAGCTGGCCGGGCTGGAGAACGAGATCAACAGCGCGGCCAAGGGCCAGGAGCAGGCGGCGGCGAAGAAGTGGGCCGACGCGAACCCGGACGTGATCAGGTCGTTCGCGGGCTGAGGCACCGCTTTTCGGTGGCCGGTGGGAGCTTCCCGCCGGCCACTTCCGCGTTGCTGTGATCCCCTGCGGCGGGTGCGGGCCGTCGGCGGACGGGCCGGTCGCAGTCGTCAAACCGCTTCCCGACCGCGGCCCCTTGCTCCACGGCCGGTGAATGGCGCTGGATCGCAGCGGCTTTCAGCACGATCACCGGATCGTGCGATGGCGATTCGCTCGCATTTTCGAATCGCCGGGTGCACCATTGACACATGAGTTCGAACATGACGTCCCACCCCAGAAACGCCCGATCGACGATCCGCCGTCTCCTCCCACGACGAAACGACGGAGAACCAAAGCCAGCCTGACCGCTGGTGTTCGACAACCGGTGGCCGATGCCACCTCTCGCCCCGACGCGCCCCAGCAGCGCTTGTTCTTTGAGAACTCCAGAGTGGGAAAACCAGCGGACCGCTCAACGACGGCGCTTGGTTCGGAGGTAGTCACCGACGACCGCCGCACCGAGCCCGTCGGAATCCGGGGCGAGGACCCGGCCTCCGCCGCGCTTGGCGACGACGTCGACGAACGCGGTGAGGCTGGGGTCCTCCCCCAGCATGAACACGCTCAGGGTGGTGCCCAACCGCTGCAACGCGTCCACTTCGGACAACGTGACGCTGAGCGTGTGCGCACTGGGCGGGTACTGGAACACCGCTTCACCATCCGGTTCCAGGTGCGCGGTGGGTTCGCCGTCGGTGATCACCAGCACCACCGGCTGCGCGTCCGAGTTCCTGCGCAGGTGCCGGCCCGCCAGCAGCAGCGCGTGGTGCAGGTTCGTGCCCTGCTCCCACACGCCTTCCAACGCAGCGAGCTCGCCGACGTCCACAGTGGACGCGTAGCGGCCGAAGGTGACCAGCTGCAGGGCGTCCGAGCGGAACCGCGTCGCGACCAGGTGGTGCAGCGCCAGGGCGGTGCGCTTCATCGGCACCCACCGGCCGTCCTGCACCATCGACCACGAGGTGTCCACGCACAGCACCACCGCCGAGCGGGACCGCTGCTCGGTCTCGGAGACCTCCAGGTCGGAGATGTCGAGCATCGGCGAGGTCTCGCCCTCGGCCGCGCGGCGCAGCACCGCGTTGCGGACCGTGCGGACCGCGTCCCAGGGCTCCGCGTCGCCGTAGGTCCACGGCCGGGTCGTGCCGGTCAGCTCACCGGCAGCGCCCGCGCGGTCGGTGTCGCGCTCTCCCCTGCGGGTCCGCAGCTGCGAGACGACCGACCGCAGCGCGTTCTCGCCGAGCCTGCGCATCGCGCGGGGGCTCAACCGCAGGCTGCCGTCCGGTGCGCGCTGCAGCAGCCCCTGGTCGCGCAGCTGACGCTCGATGTCGGACAGGCGCTGGGCGTCGACCACGGCCTGCGGGCCGAGCTGGCGCTGGAGGGCCTCCAGGTCGATGTCCTCCAGGCTCGCGCCCGGGTAGGACTGACCCAGCTGCTCGGCCAGTCGGTCCATCTCGCCCAGTTCGGCCATCGCCGCGGTGGCCTCGGCCATGCCCATCGGCTGGTCGCCGCGGAAGCGCGCCCGGCCGTTCCAGTCCTCACCGGGCCGCAGCCCCTGCAGCTGGCGGTCGATCTGCTGCAACGCCTGCGCGACGCGGGGATCGCCGAAAGCCTGCTGGGACAACGCCATCAACTCGTTGCGCTGCTGCTCGCTCATCGAGTTGAGCATCCGCTGCGCGGCCGCCGACCGGGCCGCCAAGGCGTCGATCAGCTCGTCGACGTCGCGCGGGTTCTCCGGGAAGAACTCGCCGTGCCGGCCCATGAACTCGTCGAACTTCGACTGGATGTCCTCATCACCGCGGGCGTGCGCGGCGAGCAGGTTCGACAGGTCGTCGAGCATCTCGCGCACCCGCTCGACGTCCTCCGGTGAGACCTGCTGCATGGCCTCCTTCATGCCCGCGAAGCGCTGTTCGAGGACTTCGGTGCCCAGCATCTGCCGGATCTCCTCGAACGTCTCGCGGGCTTCGGAGGAACGCCAGTCGTACTCCGACAGCTCGTTGACCTGACCGGCCACGTCGGGCGGCAGGGCGCTCAACTGCAGTTCGCGGAACCGGGCGTCCTCGCTCGCATCTGCCGCAAGCGCCAATCGCTCCTGCTCCAGCGCGCTCTCCAGAAACCTGCGGACTTCGGAGATCGTGCCGTCCAGCCGGTGCCTGCGCTGCATCTCGCTGCGGCGCTGCCACAACCGCCGGGTCAGCTCGTCCAGGCCCGCCGAATCCCGGGTGCCGGTGCGCAGCAGCTCCTCCAGCGCCGAGCGCGGAGAGGCCCCCTCCATCACGTCCCGGCCGATCTGGTCGAGCGCCTCGCGCAGGTCGACCGGTGGCTGCAGCGGGTCCGGCCCGCCGTGCCACGCCGAGTACCGGTAGCGGGGACTCATCAGCTGTACACCGAGCGGTCGTCGTCGGAGTCCTTGCCCAGCCGCTTGGCCAGGTACAGCGACTCCAGGGCCAGCTCCACCGCGCTGGCGATGCGACCCGGCGGATCCTCCGCGCGCACCCCGGCGCGTTCGGCGACCTGGTGCAGCACCGGGAGTTCCGGGAGCGCGGTGAGCACGTCCTTGCCCGCGATCTGCTCGCCGGTGGCAACCGGGTGGCCGTCCACCACGGCATCGGCCAGCGACTGGAGGTCCAGGCCCGCGAACAGGCCCCGCGCGGTGTCGGCGACGGACCGGCGCAGCAGGTAGCCGAGCAGCTCGTCCTCGCGGCCCTCCTCACCGGCCTCGAACTCGATCTTGCCGCGCAGCACGGCGGGCACCGCCGCGAGGTCGACCGGTCGCGCCACGGCCGGTTCCTCCCCGGTCAGCGCCGACCGGTGCAGCGCAGCGGCGGCGACGGTCTCGGCGGCGGCGATGGCGAACCGGGCGGACACGCCCGAGCGCTGGTCCACGGCGCTGGATTCGCGCAGGTGGTCCACGAACCGGGCCAGCACCTCCAGCAGGTGGTCACCGACCTCGGCGGGCAAGTCCGCTTCCTGGCGCATCAACGACACCTCGTCGTCGATCTCCATCGGGTAGTGCGTGCGGATCTCGGCGCCGAAGCGGTCCTTGAGCGGGGTGATGATGCGCCCGCGGTTGGTGTAGTCCTCGGGGTTCGCCGTGGCGACCAGCAGCACGTCCAGCGGCAGCCGCAGGCTGTAGCCGCGGATCTGGATGTCGCGCTCCTCCATCACGTTCAGCAGCGCGACCTGGATCCGCTCCGCCAGGTCAGGGAGCTCGTTGATCGTCACGATGCCGCGGTGCGCGCGCGGAACGAGTCCATAGTGGATGGTCTCGGGGTCGCCCAGCGAACGTCCCTCGGCGACCTTGACCGGATCGACGTCGCCGACCAGGTCACCGACCGAGGTGTCCGGGGTGGCCAGCTTCTCGACGTAGCGATCATCGCGGTGCCGCCAGGTCACCGGCAGATCGTCGCCCAGTTCGGCGGCGCGGCGCAGCGACGCGGGCGTGATCGGCTGCAGCGGGTGCTCGCCCAGTTCGGAACCCTCGATGACCGGGGTCCATTCGTCCAGCAACGCGTGCAGACCGCGCAGCAGCCGGGTCTTGCCCTGCCCGCGCTCACCGAGCAGCACCACGTCGTGCCCTGCGATCAGGGCGCGTTCCAGCTGCGGCAGCACGGTCCGGTCGAAACCGACGATGCCGGACCAAAGCGCTTGCCCGGAGCGCAGCGAGGTCAGCAGGTTCGCGCGCATCTCCGCCTTGATGCTGCGAGGGTCGTGGCCGCTGTTCCGCAGCTCCCCCGCCGTGCGGGGCAGCCCTGGAGGTGGGGTCGGGTTCGTCACGCCTACGACGCTACTCCGCAGGAAACGTGAACGCCGCCACTGCGGCCAGGATTTCCAATGCTGGACCGGAGGAGTAGAAAACTCCAGGTAACGTCATGTCGCACAACGCGGTAGGAGGCCCTGGTGGCTCTGGAAATCGAGGTGGATCCCGGGGAGGTCGGCTTCGACGCGGCCCGGCTGCAGCGGATCGATCAGCACTTCGAGAACTACGTCACGACGGGCAAGCTGCCCGGCTGGCTGGCGCTCGTCGCGCGCCGGGGCAAGATCGCGCACCTGTCCACGCACGGCATGCGGGACGTCGAAAGCGGCAAACCGGTTGAGACGGACACGCTCTTCCGCATCTACTCGATGACCAAGCCGATCACCTCGGTCGCGGCCATGATGCTCTACGAGGAAGGCGCTTTCGAGCTCACCGACCCGGTCAGCGACTTCATCCCGTCGTTCGCCGATCTGAGCGTCTACACCGGAGGCCCGGCGCGCAATCCGCAGACCCGGCCGGCCACCGAGCCGATGCGGATCTGGCACCTGCTCACCCACACCGCAGGGCTCACCTACGCGTTCAACTACCTGCACCCGCTCGACGAGCTGCACCGCCGAGCCGGATTCGAGTTCGGCATGGCGCCGGACCTGGACCTGGCGGCGTGCTGCGACGCCTGGGCCGAGATCCCGCTGCTGTTCGACCCGGGCACCCGCTGGAACTACTCGGTGGCCACGGACGTGCTGGGCCGGGTCGTGGAGGTCGCCTCCGGGCAGCCCCTCGACGAGTTCTTCCGCACCCGCATCCTGGACCCGCTGGGCATGACCGACACCGGCTTCCAGGTCGCCGCTTCCGACGCCGACCGGCTCGCCTCGCTGTACGCGGCGGACCCGCAGGGCAAGGCGCGACTGCACCCCAAGCACGAGCAGATGTACGACACCGCGTTTCAGCCGCCCAAGGCCCCTTCCGGCGGCGGCGGACTGTTCTCCTCGGCCCGGGACTACCACCGCTTCACGCAGATGCTGCTGCGTCGCGGAGAGCTGGACGGCGTGCGACTGCTCGGCGCGCGCACGGTCGACTTCATGACCCGCAACCACCTGCCCGGCGGCGCCGACCTGGAGACCCTGGCCATGGGCGCGTTCTCCGAGGTCGCAAACGCGGGCAAGGGCTTCGGCCTGGGGTTCTCGGTGGTCGACGACCCGCTCGCGGCCAAGGTGCTCAGCTCGAAGGGCGAGTTCGCCTGGGGAGGCCTGGCCAGCACGGCCTTCTGGGTCGACCCCGCCGAAGACCTCACGGTCCTGTTCCTGACCCAGCTGATGCCCTCCAGCACTCACCCGATCAGGCCTTACCTACACCAACTCGTCTACCAGGCATTGGTGGACTGAGGATCATCATTTTCCAGTGATTGCTTTGCCCGGCGGTCCGGGTGGCGGAACCTGACACGCCTTCTGGACTCCGTGCGCCACGACTGATGTATGTCCAATACACGGCGTCGCGGCGTACTCGCCAGAAGACGTGTCAGAACCCGCGGCGGTGCCGGCTGAGTCCCACACTTGGAACAGCGGCTACCGCCACGCAAGACGATCACGGAGCTCTAAAAAGCAGGCCAAGGGATCGCGGGCCAGTCGCCGGAGGGTTCCGGGAAGACTCCGGCGTCGAGCAGCCGGTCGATGCGGGTGCTGACCGCGTGCACTTCCTTGATCGTGAGGTGCTCGGACAGCTGTTCGGCGAGGTCGCCCTCCATGAGCGCCCGGACCTCGCCGAGCCGCTCGAGCTCCGCTTCCGGAACGGCCTCGCCGATCCAGCCCCACAGCACGGTGCGCAGCTTGTCGTCGGTGTTGAGGCTGATGCCGTGGTCGACGCCCAGCACGCGGCCGTCGGGGGCGCGCAGGATGTGCCCGCCCTTGCGGTCGGCGTTGTTGATCACGATGTCGAGCACCGCCAGCCGTCGCAGCTGCTCGTGGTCGGCGTGGGCGAGCACCACCGGATCACCGTCGGGGTCCTGCGCCCGCAGCACCTGCCGCCAGCCATCGCGCACCTCGCTGGGGTGCGTGATGTCGACCAGCTGCGCGTCCTCGTCGGCGACCTCGTCGATCCACAGCTGCACCATGCCCGGCCCGAACGGCCCGTTGCGCAGCAGCGTCGGCGGGATCAGGTTCCAGCCGGTGGCCTCCGACAGCAGGTAGGCCGACACCTCGCGGCCGGCCAGCGTGCCGTCGGGGAAGTCCCACAGCGGGCGCTCGCCGCGCACCGGCTTGTAGACGCACTCACCCGAGACGCCGTCGAGTTCGACCGAGCAGAACAGCGTCGCGTTCGACGCCTCCACGAGGCGGCCCTGGATCTCCAGATGCCCGTGCCGCAGCAGCTCGCAGTTCGCGGGCTCCTCGACGGCCACGTGCCTCAGACCTCTTCCGAGCGGCGGTAGCCGTTCTGGCGGGGGCAGATGTGCCCGGCCGGGTCGAGCGGTTCGCTGCACAGCGGGCAGGGCTTGCGGCCGGCGTTGATGACCCGTTCGGCGCGTTCGGCGAAGGCCCGGGCGTGCACCGGGCTGAGGAACACGCGCAGCGCGTCGGGCCCCTCCTCGGTGTCGTCGAGCACCACGGACTCGTCGATCTCCTCTTCGGTGACCGCGAGCAGCTCGACGACGACGGCCTCGGACTCGGCGTCCCAGCCCAGCCCCATGGTGCCGACGCGGAACTCCTCGTCGACCGGCACCGTGAGCGGTTCGCTGTCGACGAGGTCCTCGGGCGTGTGGCCGGGCAGGTCAGCGTCGAACCGGCGCTGCACCTCGTCCAGGAGCGCGCCGATTCGCTCGGCGAGGACCGAGACCTGTTGCTTTTCCAATTGCACGCTCACCGTGCGGACGTCCTCGGACGCCTGCAGGTAGAAGGTGCGCTCACCGGGTTCCCCGACCGTTCCGGCGACGAATCGGTCGGGTTGGCGGAAGACGTGGATGACACGAGCCATGACCCCTCCGACATTAGGCCACCGAGTGCTCGTCCTGCGCGGCTGGCCCCCGTTTTGTACATCACCTTTCCGCACAACGCGGTGACCTGCGACGAACAGTCCCCTCGGGACGACGTTCGAGCCGTGTTCGCTGTAGGTGAACTGCGGCGCGGTGCGCTGACTGCCGATACCCTCGCGACAAGATCAGGGGTGTTCGAACGGACTCGGATGGAGCACGCCGATGAGCATGCGCGAACTGACCCGGCCGCCGAGGCTGCAGCGAGGCGACACGGTGGCGCTGGTCGCCCCGGCCGGGCCGGTGCCCGAAGAGCTGCTGGAGGCCGGGCTCGCCCAGCTGCGCGCCTGGGAGCTCGACGTCCGCGTCGGCAAGCACGTCCTGGACCGCCACCCCCGCCTGGACTACCTGGCGGGCACCGACGCGGACCGCGCGGCCGACCTGCAGGAGGCGTGGTGCGACCCGCAGGTCTCGGCGGTGTTCTGCGCCCGCGGGGGCTACGGCTGCCTGCGCATGATCGACCACCTGGACTTCGCCGAGCTGGCCGAGGCGGGCCCGAAGATCCTGGTCGGCTCCAGCGACGTCACCGCGCTGCACGAGGTCTTCGCCGCCGAGCTCGGGCTGGCCACGATCTTCGCCCCGATGGTGGCGACCAGGGCGTTCGCCCACGACGAGAAGGCGCGCGGCCACCTGCGACGCACCCTGTTCGAGCCGCAGGGCGTGACCATACTGACCGGTCGCAGCGCGCGGACCATGGTGCCCGGGCGCGCGTTGGGCGTGACCTACGGCGGCAACCTGAGCCTGCTCGCGGGTTCGCTGGGAGCGGGCGTGGCGGCGCGGCCACCGGATCGCGGCATCGCACTGCTGGAGGACGTCACCGAGGAGCCCTACCGCCTGGACCGCTTCCTGATCCAGCTGATCCGGGCCGGGTTCTTCCAAGGCGCCACCGGGATCGCGCTGGGCTCGTGGACCGACTGCGGCCCGGTGGACGAGGTGTACGCGATGCTGGAGAACCTGCTGGGCGGCCTCGGCGTACCGATCCTCTGGGACCTGGGCTTCGGCCACTGCGAAGCCCAGCGCACGGTTCCCCTCGGCGTCGCGGCGGAGCTCGACGCCGACGCCCAACGCCTCTCCATCCTCCAGCCGGCGCTGCGCTGAGCACGAGTGCGGGACCGCGCTTGATAGCTTCGGGAGGTGCGTGTCCGCCCGATCTCCCCGCAAGCCCTGGTCGACGAGGTGGTGGAGCGCGTTGACGCCATCGCGGGACGGTGGGCCCGGGTGGCCGTCGACGGTGCTCCGGCCGCAGGCACCGGGGATCTCGCCGATCGCCTGGTCTCGCCGCTGAGGGAACGCGGTCGCGAAGCGGTCCGGGTGCGTGCGACGGACTACCTGCGCCCGGCCTCGGTGCGCCTGGAGCACGGCCACCACGACCCGGATTCCTACTACCTGTCCTGGTTCGACACCACGGGGCTGGCCCGCGAGGTCCTCACCCCGCTGGCCGCGAACGGCACCGGGCAGGTGCTGCCCGCGCTGTGGGACCCGGAGGCGGACCGCTCCCCTCGCCTGGACCGCGTGGCACTGCCGGAACGAGGTGCGGCCATCGTGGACGGACCGCTGCTGCAGGGCGTCGGACTCGACTTCGACCTCGTCGTGCACCTGTGGCTCTCCGACGCCGCGCTCCACCGCCACACACCGGAGGACCAGCGCTGGACGCTGCCCGCGTTCAAGCGCTACGCCGAGGAGGTCGACCCCACCGCGCTGGCCGACCTCGTGGTCCGCGTCGATCACCCCGACCGGCCCGCGATCATCGACAGCTTCGACCAGGAGCGGCGGTAGCCGCTGCTTCAGGCGCGGACCGCCTCGGGTTCCGCCACGCACAACGAGCCCGGGGAGTTCTCAGGCCACGCGCCGGGTCGTGGTCGGCACCGCCGCCAGGAGCGTCTTGGTGTAGTCGTGCTGCGGATCGAGCAGGACCTGCTCGACGGTGCCGAGCTCGACGATCTCGCCCTGGTACATGACCGCGACGCGGTCGGCGATGTTCCAGGCGAGACCGAGGTCGTGGGTGATGACCAGCGTCGACAGGCCCTTGTCCACGCGCAGCCGGAGCAGCAGCGAGAGGATCTCGCCGCGCACCGTGGCGTCGAGCGAGGCGACCGGCTCGTCGGCGATGAGGACCTCCGGCTCCAGCACCAGGGCACCCGCGATGACGACGCGCTGGCGCTGACCGCCCGAGAGCTCCTGCGGGAAGCGGGAGAAGAACTTCTCCGCCGGTCGCAGTTCCGCGGCCTCCAGGGCGGCGGTCACCCGGCCGACCTCGTCGTCGGTGATGCCGTGGATCCGCAAGCCCTCGGCGACCGCCTCGTAGACGGTGTGCCGCGGGTTGAGGGCACCGGTGGGGTCCTGCAGGACCAGCTGGACCTTGCGGCGGTAGTCGCGCAGCGCCGCAGCTCCGGTGGGCAGCGGAACACCGTCGAACCGGACCGCACCGGAGGTGGGGCGCTGCAGGCCGAGCAGCGTGCGCGCCAGCGTGGTCTTGCCGGAGCCGGACTGCCCGACCAGCGCCACGATCTCGTTGGCGCCGACCGCGAGGTCCACCCCGCGCACCGCGCGCACGGCCTGACCGGATCGGCTGCGGAAGGTCACCGCGACGCCGTCCGCCGACAGCAGCGCCTCACCAGCGGACCCGCCCCCGGTGAGGCGGAAGCTCGGATCGCCCACCGCGGGGAAGGCATCGGCCAAAGCCCTGCTGTGCTCGTGCTGCGGTCGGCTCATGACCTGCTCGGCCGGCCCGTGCTCGACGACCTCGCCCCGGTACATCACCGCCAGCCGGGAGCAGGTCGCGGACAGCACAGACAGGTCGTGGCTGATCATGACCAGCGCGATGCCGCGCTCGGAGACCAGGCGCTTGAGCAGGTCCAGCACCTGCGCCTGCACCACCACGTCCAGCGCCGTGGTGGGTTCGTCGGCGATGACCAGGCGGGGTTCGCAGGCCAGCGCCATGGCGATCATGACGCGCTGCTTCTGCCCGCCGGAGAGCTCGTGCGGGTAGGCCCCGGCGCGGTCGGCGGGCAGCTCGACCTGGGCCAGCAGCTCGCCGACCCGCTCGCTCAGGTCGCCCTTGCCGCCGTGCAGCCGGATCGGCTCGGCGATCTGATCGCCGATGGTGCGCACCGGGTTCAGCGCGTGCATCGCCCCCTGGAACACCACCGAGGCACCGGCCCAGCGGACCGCGCGCAACCGGCCGAAGCTCATCTCGCGGACGTCCTCGCCGTCGAGCAGCACCTCGCCGTCGACGCGCGTGGTGCGCGGCAGCAACCGCAGCACCGACATCGCCAGGCTCGTCTTGCCGCAGCCCGACTCCCCGGCCAGGCCGAGGGTTTCGCCCGGTTCCAGGCTCAGGTTCACCCCGGACACGGCGGGCTCGTCGGCGCCGCCGTAGGTGATCGACACGTCGCGCAGTTGCAGAATCGGACTCAACGTCGCCCCCGCAGCCTCGGGTTGAACACCGCTTCCAGAGCCCGGCCGCACAGCGTGAAACCGAGCACCACCAACACGATTCCCAGGCCGGGCGGCAGCAGGTACCACCAAGCGCCGCCGGTGACCGCGCCGGTGTCCATCGCCGACTTCAGCATCGTGCCCCACGAGACCCGGCTGGGGTCGCCCAGACCGAGGAAGGACAGCGTGGATTCGGAGATGATCGAGCTGGCCACCGACAGGGTGGTGTTCGCGAACACCAGCGGCAGCACGGCGGGCAGCACGTGCTTGAAGATGACGTGCCCGTGCCCGGCTCCGAGCGCGCGGGAGCGCTCGATGTAGGGGCGGGCCTCGATGGTCAGCGTCTGGGCGCGCACGACCCGGGCCGTGTGCGGCCACGAGGTGACGCCGATGGCGAGCACGATCGTCCACAGCCCGCGTTCGAGCACCGTGGACAGCGCGATGGCCAGCACCAGCGAGGGCAGCACCAGGAAGAAGTCGGTGAACCGCAGCAGGATTCGCGAGGTCCAGCCACCGAAGTGCGCTGCGGCCACCCCGACCAGCGCACCGATCAGCACCGACAGGATCGCCGCCGACAACCCGACGACCAGCGAGACGCGAGCGCCCCACCAGGTCAGCAGCAGCACGGAACGGCCGGATTCGTCGGTGCCCAAGGGGTATTCGGCGCTGGGTGCCTGCAGCGCTGCGCCGGTCGCGCGGGTGACGTCCAGCCCGGTGGAGTCGGTGAGCAGCGGCGCCAGCAGTGCCAGCAGCACGATCGCTGCCAGCACCACCAGGCCCACCAGCCCGGCGCGGTCGGCGCGGAAGACCCGCCAGCCCTCGGCGAGGCTCGCCTTCCGCCGGGCGCGCACGACCTGGGACGCGGTGGGGGCGGTCATGATTCACGCACCCGCGGATCGATGACCCGGTAGAGCAGGTCTGCCAGCACGTTCATGACCACCACGCTTCCCGCCAGCACGATGAAGATCCCCTGCAGCAGGGGCAGGTCGGGCACCCGCAGGGCTTCGTAGGTCAGCAGTCCCAGGCCGGGCCAGGAGAACACCGTCTCCACCGTGATGGCACCGGCGACCACCAGCCCCAGCCGCAGGAAGATCAGCGTCACCGTGGGCAGCAGCGCGTTGGGCACGGCGTGCCTGCTGCGGACCAGGTCCTCGCGAAGCCCCTTGGCGCGGGCGGTGGTCAGGTAGTCCTCGCCCATCTCCTCCAGCAGCGAGGAACGCATCACCATCAGGTACTCGGCGTAGATGACCGCGAGCATCGTCAGCACCGGGAGCACCATGTGGTGCGCGACGTCGAGGATCTGCGGCAGGAGTTCCGGGGGCGTGTCGGGGTCGGAGATGCCGCCGACCGGGAACAGTCCGGGGATCGGGCCGACTCCGACGCCGAAGGCCATCAGCACGATCAGGCCGAGCCAGAACGTCGGCACCGACCACAGCGCCAGCGCCACCGAGCTGGTGGCCTTGTCGAAGGCGCCACCGTGCTTCCACGCCGCGCGCGAACCCATCCACAGGCCCAGCACGATGGCCAGCACCGTGGCCGTTCCGACCAGCAGCACGGTCGGCCCGATGCGCTGCAGGATCAGTTCGCCGACCGGTCGGCTGTAGGTGTAGGAGGTGCCGAGGTCACCGCGCAGCAGGTTGCCGAGGAAGTCCAGGAACTGCTTCCACAGCGGCTGATCGAGACCGAGCCGTTCGCGCAGGTCCGCGATCTGCTGCGCCGTCATCGGAGCGCCGCGGGTCATGGTGCGCACCGGGTCTCCGGGCATCACGCGGAACAGGAAGAAGCCGAGGACGGCGACCAGCAGCAGGCTCACCAGCCCACCGCCGATCTTGCCGCCGACGTAGCGCAGGAGCCGGCCACCGTTGCCGGTGGCCGGTTCCTGGTCGTCCACAGTGGTCAGCAGGTCCGACACGCGGTCACTCCCGGTCGTCCGCGGTGGCGCGGCGCCGCACGGCGACCCCCACTCCCACCAGCACGATCACCACGACGAGCCCGCCGAGTCCCCAGGCAACGGCGGTGTAGTTCGTGCCGTCAGAGCCGCTGATCGCCTTGTCGGTGGGCTCGGCGCCGTAGTAGCCCCAGTAGCCCTGCTGACCGGTGATCACGCCTTCTGCCGCCGGCTGCGTCGTGAAGCCGCTGTACCGGTCGGTGCGGTACGCCTCCAGCGAGTTGGCGTAGTACAGCACCAGCCCTGTCGCCTGGTCGTAGAACCGGGACTGCAGCTGCTTGACCAGGTCGACCCGCTTCGCCGGGTCGAACTCGGCGAGCTGCTTGCCGTACAGGTCGTCGTAGGCCGGGTCGCACTGCAGCGTGTCCGGGGTTCCGTTGCCGTCGGGAGTCGGGCGGGCGCCGCAGGTCTGCAGGCGCAGCACGTAGTCCGGGTCGGGGTTGGCCGACCAGCCGCTGATGACCATGTCGAAGTCACCGGCGGTGGTGCGGTCGTTGAGCTGGTTGTCCGACACGGGCTGCAGCTCGACGTTGATGCCCACGTCGGCGAGCCAGCGCTTGACGAACTCGCCGACCTGCGAGTCGGCGGCTTCGTCGCCGTGCAGCACGAAGTCGAAGTTCAGCGGTTCGCCCTGCGGCGTGCGGCGGGTGCCGTCGGGCCCGCGGGTGTACCCGGCCTCGTCGAGCCTCCGGTTGGCGGCGGCCGGGTCGAATCCGCGCGGCTGCGGCGGTGTCCAGTGGTAGTCGCCGAAGATCGGCGGCAGGTATCCCCCGCCCAACTGCCCGTAACCGCCGAGAACCCGGTCGACGAGGGCCTTGCGGTCGATGGCGAGATCGATGGCCTGCCGAACCCGGACGTCCTTGAGCGCGGGGTGCCCGCTGCCGATCGGCTGGTTCTCGCTGTTGGTGGCGCCGGGGTTGAGGATCATCTCGTAGAACCGGCGACCTTGGCCCTTGACCTGCTTGATGTCGGCTTCGCCCTCCAGCGCGTCGAACTGCGCGGGGGTGAGCTTCTGGACGACGTCGAGGTCGCCCTTGCGCAGCGCCTGCACGGCGGCGTCGCTGTTCTTGAACTGGGTGAACTGCACCTCGGCGACCTTCGGCGCGCCCCGCCAGAAGTTCGGGTTGGCGGTGAGCGTGACGTCCTGCTCCGGCCGGTAACCGGTGAGCACGTAGGGGCCGCTGCCGACGACCGGCATCTGGTCGTTGGCGAAGTTCTCCACGTCGGCAACCTTGGACCACACGTGTTCGGGCACGATCGGGGCGTCGATGGCCAGCATCGTGGCCTGCGGCGTCTTGGTGCGGATGACCAGCGTGGAGTCGTCCGGGGCGGAGACCTGGTCGAAGTTCTCCACGAAGTTGCCGTTGGCGGTCGCCGCGGCCGGGTCGGTCATCATCCGGTTGTAGGTGTAGGCGGCGTCCCGCGCCGTCACCGGCCGACCGTCGGACCACGTGACCCCGGGCCGGATGTGGAAGGTCCAGGTGAGCTTGTCCGGTGTGGACTCCCACCGCTCCGCGAGCTCCGGTTCCACGCCGAAGTCGTTGGTGCTGTAAGTGGTCAGCGTCGGGTAGATCGCCCGGAAGATGTCCGTGGCGGCCAACGTGTAACCGAGGAACGGGTTGAGCGAGTCGATCTGCTGCTGCAGTCCGACGCGCAGCGTGGCGCCCTGTGGGCGGTCCCCGTTCTCCTGTGCCGACGCCGGTGCGGGCAGCAACGAGCCGACCAGCAACGCGACCCCCAGCGCGACGAGTCGTCTGCGCACGTGTGGCCCCCTTCGTCCTCGCGCGAATGGAAAGAAGGAACCACCTTTTCCTGCTGTTAGTCAATGCTTAACCGCGGGTTGTCGCGAACCCGCGTCACGCTCGGGCACGAACCAGTCACCCGAACGCCGCGGATCGGGCAGGCGAACCCACGAGGGCGGCACCGCCGCGCGTTCGGACACGTCGCGACGGGCGAGTTCCGCTACGGCGCGCGAAACGCCCCCAGTCGCTCGGTTTTACAGGTCACCCCAGCGGGCCGGTTGCCACTGCACGCATTCGGGCTTGGCTCCGGTTCGGGTGAATTCGTCCAGGGCGGCGCGAAGTTCGCGGAACGACAGCACGGCGTTGCGCGGGAACTTCAGCGTGCTGCCCGCGTCGAAGGGCAGCGCGGGCGCGTCCCCCGACGGCTGCGGGTTGCAGGTGTGCCAGGAGAGCATGTCGCCTTCGACGTCCTCTTCGGTGAAGTTGAGGACGCCGAGCTCGTTCTCGACATCGGTGACGATTCGGATCTGCTCGTACGGACCGGGCGCTTCGGGATCGGCGTGCGGCCTGTCCCAGACGTAGATGTGCCCGGCGCCCTCACCGGGCGAGCGCAGCAGCTTGTCGACGAGTTCGGCCTTGTCGTCCTCGTTCTGGGCGAAGTGCCGTTCACCGTCGATGACCGCGGTGGTGACGGTGACGCCGAGTTCGGTGTTGCGGGCACCGACGGCCTCGGCACGCAGACCTTCCAGGCAGGTCTTGGCCTCGGTCAACGCCCTCATCGCCGCCCCCTGGTGGTACACCAGATCACCCCAGTACGGGTGGCCGAGGACCTTGTTGAGGTCGTCGTAGACGGCGCGGGTGTCTTCGATCAGCTTGTCCAGGGCGTCGACCGGTACATCGGTCAGACGCGCGAAAACCACCGCGGGCGGTTCCAGCGGTGCGTGCGGGTCGGGCTCGTCCTGTGCTGGATTCGACATGCCTTCCCTGCATCCACTTCGATCACGGGTACCAGCGGGGGCACCCCAGGCGCAGCTCGTTCACAGTGAGGCTACCGCGAGTCATCTCTCGGTCCCGCAGCGCATCCGGTTGATCTCCGGACGGATCAACCCGCCCAGTCGCGCAGCACTTCCAGCGCCGGTTCGTCGCGGGTACCACCGAGGGTCAGCAACGCGCGGGTGAGCCCCTCGGTGTCGTCGAGCCCGAGTTCGCCGACGAGTTCGCCGGGCAGGCTGAGGGTCGACAAGGCCACGCCGAGCATGCCCGCGTCGAGCAGACCCGCACCGCGCCTGCCGATCCGGCGCCCGACCGCGGCGTGCAGCTGGACGGCGGTGTCGACGCTGGCCCGGCTGATCTCGCCGAGCACGGTGCGCACCTCGGGGTTGCGGACGGCTTCCAGGTGCAGCTCGAACAGCGCGAGGAACTGGGAACGCGCGTTGCCCGACATGCGGCTCAGCATCGCCGCGTACAGCGCGGTGATGTCGTCGGGGCAGACGTCCTCGGGGATGTGGGCGCAGAGCGCTTCGAGCGCGGCGACGTGCCGTTCGGCGAGGTAGTGCGCAATGGCCTCGAACAGGGCGTTGCGCGTCGGGTAGTAATTCTTGGTGGTGCCCTCCGGGACCCGAGCCTCGCGGTCGATCGCGCGATGGGTCAGCCCGCGGCCGCCGTCACGCGCGAGCACCTCGATGGCGGCGTCGGCGAGCAGTTCCCGACGGTTTCCTCGCTGCGTCATGCATCCCCTAGATCTCGCTCGAGTTGACCAAGATCGTATCCCCGACACCACAGCGGTGGTGCGAGGGCACGCGGGGGTGTTGCAGCGCAGAGCGCTATTACGAGCCGATGGTCAGCAACGGGTGATCATCGGACCACGCCGAGCTGCCGGGCGAGCTCGGTGATGCTGCGCAGCTGCGCAGCGCGCTCGGCCGCGAGCTGCTGCTCGGGATCTACGGCCTCGTCGGCCAGGGCCAGCAGCGACAACGTCTCGCGGACCGCGCCCGCCGGTGGGGCCAACACGGACTCGACCAGGGCGTCGACCGCGGCGTCCAGCCCGTCCGGGTCGACGACCTGGTTGGCCAGGCCGATCCGCATCGCTTCCTCGGCGGTGACCTCACGCCCGGTCACGCAGATCTCCACCGCGCGCGCGTAGCCGACCGCGCGCACCAGCGGCAGCGTTCCGCCGAGGTCGGGCACCAGCCCGAGCCCGGTCTCGGCCATCCGCAGTCGCGCGTCGGTGGCCAGCACCCGCATGTCGCAGGCGAGCGCCAGCTGGAACCCGGCTCCGATCGCGTGACCCCGCACGGCAGCGATCGTGACTCGTTCCGGTTCTCGCAACCAGCTGAACGCCTGCTGGTAGCCGGCCATCTCGGCGTCGGACTGCTCGGTGGGGCGCTCGGCCAACGCCGCCAGGCCCGGAGCGCCGTCCAGCCCTTCGGGGCTGAACATCCTCCGGTCCAGTCCGGCCGAGAAGGCCCGGCCGGCTCCGCGCAGCACGACGACCCGGATCTCCGCGCTCAACGACCGGCCGATTTCCCGCAGCGCCTGCCAGGTGTGCGGGGTTTGCGCGTTGAGCTTGTCCGGGCGGTCCAGCGTGATGGTGGCACGCCGCCCGTGGATCGTGAGCCCCACACCGCCACGATCCAACAGGTCGGCGTCCACTACCGACTCCGCCAAGCGGACCTCCAGGCTTGACGGCACGACCGGGAACGGCCGGCCGACTAGTTCACTTCTTCTTGGACCGCGTCGCGCCCCCACGACCACGCAACTGCACGCCTGATTCGCTCAGAACCCGGTGCACGAAGCCGTAGGACCGTCCGGTCGACTCCGCCAGTGCGCGGATGCTCGCCCCCTTCTCGTACTTCTTTCTCAGATCACTGGCCAGCTTGTCGCGCGCGCTTCCCGTAATGCGCGCGCCCTTCTTCAGCTCAGCCACGGTGTCCCCGCCTTCCCTCTGAGCAGGTCGGGCCTCGCGACCCCTGTCAGCGCAATGATCGAACAGGAAAGGCCCGAACGCCAGGCGATCATGGAAAAAAGATCGGCCATCGGTCGAGATGGGCACGCGGCGATCACCGGAATGCACTAATCCATACGTAGTAGCCCGCCGCCGTGGTATACGGAGCGCTACGCCAACTGGACCAGATCCAGGTATTCGGCTGACCAGTGGTCCTCGGTGCCGTCCGGCAGCAGGATGACCCGTTCGGGCTCGAGCGCTTCCACCGCGCCCGGATCGTGCGTGACCAGCACAACCGCGCCGCTGAAGCTGCGCAGCGCGTCGAGCACCTGCTCGCGGCTGGCGGGGTCGAGGTTGTTCGTCGGCTCGTCGAGCAGAAGCACGTTGGCCTGGCTGGAGACGAGCCCGGCCAGCGCGAGCCGGGTCTTCTCACCGCCGGAGAGGGTGCCCGCTGGCTGCTGCAGCTGCTCGCCCTGGAACAGGAACGTGCCCAGCAGGTTGCGCAGCTGCTGCTCGGGGGCGTCGGGCGCGGCCGAACGCACGTTCTCCCAGACCGTCGCGTCGTGATCGAGGGTTTCGTGCTCCTGGGCGAAGTATCCGATGCGCAGGCCGTGACCTGGGACGACGGCACCGGAGTCGGCTTCTTCCTGGCCGCCGAGCAGCCGCAGCAGCGTGGTCTTGCCCGCACCGTTGAGACCGAGCACCACGACCTTGGACCCGCGGTCCACGGCCAGGTCCACCCCGCTGAAGATCTCCAGCGAGCCGTAGGACTTGGACAGGCCGTCCGCGGTCAGCGGCGTCTTGCCGCACGAGGCGGGATCCGGGAAGCGGATCTTGGCGACCTTCTCCTGGGCCTGCTCTGCCTCGGCGGAGGCCAGCAGCTTCTCGGCGCGCTTGGCCATGTTCTGCGCGGCGACGGCCTTGGTGGCCTTGGCCCGCATCTTGTCGGCCTGGGTCATCAGCGCGGACGCCTTCTTCTCGGCGTTGGCCCGCTCCCGGCGGCGCCGCTTCTCGTCGGCGGCGCGGGCGTCCTGGTAGCGGGTCCAGTCCATGTTGTAGACGTCGGCCTCGCCTCGGATGGCGTCGAGGAACCAGACCTTGTTGACCACGGCCGACAGCAGGTCGATGTCGTGACTGATGACGACCAGTCCGCCGTCGTGGTTCTTCAGGAAGTCGCGCAGCCAGTTGATCGAGTCGGCGTCGAGGTGGTTCGTGGGCTCGTCGAGCAGCAGCGTCGTCGCCGAACGGCCGCCGGGTCCGGCCTCGGACGCGGCGAACAGGATGCGCGCGAGCTCGACGCGGCGGCGCTGACCACCGGAGAGCGTGCTCAGCGGCTGGTTGAGGACCCTGCCGGGAAGCCCCAGGTTGCTGCAGATGCGGCCGGCTTCGCTCTCGGCCGCGTACCCGCCGCGGGCGCCGAAGCGCTCCTCCAGGCGGCCGTACCGGTTGATGGCCTTGTCGCGCTCCTTCTCGTCGACGAGCTCGGCCATCGCGGTCTGCGCCTTCTCCATGTCGCGCAGCAGCTTGTCGAGGCCGCGCGCCGAGAGCACCCGGTCCTGGGCGGTCACGGTCAGATCGCCTTCGCGCGGGTCCTGCGGCAGGTACCCGATCTCGCCCCGGCGGATGAGGTCACCGGCGTGCGGCTGGCCCTCACCGGCGAGGACCTTCAACGTCGTGGTCTTGCCCGCTCCGTTGCGGCCCACCAGGCCGACCCGGTCGCCGGGCTGGACGCGCAGGGTGGCGTCGGAGAGCAGGATGCGGGAACCGGCGCGCAGTTCCAGGCCAGTGGCTGAGATCAAGGAGAACTCCGGGTAATAGGTGGTCTGCGTGGCATGAGTGCGCCCACCGGCGACGAACGGGTGGGCGTGCGGGGCGCGGAGCTAATCGACGCGCGGAGTGGCGCGGGAACGCACCAGGATTCGCTTGCTGACCACGGCGGCGAGTCTACCGGTCGGGCTCCAGCGGATTTCGCCTGCGTTCAACCTCACCGCGGGTCGCGGACCTCGATCTCGACCGCGACCGCCCGCTTGGCGGCGTCGTCGAGGATCGCGCGGCGCGGTTCGGGCACGTCGAGGACGCGCTGCTCAGCGCGGTCGAACAGCGCGCTCAGCCGGGTGTCCTCGCGCAACGCCTGCAGCGCCTGCCGGTCGCCGCCGAGGACGAGCGCGTCGAGCTCGGCGGCCACCGGCAGCAGGGCCTTGGCGACCGCGTCGGCGGCCGAGGCCAGCGAACGAGCCGACTGCCCCTCGCGGCGGCGCGCGAAGCGCTGCTGGGACCAGCCGCCTGCCTTGTTCCGGCCGTGCACCAGGTGCCGGTCGGTGGTGGAGGTCTTCACGACGCCGTCGACGGCGACACCGATGCTGTGCGCGCCGAGCCGCACCAGCACCAGTCCGATCCGGCGGGACACCGACACGTGCTCCACCAGCGACGACACCGCCAAGCCGGGGTGTTCGCCGTGCGGTGCCGGCAGCGGACCGAAGGGCACCCGCACCGTCGCCGTGGCGCCGTCGGTGGCGGTGACCAGCACCGTTCGCGGTTCCAGCAGCGTGCTCGCGGCACCGCCGTGGGAGGCGGCGAAGCGCTTGAACCACCCGGCGACTCGGCCCGGTGCCACCTCCACCGCGCGGCCGCCCCCGGCCAGTTCGCGAACCCTGCTCAACTCAGCTCCGTTCCACATCGACCGCAAGCGGCGCAGCCGCGAGCTGTCCCGACCATCCTCGCAGCCGGCACCGCCGCGGGTTCTGACACGTCGTCCGGCGAGGGCAGCCGTTGCGCCGTGCATTGGACGTACTTCAGCAACGGATCCCGCGGCCAGACGACGTGTCAGGTTCCGCCACCCGCACCGCCAAGCAAACCGAGCCTGGAACTCTCTACAGGACGAAGGTGTCGTTCCACAGCTGCGTGGTGCGTCCCGACAGCGCTTCCAGCAGCGCAGCGGCCTGGTCGTCGGTGAGCGAGGCGATGAAGTCGATCACCGCGCGGCCCCGCGCCAGCGTCGTGAGGTCGGCATCCGCGGGCAGCATCTCGCGCGGCAGCTCGTCGAACTCCTCGCGGGCCAGGCCGAACAGGTCGCGCAGCCGGTGCGGAGCGACCTCGACCTCGTCGATCAGCCACTCGTCGAGGGCTTCGACGAGGTTGCTGATCAGCCTGTCCTGGCCGCGCTGGTGCAGGGCGAGGTCCGGGCGTTGCAGCACGAAGTGCCGGTGCACGAACTTGAGCACCTGCACCTCGTGCCACTGCTCGGGCGCGAGCGCCACGTGGCCGGAGCGGGGCTGGACGGACTGGTCCACGCGGATGCCCTCGACCAGTCGCCGGGTCCAGTCCGCGGAGAACCTGGCCACGGCCTGCTCCGCCTGCTGGGAGCGGTCGAAGGGCACCTCCAGCAGGTCCACCGCCAATTCGGTGCGCACTTTCTTCACCGCGTCGTTGAACGCCTCGTCGTCGGCGATCCAGCCGTCCTTGGCGTGCAGGCGGCGGCGCAGCAGTTCCAGCGAGGCGCCGGGCCGCGAGTCGCCGGAGGCGACGTGCTCCTCGGCCGCGAACTCCACGCTGTGGCCGAGCCATTCCTGCAGCTCGTGGTGCACGGAGGTGAACTGCAGGATGCCGACGCGGTGGAAGTCCTCCAGGTCGTGGATCGCGTAGGCGATGTCGTCGGCCGTGTCCATGATCGACGCCTCGACGGTCTGCTGCCAGTCCGGCACGACCTTCTCGAACGGGAGGCGCGCGTCGAGCAGGTCGTCGAGCTCGGTGCTGTAGGCGGAGAACTTCGCCGCCCCGGTGCCCGGTGCCCCGGCGGGCTCCGACGCACCGCGAGGCAGTTCGGCCGCCTGCCTGGGAACCGGCGAGTTCCTGGTCCACGGGTACTTCAGCAGCGCCGAGCGCACGGCGGCGGTCAGGTCCAGGCCCTTGCCCTCCACGCCGCGCACGTCGATGCGGGTGACCACGCGGTAGGTCTGGGCGTTGCCCTCGAAGCCGTCGGGCAGCGCGAAGCGCTCGCGCGCCAGCCGGTCCAGCACGCTCTCCCCGAGGTGCCCGAACGGCGGGTGCCCGAGGTCGTGGCCGAGCCCGGCGGCCTCGACGACGTCCAGATCGCATCCGCCGAGCTCGTCGAGCTCGGCCCGGGTGACGGGGTCGGCCAGCAGGCGTTCGGCGATGGCGCGGGCGACCTGGGCGACCTTGAGGCTGTGGGTGAGCCGGTTGTGCAGCAGCAGGCCGGAGCCGGACGGGCTGACGACCTGGGTGACGCCGCCGAGCCGCGCGAAGAAGGCAGAGGCGGAGATCCTGTCGCGGTCCGCGCGGAACGGGCTCGCGGCCAGGTCACCCGGCACGGTGTGCCCGGTGCGATCGCTGCGGCGGGCGGCGCGTGGTTGCACTTCCTCCATGCGGTCAAGGTATCGGCGGCCACCACGCACGTCCCAGTGCGGTCGTGATCTGATGATCGGGTGGCGGATGTCGTGGTGGTCGGAGGCGGGCCTGCTGGTCGGGCCGCCGCCTCGGCCTGCAGCGATGCCGGTTTGGCGGTGACGCTGGTCGATCCGGCGCCGCGCAGCGGCTGGGCGAGCACCTTCGGTTCCTGGGCCGATGAGCTGCCGCCCGAGGTCGCCGCGCTGTCGACTGTGATGGATCGCGTTCACCTGCACGGCACGAGCTCCCACGTGTGGCGGCGGCCCTACGCGGTGCTGGACAACACGGCGCTGTGGAAGCACCTGTGGCGCGCCGACGTCACCGAGGTGACCGGCCGCGCGGTCGCCGCCGAGCACGGCCCGACGGGCTCCACGCTGATGCTCAAGGACGGCAGGCGGCTCGCGGCCGGCGTGGTCGTCGACGCCACCGGACCTGCGCGAACGCTGTCCGGCGGACGGCCGGCGCACCCGCCTGCGCAGCAGACCGCGGTGGGCTGGATCGTCGACTCGGCCACGGCCGAGGCGTTCTGCGGCCCCGGCGAGGGCGTGTTCATGGACTGGCGTTCGGCGCCGCGCACCCGGGGCGGCTGGCCGACGTTCCTGTACGCGGTGCGGGTGGGGCCCGACCAGGTGCTGCTGGAGGAGACCTCCCTCGCCCGCCGTCCCGCGCTTCCGCTGGCCCTGTTGCGGCGCAGGCTCGCCGGGCGCCTGGCCGACGCCGGGATCGACCCCGAGTCGCGGTTCACCGAGGAGCGGGTGCGGTTCCCGGTCGACGATCCGCTACCCCGGCCCGGCCGCGTCGTGCCGTTCGGCGCGGCGGCCGGGTTCGTGCACCCGGCCAGCGGTTTCAGCGTCGCGCGGGCGCTGCGCCGCGCCCCGTGGCTGGCGGCGGCGCTCTCCGGCGGCTTGGCGGGCGGGACGCCGGGTCCTGCCACCGCCGCGCGGGCGGGCTGGCAGGTGCTGTGGCCGCCGGACGTGCTGGCCGCGCACGTGCTGCGGCAGCGGTCGCTGCGCGCCCTGCTGTCGTTGCCGCCGGAGCTGGTGCCGGAGTTCTTCGAGGCGTTCTTCGCGCTGCCCGAGGCGCACCGGGTCGAGTTCCTGTCGGGTGAGGGCACCTCGGCGGGCACGGCGCGCGCCATGTCGGCGCTGTTCGCCCGGGTTCCGTGGAGCGTCCGCCGTAGGATCGTGCTGGGCGGGATGTCGTTCGGACACCCCGCTGCCAAACACGGTCTCGGCGGAAGTTGATCTGCGTCAATTCTTCGATGAATAAGCGGTGAAATGACATCCGCTTTTGCGCCGATCGCGGGAAGCGCAAATCACATTGCTGTTTTTCGAGTCACCCTATTCACAGAACGTTCACGCTGCGTGCAGGCCTTTACCCGATAGGCTCTGGCCGTTGTCTACGCAGTGTGATCGGGCAGACTCGGAATGAGGTGCCGGGTGCCACGCACCGTTCGTCCGGCTGATGTTACGTGCTGCTCAAGCACGCTAAGTTGGTCGGCGGGAATGGCGGCGCTCCGCCGACGAGGAGGAGCTGAGATGTCGGTGAACAGATCGTGAACACGGTCGCTGGAGAAGTATGAGTCGAGGCAATATCGACTCCGTGCTCGCGCTGGTGGACGAAGTGCGCTTCGCGTTCCAGCCATTGATCAACATCAAGACCGGTGCCATCGTCGCGATCGAGGCGTTGGCCCGGCCGGCGGGCGCGCACGTCCAGGACCTGTTCCGGGAAGCGGCGCGCCTTCGTCGGCTCACCGAGCTCGATGTGGACTTGGCCGTGAACGCCGTCCAGGCAGCGGCGGAGCACGAATCATTGCTCCCGCTGCATGTGAACCTCTTCGGGGGCACCGTGGTCCACGACCACGACCGGCTGGCCCTGCTGCGCGAGAAGCTGCGCGAGGTCGGCAGGCGCGAGCAGGAGATCACCCTCGAGATCGGACCGCCGTTCGCCCGCATCGACCCCGAGCAGCTGCTGGAGGGCATCGGCAAGCTGCGTTCGGACGGCTTCCAGATCGCCCTCGACGGAGTCGGCGAGGGCGACATCCCGCTGACGCTGATCGGCGACATCGGCCCGGCGACCATCAAGCTCGACCGCGAGGTCGTGCAGGGCCTGCCCGACGATCCGGCCCGGGTCGCCGTCGTCGAGTCGGTGCGGCACCTGTGCGAGGCCACCGAGAGCCAGCTGGTCGCCGAAGGCGTCGAGAGCGACCGCCAGCTCAACGCGCTGCGGCGCAACGGCGTGCGCCTGGTGCAGGGCAACCTGCTCGCACCGGCCGGCCGCAGGCCACCGACGACGAGCACGGTTCCGGGCGTGGCCGCCGAGGTCACCGACCCGCACTCGCCGTCGGTCAGCACGCTCGCCAGCGGCCCGCGCGTCACCGAGTTCCTCTCGCCCGCGACGGTGCTGTCCATGGACGTCACCGCCGACAAGGTGCGCGAGGTGCTGGCCGACCACACCGAGATCAGCGGTGTCGTGCTGGTCGACGAGTACAACCGGCCGAGGCACACCATCGACCGCAACCGCTTCCTGCTGGCGGTGACCGGCCCGTACGGGCACGCGCTGCACGCCAAGCGCCCGGCCTCGCGGCTGGCCGACGAGCCGCGGGTGGTCAACACCGCCACCACCGCGATGGAAGCGCTGAGCATGGTCACCCGCTCCGACCAGTACCGGATGTACGACGACGCGATCGTGGTCGACGAGGCCGGCCGCTGCCTGGGGGCGGTCCGGGCCGGTGACCTGATCCGCGGCATGGCGGAGATGAAGGTCGAGGAGGCCGCCGCGCTCAACCCGCTGACCCGCCTGCCGGGCAGCGACGCGATCGCCCGCGACGTGGCCCGGCGGATCGCCGCCGGAGAGGTCTTCGCGGTGAGCTGGCTGGACATAGACGGCTTCAAGGCAGTCAACGACACGGCCGGCTTCTCCGCCGGTGACGACGTGATCCGCTCGATCGGGCGCAGCCTCACCGACGCGGCGGCATCGCTGACGTCGGTGCAGGTCGGTCACGTGGGCGGCGACGACTTCCTGCTGGTCGCCGACCTGGACGACCTGGTCACGCTGGCCGACTCGGTGCTGGGCACGTCCCGCACCGCAGGGAACGTGGAGATCACCGTTTCGCTGGCCACGCTGGTGTGCACGACGCAGACGGTCTCCGACTACGACGAGGCGTCCAGCAAGCTCGCCCCGCTGAAGCACTACGCCAAGCAGCTCGCCGGATCGAGCTGGGTCATGTCCCGGCCGGGCTCGGAGCGGATCGAGGTCCTCAGGGGTCAGGGCCCCGGAGCACCCCTGGCCCAGGCACCGCCCCTGGCCAGCACCCCTCCCCCGCCGGTGCCACCCGCGCAGGGACCCCCGCCGTCACCGCCCATGGGCTTCCCCACCCAGGACCCCGAGCAGATGCACTACGGATACTGAGCAAGAAGAAGCCCCCGGCACGAAAGCCAGGGGCCTCTCAAATCAGGCAAGCCGCAACGTCAGGCAAGCGGCGAAGCCGCTTTCTCCTTCACCACCCGAGCAACCGGCACCGCCGCCGGTTCTCAGACGTCTTCTGGGGAGGACAGCCGAAGCGCCGTGTATTGGGCCCTCGGATCCCGGAGCCAGACGGCGTCTGAGGTTCCGCCACCCGCACCGCGCCGAGCAGCGGAACCACAGAGTTCCCACATCGAAAAGTCAGACCGTGAAGCCGAGGGCTCGTAGTTGCTCGCGCCCCTCTTCGGTGATCTTCTCCGGTCCCCACGGCGGCATCCAGACCCAGTTGATCCGGAAGTCCGAGACGAGGCCGCCGCCCGGTCCGCCGCAGAGGGCGGCGCGGGCCTGGTCCTCGATGACGTCGGTCAGCGGGCAGGCCGCCGAGGTCAGCGTCATGTCCACGGTCGCGGAGTTGTCCTGCTCGACGCGCACGTCGTAGACCAGCCCGAGGTCGACGACGTTGATGCCCAGCTCGGGGTCGACCACGTCGCGGAGGGCCTCTTCGACGTCCTCCAGCTTGGCGACCTCCGCCGCCGGGGCGGCCTGCTCGGGCAGGGCGTCGGCAGTGCGCGCCACGTCGTCCTGCACTTGGGTCTCGTCGCTCACATTGCCTCCTGAAAGTCTGTTGGCACCGTTCTCACGCGCGGGCGACCGCGTCCTTGAAGGCCATCCAGCCGAGGAGCGCGCACTTCACGCGCATCGGGTACTTGGCCACGCCGGCGAAGGCGATGCCGTCTTCCAGCACGTCCTCGTCCGGTTCGATCTTGCCTCGGCCGTGCATCAGCTCGCTGAACGCGGCCTCGGTTTCCAGGGCTTCCTTCAACGGCCTGCCGACGACCAGGTCGGTCAGCACCGACACCGCCGCCTGGCTGATCGAGCAGCCCTGTCCCGCGTAGGAGACGTCCTCGACGATGGCGTTCTCGTCCTCACCGGTCAACCGCACCCGCAGCGTCACCTCGTCCCCGCAGGTCGGGTTGACCTGGAAGGACTCGGCGTCGAACGGCTCCCGCAGCCCGTGCCGGTGCGGGTTGCGGTAGTGGTCCAGGATGATCTCCTGGTACATCTGCTCAAGCTGCATGTCGCGATCCTCGGTCGAAAGTCAGGCAACCCCGAAGAAGCGCTGCGACTCGCGCACCGCATCCACCAACGCCTTGACCTCATCCAGTTCGTTGTACAGGTAGAACGACGCCCGGACGGTCGCGGGAATTCCCATCCGGCGGTGCAGCGGCCAGGCGCAGTGGTGGCCCACCCGGACCTCCACGCCCTGGTCGTCGAGCACCTGACCGGCGTCGTGCGGGTGCACGCCCTCGATCACGAAGGACACGGCGCCACCGCGGTTCTCGGTGCTGGTGGGGCCGATGATCCGCACGCCCTCGATCGCGCTGAGCTCGCGCAGCGCGGTCTCGGTGAGCGCGTGCTCGTGCGCGGCCACCCGGTCCATGCCCACCGCGTTGAGGTAGTCCACGGCCGCACCGAGCCCGACGACCTGCGAGGTCATCGGCACGCCCGCCTCGAAGCGCTGCGGCGGCGGGGCGAACGTGGAGCGCTCCATGTGGACCAGCTCGATCATCGAGCCGCCGCTGATGAACGGCGGCATCGCGTCGAGCAGCTCGCGGCGCCCGTAGAGCACGCCGACCCCGGAGGGACCGAGCATCTTGTGCCCGGAGAACACCGCGAAGTCCACGCCCATGGCCTTGAAGTCCACGGGCGCGTGCGGCACCGACTGGCACGCGTCGAGCACGACCAGCGCGCCGACCTCGTGGGCTCGGCGGATGATCTCCTCGCCGGTGTTGACGGTGCCCAGCACGTTGGACTGGTGCGTGAAGGCCACGACCTTGGCCCGCTCGGAGATCACCGAGGCGACGTCCGAGGTGTTGAGCCGGCCTTCTTCGGTGACCCCGAACCAGCGCAGCGTGGCGCCGGTGCGCTCGCACAGCTGCTGCCACGGCACCAGGTTGGCGTGGTGCTCCATCTCGGTCACCACGACCTCGTCGCCGGGGCCGAGGCGGAAGCGCTCGGCTTCCGCCCCGGCCGTCGCGGCGTTGCTCATGGCGTAGGCGACGAGGTTCACGCCCTCGGTGGCGTTCTTGGTGAACACCACCTCGTCATCCCCGACGCCGATGAAGTTCGCGATGCGTTCTCGCGCGCCTTCATAGGCGTCCGTGGCCTCCTCGGCCAGCTGGTGCGCGCCACGGTGCACGGCGGCGTTGGAGGTCTCCAGGAAGGAGCGCTCCGCGTCGAGCACCTGGCGCGGACGCTGCGAGGTCGCCCCGGAGTCCAGGTAGACCATGCGCTTGCCGTCGCGGATGGTGCGCCCGAGGATCGGGAAGTCCGCGCGGATCTCCCGGACGTCCAGGGGCACCACGTCCGCTGAAGTACTCACACCAGTGGTGCGAAGAGGCTGTTGGGTCATGACTGGGCGGCCGCCTCCTTCTTGCCGGTGAACCGCACGTAACCGCTGTTCTCCAGCTCGTCGGCGAGCTCGGCGCCGCCGGACTCGACGACCTTGCCGTCGGAGAACACGTGCACGCGGTCCGGGGTGATGTGCTTGAGGATCCGGGTGTAGTGGGTGATCAGCAGAACGCCCTTGTCACCCTTCTCCTTGAAGCGGTTGACGCCGTCGGAGACGACGCGCAGGGCGTCGACGTCCAGACCGGAGTCGGTCTCGTCGAGCACCGCGAACTTCGGGTTGAGCAGGTCCAGCTGCAGGATCTCGTGCCGCTTCTTCTCACCGCCGGAGAAGCCCTCGTTGACGCTGCGCTCGGAGAAGGACGGGTCGATGTCCAGGTCGGACATCGCCTGCTTGACCTCCTTGACCCAGTGCCGGACCTGCGGGGCCTCACCGCGGACGGCGGTGGCGGCGGTGCGCAGGAAGTTCGACATCGACACGCCCGGCACCTCGACCGGGTACTGCATCGCGAGGAACAGGCCCGCGCGGGCGCGCTCGTCGACGGACATCTCCAGGACGTCCTCGCCGTCGAGCAGCACCGTGCCCGAGTCGATCTGGTACTTGGGGTGACCGGCCAGCGCGTAGGCCAGGGTCGACTTGCCGGAGCCGTTGGGCCCCATGATGGCGTGGATCTGACCGGAGTCGATGGTCAGGTTGACGCCCTTGAGGATCGGCTTCGGGCCGTCCTCGGTGAGGACCGAACCGTGCAGGTCCTTGATCTCCAGGGTGGCCATTTCTTCTCGTTCTCCTGGTGTGTGGTGCCGAAAGTCTGAAATCGATCGTGGCGCTCAGGCGCCGACGACTGCGAGCTCTTCCTCGATCTCGGCCTCGAGGCGCTCGCGCACCTCGGGCACGTTGATCTTCTGCAGGAGCTCGCCGAAGAAGCCGCGCACGACCAGGCGGCGGGCCTGGTCCTGCGGGATGCCCCGGGCCTGCAGGTAGAACAGCTGCTCGTCGTCGAACCGGCCGGTGGCGCTGGCGTGGCCGGCTCCCTCGATCTCGCCGGTCTCGATCTCCAGGTTCGGGACCGAGTCGGCCCGCGCACCTTCGGTCAGCACCAGGTTGCGGTTGAGCTCGTAGGTGTCGGTGCCCTCGGCGGCGGCCTGGATGAGCACGTCGCCGATCCACACCGAGTGCGCCGAATTGCCCTGCAGCGCGCCCTTGTAGAGCACGTTGCTGCGGCAGTTGGCCACGCTGTGGTCGACCAGCATGCGGTGTTCCAGGTGCTGGCCCGCGTCGGCGAAGTAGATGCCCAGCAGCTCGGCGTCGCCGCCCTTGTCGGCGTAGTTGACGGTGGTGTTCACGCGCACCAGGTCGCCACCGAGGGTGACGGCGAAGTGGCGGAACACCGAGTCGCGGCCGAGGGTGGCGTGCTCGGAGCTGACCTGCGTGGCGTCGCCGGCGAAGTCGTGGATGGACACGACCCGCAGCTGGGCGCCGTCGGCGACGACGAACTCGACGTTGTCGCCGATGGTGCCCGAGCCCCGGTAGTCGATGACGACCACGGCTTCGGCGAACTGCTCGGCGTGGATCTGCAGGTGGCCGAAGGCGACCTGGTCCGCGCCGGGGCCGTCGATCGTGACGGTGATCGGCCCGTCGGGCTTGGTCTCCTTGGGCACCGTGACCACGGTGGCCTCGGTGAAGGCGCTCCAGGCCTGGGCGGCGACGCGGTCGGCGGGCACGCCGCCCTTGCCGATGCGCGCGTCGTCGCGGTCCACGGTCTCCACGTTCGCCTCACCGGTGACCTCGATCTTGAGGTTGCCGGTGGCGGTGGCGGAGCCGTCGTGCAGGCCCTTGAGCCGCTTCAGCGGGGTGAACCGCCAGTCCTCCTCGCGACCGCCCGGGACCTCGAAGGCCTCGACGTCGTAGGAGCGGAAGCGCTCCCCGCGGGAGGCCTGCGGAACCACAGGCCCCCCGTGGGAGTGCTCGGCGAGGCCGTGCTGAGCGGCGTCGTCGGTCTTGGTGGTGCTCATCTCAGCCGACGGCCCCTTCCATCTGCAGCTCGATCAGTCGGTTCAGTTCCAGCGCGTACTCCATCGGCAGCTCGCGCGCGATGGGCTCGACGAAGCCGCGGACGATCATCGCCATGGCCTCGTCCTCGGTCAGACCGCGCTGCATCAGGTAGAACAGCTGGTCATCGCTGACCTTGGACACCGTCGCCTCGTGACCCATGGTCACGTCGTCGACGCGGACGTCGACGTACGGGTACGTGTCGGAGCGGCTGATGGTGTCGACCAGCAGCGCGTCGCACTTGACGTTCGACGAGGAGTGGTGGGCGCGCTTGGCGACCTTGACCAGACCCCGGTAGGACGTGCGGCCACCACCGCGGGCGATCGACTTGGAGACGATCGTCGAGGAGGTGTGCGGCGCCAGGTGCTCCATCTTCGCGCCGGCGTCCTGGTGCTGGCCCTCGCCCGCGAAGGCGACGGACAGGACCTCGCCCTTGGCGTGCTCGCCCATCAGGAACACCGAGGGGTACTTCATGGTGACCTTGGAGCCGAGGTTGCCGTCGACCCACTCCATGGTCGCGCCCTCTTCGGCCTTGGCGCGCTTGGTCACCAGGTTGTAGACGTTGTTCGACCAGTTCTGGATCGTCGTGTAGCGGCAGCGGCCGCCCTTCTTGACGATGATCTCCACGACCGCCGAGTGCAGCGAGTCGCTGGAGTAGATCGGGGCGGTGCAGCCCTCGACGTAGTGCACGTAGGCGCCCTCGTCGACGATGATCAGCGTCCGCTCGAACTGGCCCATGTTCTCGGTGTTGATCCGGAAGTAGGCCTGCAGCGGGATGTCGACGTGCACGCCCGGCGGCACGTAGATGAAGGAACCACCCGACCACACGGCGGTGTTCAGCGCGGAGAACTTGTTGTCACCGGCCGGGATGACCGAGCCGAAGTACTCCTTGAAGATCTCCGGGTGCTCGCGCAGGGCCGTGTCGGTGTCCAGGAACAGCACGCCCTGGGCCTCCAGGTCCTCGCGGATCTGGTGGTAGACGACCTCGGACTCGTACTGCGCGGCGACACCGGCGACCAGCCGCTGCTTCTCCGCTTCCGGGATGCCGAGCTTGTCGTAGGTGTTCTTGATGTCCTCGGGCAGGTCTTCCCAGGTCTGGGCCTGCTGCTCGGTGGACCTCACGAAGTACTTGATGTTGTCGAAGTCGATGCCCGACAGGTCCGCGCCCCAGTTCGGCATGGGCTTGCGGTCGAACAGCTTCAGGGCCTTCATGCGAGTCTCGAGCATCCACTCGGGCTCGCTCTTCTTGTCCGAGATGTCGCGGACGACGTCCTCGGACAGACCTCGCTTGGCGGTTGCGCCCGCGACGTCGTTGTCGGCCCAGCCGTATTCGTAGCTGCCCAGCGTCGCCAGGGTTTCTTCCTGGGTGAGCTGACCAGAACCGTCGGTGGTGGGATTGCGCTGCTCCGCAGCGGCAGTCATACGGACTCCCCTCCAGCAGGAATCGGGGCGGTGTTCTGCCGGTCCTTCGGGACCGAACCGGCAGAGGTCTGTTCGGCGTCCGGGCTCTGGCCCGGATCCGTCAACCGCGCGGTTGGTACGTGCGTGGTGCAGGCCGCATCACCGTTCGCGATCGTGGCCAGCCGCTGCACGTGGGTGCCGAGTACTTCGGCGAACGCCGCCGTCTCGGCTTCGCACAGCTGCGGGAAGTCCGCAGCCACGTGCGCCACCGGGCAGTGGTGTTGGCAGAGCTGCTCGCCGCTTCCGACGCTGCGCGCCGAGGCAGCGTAGCCCTCCCGGGTGAGCGCGTCGGCCAGTACCTCCGCGCGCTCGGCCGGGGTCCGAGCGGCCACGAGAGCGTCGCGGTGATGGGCAACGAGAGCTGCCATCCTCCGCTCGGCGAACTCGCGCACCGCTTGTTCCCCTTCGTGTTCGGCGATGAACCGCAGTGCCGCCACCGCCAGGTCGTCGTAGGCGTGCCCGAACCTCGCCCTGCCCGACTCGGTGAGCAGGTAGAGCTTGGCGGGCCGGCCACGACCCCGACGGCCGCGCGGAGAGGACTCCCGGGTGTAGGCCTCACCCTCGGCGACCAGCACGTCCAAGTGCCGGCGCACCGCGGTGGGGCTGACCCCGAGTTCTTCGGCCACCGCCGCAGCGGTGATCGGCCCCCGTTCCAGCAGCAACCGCGCAACCGTGTGACGGGTCCGGCCGTCGCCTTGCGCAGCCGTGCCGAGCTGGCCCGCAGGCCCCGTCTCGGTGGCGGCTGCGGTCGGCTTCGACGTCCCGACCTTTTTCACAACACGAATGTTACCTATTTCGATGGCAGGCACCAGGGCGCGGGGCGAGCACGTGACCTGACTCACGCTATTAGGCTTCGTCCTCGTGGCTGCAGGCGAAACGACGAACCAGGTGGCGTTGCTCCCCGGATCGGACTCCTCCGAACGGACCAGCACGCTGCCGATCGACCATGCCGAACGGAGGCAGCTCGACCACATCCGCCGCTTCGGCACCACCGGATCTCTGATCCTGGCCGCCGGAGCGTTCGGCGCAGGCGCCAACCCGGTCATCAACCCGCTCTACGGCGCCCGCCTGCTCGGCCTGCTCACCCGGATGCCCACGGTGGCGATGGCCATCTGCTGGCTCGGGATGCTGATGATCGTCGCCGCCTGGCTGTGGCTGGGACGGCTGTGCCTGCCCGGACGCGAACGCATCCTCACCGTCGGCCAGCTGGCGCGCACCGCCGCGATGTGGGCCCTGCCGCTGGCGCTGTGCCCACCGCTGTTCAGCACCGACATGTACAGCTACCTCGCGCAGAGCGAGGTGGCCGCGCGCGGCCTGAACCCGTACCTGGTCAGCCCGGCCATCGGGCTGGGCGTGGACCACCCGTTCACCAGCAACGTGCCCAACATCTGGCGCGACACCCCGTCGCCCTACGGGCCGCTGTTCCTGATGTTCGGGCAGGTCATCTCGCGGATCATCGGCGACAACGTGATCTTCGGCGTGCTGATCTGGCGCGTGGTGATGCTGTGCGGCCTGGCGCTGGCGATCTGGGCGATCCCCCGGCTGGCCCGCCGCTGCGGCGTGCACCCGGCCGCCGCGCTGTGGCTCAGCGTGGCCAACCCGATCGTGCTGTTCCACGTGATCAGCGGCATGCACAACGAGGCGCTCATGGTCGGCATCATGCTGACCGCCATCGAGCTGGGCCTGCGGTTCCAGTCGCTCCCGGGAACCGTCGCCGCCGGCGTGCTGCTGACCATCGCCGGGGCGATCAAACCGCCGGGCTGGATCGCGCTCGGCTTCTTCGGCATCTGCCTGGTGCTGCTGCAAGGCGGCCGATGGCGCGACCTGTTCCGGATCGGCGGGCTGCTCGGCGCGGTGTTCCTCACGACCATGACCGTGATCACCGTGGGCAGCGGCTGGGGCCTGGGCTGGATCGACACCTTCGACGTGCCCAACCGGGTCAAGACCTTCATGGCCCCGCTGACCGCGTTCGGCATGACCGGCGGCGGGGCGTCCACGCTGCTGGGACTGGGCAACCAGACCGACGCGATGCTGGCCATCACCAAGATCATCGGCTACCTGATCGTGGCCGCCGCGTGCCTGTGGATGCTGTGGCTGTCCTTCCGCGGTCGCATCCAGCCGCTGGTGGCCATGGGCGCGACGTTCCTCACGCTGGCGCTGGCGGTCCCGGTGCTGTGGCCCTGGTACCTGCTGTGGTCGGTGGTGCCGCTGGCGCTGTCGACCAACAGCTCCCGGTTCCGGGTCACCGCGACGGTGATCTGCGCCGCGGTGTCGCTGCTGATCCCGCCCACCGGCGCCGGATTCGTGCTGCGCGCCTACCAGATCCCGCTCGCCGTGATCGCCGCGCTCATCGCCTTCGCGATCACGGTCGTGCTGGTGAGGAAGCGCATGCCCGTTCTCTGGCCCACCCTCGGCCGTGTTCGGCCCGTCACGCAATAGGCTGTGAATCCGTGAGCAACGAGAGTCCGGCCGTCCTGCTGCGCGGGCTGGAGAAGCGCTTCGGGGACACCACCGCGGTCGCCGGGCTCGACCTGTGCCTGCCGCGCGGCAGCGTGCTCGCGCTGCTGGGTCCCAACGGCGCGGGCAAGACCACCACGGTGGAGATCTGCGAGGGCTTCCAGCGTCCCGATCGCGGCGAGGTCCGCGTCCTGGGCCTCGACCCGCGCACCCAGGGCGAGCAGCTGCGACCCCGCATCGGCGTGATGCCGCAGGGCGGCGGCGCCTACCCCGGCGTGCGCACCGAGGAGATGCTGCACCTCGTCGCCGCGTGCACCGCCGACCCGCTCGACCCGGCCTGGCTGCTGGAGGTGCTCGGGCTGGAATCGGTGCGCCGCACCTCCTACAAGCGGCTCTCCGGTGGCCAGCAGCAGCGCCTGTCGCTGGCCTGCGCGCTCATCGGCAGGCCGGAGCTGGTGTTCCTCGACGAGCCCACCGCCGGACTGGACCCGCAGGCCCGTCGCATGGTGTGGGACCTGGTCGCGGCGCTGCGCCGGGACGGCGTGAGCGTGCTGCTGACCACGCACCTGATGGACGAAGCCGAGGCGCTGGCCGACCGGGTGGTGATCGTCGATCACGGTCGCGCGGTCGCCGACGGCACCGCCGAAGAGCTCACCGCGCCCGCTGACGGCAAGCAGGAGCTGCGGTTCCGCTCGCAGTCCGCGCTCGACCTGGAACTGCTGCTGGCCGCGCTGCCCGAGGGCTACAACGCCGAGGAGCTGCGCCCCGGCGACTACGTGGTGCGCGGCGAGATCAACCCGCAGGTGGTCTCCACGGTGACCGCCTGGTGCGCCCGGCACAGCGTGCTGGCCCAGGAACTGCGGGTGACCCGCCGCAGCCTGGAGGACGTCTTCCTGGACCTGACCGGACGGGAGCTTCGATCGTGACCGCCGCCGAGCTCGGTGACCGGTTCCCCGCCGGAACCTTCGCCCCCTCCCCCGGCCGCGGCAGGCCGCTGCGGATGCTGGCCGCCCAGACCCGCATCGAGACCCTGCTGATCGTCCGGCACGGCGAGCAGGCCCTGCTGACGCTGATCATCCCGATCGCCCTGCTCATCGGCATGAGCACGATCCACATCGGCGACCTGCCCGAACCCCGGGTCAACTCGGTGATGCCGAGGATCCTGGCGCTGGCGGTGATGTCCACGGCGTTCACCGGCCAGGCCATCGCGCTGGGCTTCGACCGCCGCTACGGCGTGCTCAAGCGCCTCTCCGCGACGGCGCTGCCGCGCTGGACGCTCATCTCCGGCCGGGTGCTGGCCACCTTGCTGGTCGTGGCGCTGCAGGCCGTGGTGCTGAGCGTGACCGCGCTGCTGCTGGGCTGGTCTCCAGCCCTGACCGGGCTGCTGCCCGGCATCGGGCTGCTGGTGCTGGGCACGCTCGCCTTCGGCGCGGCCGGTGTGCTGGTCGGCGGCGCGCTGCGCCCGGAGATCGTGCTGGCGCTGGCCAACGCGATCTGGTTCGTGCTGCTGCTGGCCGGAGGCCTGGCGCTGCCCGCCGACGACCTGCCCGGTCCGCTCGCCGTCATCGCCGGGTTCCTGCCCTCGGGCGCGCTCGCCGAAGCGCTCGACGCCGTCCTTGTCCACAGCGCCCTGCCGGGCGCGCAGCCGATCCTGGTCCTGCTCGCCTGGGGCCTCGCCTGCGGAGGGACGGCGCTCCGCACGACCCGGCTGACCTGACCGAACCCGCGCGAGCGCCGGAGGCGCTCTCCCCTCCGGCGAGGACGGCGGCACTGGCGATCCCGGAGCCGGAAGGCGTCCGAGGTTCCCCTACCGGCACCGCCGAGCGGAAATACCCGATGTTCCTTCTAAAGTGGCGGGCATGACGAAGATCGCTCGGCATGCCAAGGCATCCCTCGAACTGATCCACGCGATGATCTACTTCGCCCCGGAGGCCGAAGACCGGTTCACCAAGCTCGGTCTCAAGCCCGGCCGGATGAGCTACTACGCGGGACGTTCCGCCGCGATGGGTCCGGTCGGCGCCGGTGTGGTGGCCGCGACCTTCTACAACTTCAACCCGGTCTCGGTCGCCAAGTCGATCCCGGCCGCCTGGGACATCGTCTCTCCCGCCGAGGTGCTCGACGCCCGCCTGGACGCCGTGGACGCGGCGTACCACCGGCTGCTCGGCGACGAGGTGCTGGCCTCCGAGGACGTCGTGGAGTGCGCGGAACTGGCGCGGGTCGCCTCCGAGGCGTGCCTCCCGGACGGCAAGCCGCTCTACGCCGCGCACGCCGACCTCGACTGGCCCGAGACCCCGCACCTGAAGCTGTGGCACGCGATCACGCTGCTGCGCGAGTTCCGCGGCGACGGCCACATCGCGGCCCTGCAGCAGGCCGGCATCTCCGGCATCCAGTCGCTGGTGCTGCACAGCACCATGCGCGGCGGGTTCACCCCGGAGGCCGCCCGCACGCTGCGCGAGTGGTCGGAGCAGGAGTGGGCCGAGGCGGCCGAGCAGCTGCGGGAGCGCGGCCTGATCGACGCCGACGGCGAGCTCACCGAGGAGGGCAAGCAGTTCCGCGAGTCCGTCGAGCTCCGCACCGACGAGATGGCCCTGGCCCCGTGGCAGCACCTCGGCGAGGAGCGCACCGCGACCCTGGTCGAGAAGGGCGGCAAGCTCAGCAAGGCCCTCGCCGAAGCCGGAGCCCTGCCTGCCGGGCTGTTCAAGTGATCGAGCTTTCCCAGGCGTGACCTGCGGGCGGGTTGATCCGAGGCGCCGAATACCATTCGGTTGTGGCGCTACCTACTTGGATCTCCCGCCCGTCACCGCGCACCGTGCGGATCCTCGCGATCGCCGTGCTGGTGACGCAGGCATTGATCTCGGTGACCGGTGCGACCGTCCGCGTGACGGGCTCCGGACTGGGATGTCCGACCTGGCCGCAGTGCTTCCCGGGCAGCATGGTCCCGATGCCGCACGCGGAGGTCGCCGTCCTGCACCAGGTGATCGAGTTCGGCAACCGGCTGCTCACCGGTGTCGTCGGCTTCATCGCGCTGGCCTGCCTGGTGGCCGCCTGGCGCTGCCGCCCCCACCGCAAGCGCCTGGTGCTGCTGGCGCTGATCATGCCGCTGGGCGTGGTCGCGCAGGCGATCATCGGCGGCCTGACGGTGCTGGTGAACCTGGCATGGTGGAGCGTCTCGGTGCACTTCATGGCCTCGGCGGTCCTGATCTGGCTGGCCGCGATGCTGGTCAAGGCCACCACCGAGGGCGACCGGGCCCCGCTGGCCGTGGTCACCAGGCCGATGCGCCGACTGCTGGTGGCGCTGGTCGTGGTCACCGCCGCGGTGCTGGTGGCGGGAACGCTGGTGACCGCCGCAGGCCCGCACGCCGGTGATCCGGACACGCCTCGCCTGGGCTTCGCCGTGGCCACCCTGGTCCAGCTGCACGGCCTGCTGGTGATGGCCTACGTGCTGCTGCTGGCGGTCTTCGGCGTGTGGCTGCGCTCGGCCCGGCCCACCAAGGCGCTGATCAAGGCCTACGTCGCGGCGTGCGCGATGGTCCTCGTCCAGGGCGCGATCGGCTCGGTCCAGTACTTCCTGGGAGTCCCGGAGCTCCTGGTCGTGCTCCACGTCGCCGCCGCCACCTGCGTGATCATCACAACGGCCATCCTCTGGACCGAGTCCCGCAACCGCGGCCCCCTCCCCCACCCCGAAGTCACCGAAACCCAGCACTCCGTGGCGGTGTGACGGCGAGGAACCGTCTTTCGACCTGCCGCAAGCGGGGTAGCCGCGAGATGCGAGACCACCCTCGCAACTCGCACCGCGGCAGGTTCTCAGCGGTTCTCTGGGGAGGACAGCCGTAGCGCCGTGTTTGGCATACATCAGTCTCCGGATCCCGGAGCCAGAGGGCCGCTGAGGTTCCGCCACCCGCACCGCCAAGCAGGAAGACCACCCACGATCTCCTAGAACTTCAGCTTGGGCTTGCCTTCTCTTTCCCAGCGCCTCCAGAGCTCGGGCATCTCCCCGGAGAGCCACTTGTAGAACTCGTTGACGGTGCGCAGGCGGCGGGCTCGTTCGCCCTGGCCGCTGAACATGCGCAGGCCGGTGGCGGTGAGCTCTTCGAGGTCGGTGACCCGCTCCATGCGCTGCCGCACCAGCGCCGGCCATCGGTCCTCCTCCACCTGGTAGAGGGCGGCTTCCCGGCCTTGGCGGGTGGTCTTGGAGATCACGCCGAGGCGCATCAGCAGGCGGACGTTGGTGCTGATCGATCCGGTGCTGGCGGCCAGGGCGTGGGAGAGCTCGTTGGCGGTGCGCTCCGGCGGGTCGCAGATCAGCAGGAACGCCAGGATGCGGCCGGCGATGAGCGGCATGCCCTCGGTCGCTTCGAAGTGGGCCGCCATCTGCTCGATCCACTCCGACATGGCGGGCCGGTCGGTGCGCTGCAGGTATTCCTCGGCCTCGGACACGCCGCCTCCCTCTAGATCGAGTTCAGTACCCGCTGAAAACATAAACCACAGCGAACGACTCGACCAGCCGGTGGCGACGGCGTGTCCGGAAGTGCCAGGTCAGCTGGCGCGCGGACCGGCCATCTTGCGGCGGTGGGCGGCGCCGATCTTCAGGGCCGCGGTGGTCTCGGAGTCCCACTCGTGGGCGGTCAGGCCGTCGACGGCCTCCACCAGGGCCTCGCCCACGGCGGGACTGGTGACCATGACGTCGCCGAGGCGGCCGTCCTCGCCGATCAGCACCACCCGGGCGCCGGCACGGCCGATGTTCTCCACCACCGCGCGGGCCGACCCACCGTGGTCGGCGACGAACGCCTTGGCCACGGCCAGGGCCTTCGGGGTCGGCGCGGTGCTCTGCTCGGTGTCCTTCTCGGCTGTCATGCCGGGATCCTAAACAGGTTCCGCCTCGGGGCAGAACCGGTCGTTGCGCACGACACTCGTTCTCGGGCGCTTCAGCGGCTCGCACCCGAAGATGGGAAGCGGTGGTCGTGGGCGGGATGATCGACGGCGGCCGTCGCGTTGCTCCTGACGGCCATGAAGCTAGCCCCTGCGAAGGAGAAGACAGATGCGCGCGATTCGGGTGGCGACCAACGGCGGTCCGGAGGTCCTCGAACTCGGTGAGGTCGAGGCGCCCGAGCCCGGCCCCGGTCAGCTGCTGGTCGACGTCGCCGCCGCCGGGGTCAACTTCATCGACACCTACCAGCGCAGCGGCCTGTACTCGATGCAGCTGCCGTTCACCCCGGGTTCCGAAGGCGCTGGCGAGATCGTCGCGGTCGGCCCGGACGTCGACGGGTTCGCGGTCGGCGAGCGGGTCGCGTGGGCGATGACACCCGGCAGCTACGCCGAGAAGGCGCTGGTCCCGGCGAGCTCGGCGGTCAAGGTCCCCGACGGCGTGGCCGACGACCTCGCCGCTGCGGCGATGCTGCAGGGCATGACCGCGCACTACCTGATCAACTCGACCCACGAGGTCACGACCGGGGAGACCGTGCTGGTCCACGCCGCTGCCGGCGGCATGGGGCTGCTGCTGACCCAGCTGATCAAGTCCAGGGGCGGGAACGTCATCGGCACCGTGTCCACCGAGGAGAAGGAGCGGCTGGCGCGCGAAGCCGGTGCGGACGAGATCATCCGCTACACCGAAGCCGACGTGGCCGCCGAGGTCAGCGACCTCACCGACGGGCGCGGCGTCGACGTGGTCTACGACGGGGTCGGCAAGTCCACGTTCGAGGCGAGCCTGGCGAGCCTCCGCCCGCGCGGGACGCTGGCGCTCTTCGGCGCCTCCAGCGGCCCGGTGCCGCCGATCGACCCGCAGCGCCTGAACTCCGGTGGCTCGCTGTTCCTGACCCGGCCGTCGCTGGGGCACCACCTCCTCAACCGGGAGGAGCTCGACTGGCGCGCGGGCGACGTCTTCAACTGGATCACCAGCGGCACGATCAACATCCGCATCGGTGGCACCTACCCGCTGGCCGACGCCCGCAAGGCCCACGAGGACCTCGAAGGCCGCCGGACCACCGGCAAGCTCCTCATCCTCCCCTGACCAGCCTTTTTCGAATTTCGCGCGAAATTTGAATCCGAAAGTTCGGGCTCAAATTTCGCGCGAAATTCGAATCCCGCTGCCCGGCTGAGGCGGCCTACCAGGGCCAGCCGAGGACCGGGAGGCTGAGCGCCGAGTCCACCGCGAGGGCCACGAACACGATCATCAAGTACGTGTTGGACATGTGGAACAGGCGCATGGGCTTGGTGGGCACGCCGCGCTTGGTGGCCGAGTGCAGGCGGTGGGCCAGCACGATGAACCACGCGCCGGAGGCCACCGCGAAGGCGGTGTAGAGCCAGCCGGTCGCCGGGACCAGCAGCAGCGTCCAGATCACCATGAGCCAGGTGAACAGCACGATCTGCCGGGACACCGCGGCCGGACGCGCCACCACCGGCAGCATCGGCACACCGGCGCGCTCGTAGTCGTCCTTGTACTTCATCGCCAGCGACCACGTGTGCGGCGGCGTCCAGAAGAACACGACGCCGAACATCACCAGCGCGGGCCAGTCGATGCGGCCGGTCACCCCGGCCCAGCCGATCACCACCGGCATGCAGCCGGCGGCGCCGCCCCACACGATGTTCTGCGCGGTCCGCCGCTTGAGGACCATCGTGTAGATGAAGACGTAGAACAGGATCGTGGCCACGGCGAGCACGCCTGCCAGCAGGTTCGTGGCCGCCCACAGCACCAGGAACGAGCCCGCGCCCAGCGCGACGCCGAAGATCAGCGCGTGCCGGTTGGACACCGTGTGCCGCACCAGCGGCCGGGCCCGCGTGCGCTTCATCACCTGATCGATATCGGCGTCGACCACGCAGTTGAGGGCGTTCGCGCTGCCCGCGGCCATGGTTCCGCCGACGAGCGTGGCCAGCACCAGGAAGGGCGAGGGAATGCCGCGCACGGCCAGCAGCATGGCGGGGATGGTGGTGACCAGCAGCAGCTCGATGACCCGCGGCTTGGTCAGCCCCAGATAGGCTTTGAGCAGGTCAGCGACCTTGCGGACAGGCTGACCGGAGAGTTGCGCGGCGGTGGTCACGACGCTGCGCTCACCGACGACATGACACTCCCCGCACTTGCCGAGCACGCTCTCACCGGTTCCCGAAGAACGGAACCGAACCGTTAAGCAATAGTAGTCGCGCTACTGAAGCCGGTCCCGCGCGGGTGCGAGTGCGCCTGTTCACAGGGGTCACGGGCTAAACTGGGGCCGTTCGGCGATCAGCCGCGTTCCGGCGGTTCATCAGCGCGAAAACCGGTACTCGTGCACGCTGGTCGACGAATCGCCGGCACCCCGTCGTCTGGGCCACGGTCCTCGCAGGTCGAGGCTGGTCAGCCGGGGGACTGCACCGTTTCTCAACGGGCCGCCGGGCGCCTGATCCGGAGAGGCTAGGCTGCCCGACGGACGAGGGATAACTGCGGTTCGAATCGGTCCAGTGGACCGTTCGCCGCGTTGAGGGAAATACCGCCGAAGGAAAACTGGAGCTGCGTCCGTGTCCGTCACCGACGACCTTGCCCGCTTGACGACCAAGCGACTGCCCAACGACTGGACCGAGCTGGATCAGCGCGCCGTCGACACCGCGCGCGTGCTCGCCGCCGACGCGGTGGAGAACTGCGGAAGTGGCCACCCGGGCACGGCGATGAGCCTCGCGCCCGCCGCCTACGCCCTGTTCCAGCGCGTCATGCGGCACGACCCCACCGACCCCGAGTGGATCGGCCGCGACCGCTTCGTGCTGTCGGCCGGGCACTCGAGCCTGACGCTGTACGTGCAGCTGTTCCTCTCCGGCTACGGCCTGGAGCTCGAGGACCTCAAGCAGCTGCGCAAGTGGGGTTCGCTGACCCCGGGTCACCCCGAGTACGGGCACACCAAGGGTGTGGAGACCACCACCGGGCCGCTGGGCCAGGGCCTGTCGACCGCGGTCGGCATGGCGATGGCCGCGCGCCGCGAGCGCGGTCTGTTCGACCCGGAGGCCGGCGCGGGCGAGAGCCCGTTCGACCACCACATCTACGTGATCGCCTCCGACGGCGACATCGAGGAGGGCGTGACCTCCGAGGCGTCCTCGCTGGCCGGCGTGCAGCAGCTGGGCAACCTCACGGTGATCTACGACGCGAACGAGATCTCCATCGAGGACAACACCGGCATCGCGCTGACCGAGGACACCGCCAAGCGCTACGAGTCCTACGGCTGGCAGGTGCTCACCGTTCACGGCGGTGAGGACGTGCAGGGTCTGCTGGAGGCCATCGAGTCCGCCAAGGCCGAGACCGCCCGCCCCACGCTGATCGTGCTGCGCACGGTCATCGGCTACCCGGCGCCGACCAAGATGAACACCGGCAAGGCCCACGGTGCCGCGCTGGGCGGCGACGAGGTCGCCGAGATCAAGAAGGCGCTGAGCTTCGACCCGGAGCAGTCCTTCGAGGTCGCCGGTGAGGTCCTGTCCCACGCCCGCGAGGTCGTCGAGCGCGGCAAGCAGGCGCACGCCGAGTGGCAGATCGCCTTCGACAAGTGGGCCGCGGCCAACCCGGAGCGCAAGGCGCTGCTGGACCGGCTGGCCACCCGCGAGCTGCCGGCCGGCTGGCAGGAGAAGCTCCCGAGCTGGGAGGCCGACGGCAAGGGCGTCGCCACCCGCAAGGCCTCCGGTGAGGTCCTCAACGCGCTGGCCGACGTGCTGCCCGAGCTGTGGGGCGGTTCGGCGGACCTCGCCGAGAGCAACAACACCAGCATGAAGGGCCAGCCCTCGTTCGGTCCGGAGTCGATCTCCACCGACGCGTGGTCGGCCAACCCCTACGGCCGGACGCTGCACTTCGGCATCCGCGAGCACGCCATGGGCGCGATCCTCAACGGCATCGCGCTGCACGGCGGCACCCGCCCGTACGGCGGCACCTTCCTGGTGTTCAGCGACTACATGCGTCCGGCGGTGCGCCTGGCGGCCCTGATGAAGGTCCCGTCGATCTTCGTCTGGACGCACGACTCCATCGGTCTGGGCGAGGACGGCCCGACGCACCAGCCGATCGAGCACGTCGCCTCGCTGCGCGCGATCCCGGGCTTCTCGCTGGTCCGCCCGGCGGACGCCAACGAGACCGCCGCCGCGTGGAAGACGATCCTGGAGAACCCCACCGGCCCGGCCGGCCTGGCGCTGACCCGCCAGGGCGTTCCGACGTTGGAGGGCGTGACGGCCGACGGCGTCGCCAAGGGCGCTTACGTCCTGGCCGACGCGGCCAACGGCAACCCGGAGCTGATCCTGATGGCCACCGGTTCCGAGGTCCAGCTGGCCGTGGAGGCCCGCCAGGCCCTGGAAGCCGAGGGCGTGGCCACCCGCGTCGTGTCGTTCCCGTGCGTCGAGTGGTTCGACGCCCAGGACGAGGCGTACCGCGAGTCGGTGCTGCCGAGCTCGGTGAAGGCCCGCGTCTCGGTCGAGGCCGGCATCGCCATGCCGTGGTACCGGTTCGTCAAGGACGCCGGCGAGTCGGTTTCGCTGGAGCACTTCGGCGCTTCGGCCGACTACAAGACCCTTTACGAGCAGTTCGGCATCACCACCGAAGCCGTTGTCGCAGCTGCTCGACGCAGCCTGAGCAACGCCAAGCAGGCGTGAGCGGAGGAATTCCTGTGACGACCAACGCGAACCTCAAGGCCCTGACCGAGGCCGGAGTTTCGATCTGGCTGGACGACCTGTCCCGCCAGCGCATCAGCTCGGGCAACCTGGCCCAGCTGATCACCGACCAGGCGGTCGTCGGGGTCACGAGCAACCCGACGATCTTCGCCAACGCGCTGTCCAACGCCGCCGACTACGCGGACAAGGTCAAGGACCTGGCCGCGCGCGGTGCCGGCGTCGACGACACCATCCGCGAGCTGACAACGGCGGACGTGCGGGATGCTGCGGACATCTTCCGCAACGTCTACGAGTCCACCGGTGGTGTGGACGGTCGGGTGTCGCTGGAGGTCGATCCGCGGCTGGCGCACGACACCGACAAGACGGTCGCCGAGGCGATCGATCTGTGGAAGGCCGTGGACCGGCCGAACCTGATGGTCAAGATCCCGGCCACGGTGGCGGGTCTGCCGG
>NZ_JBFAQJ010000045.1:0-52169 GCF_040677225.1 Saccharopolyspora sp. NPDC049357 | reverse complement strand
CACAAATAAACCTGCCCTATACCTCTTTTACCCCCATCTTCGAGATTACTTTCTTCCTATACGCGTTGGCCTCCAACAGCCCCCCCGCCCCCCCGGCGGCGGGCCCGCGGGCCTAGTCCCGCGGGCCGGCGACCGACCCAACCTGGCACTTGCTTCAACCGGTGGCACCGCGAGAAGCACCATTCGACCAAGGGAGAAGACCCGACGTGCTTGACGTCAACTTCTTCGATGAACTCCGCATCGGCCTCGCCACGGCCGACGACATCCGCCAGTGGTCGTACGGCGAGGTCAAGAAGCCCGAGACCATCAACTACCGAACCCTGAAGCCGGAGAAGGACGGACTCTTCTGCGAGAAGATCTTCGGTCCGACCCGGGACTGGGAGTGCTACTGCGGTAAGTACAAGCGGGTCCGCTTCAAGGGCATCATCTGCGAGCGCTGCGGCGTCGAGGTCACCCGCGCCAAGGTGCGTCGTGAGCGGATGGGCCACATCGAGCTGGCTGCCGCGGTCACCCACATCTGGTACTTCAAGGGCGTTCCCTCGCGGCTGGGCTACCTGCTGGACCTGGCCCCGAAGGATCTCGAGAAGATCATCTACTTCGCGGCCTACGTGATCACCGGTGTGAACACCGAGCTGCGGCACAACGACCTGTCGACGCTGGAGAGCGAGATCAGCGTCGAGCGCAAGCGGACCGCTGACCAGCGCGACGCCGACCTGGAGGCCCGGGCCCAGAAGCTCGAGACCGACCTGGCCGCGCTCGAGGCGGAGGGCGCCAAGAGCGACCAGCGCCGCAAGGTCAAGGAAGGCGCCGAGCGCGAGATGAAGCAGCTGCGCGACCGCGCGCAGCGCGAGCTCGACAAGCTCGACGAGATCTGGGACACCTTCACCAAGCTGGAGCCCCGTCAGCTCATCGCCGACGAGGTCCTCTACCGCGAGCTCTACGACCGGTACGGCGAGTACTTCACCGGTGGCATGGGCGCGGAGGCGATCCAGACCCTGCTGTCGAACTTCGACATCGGCGCCGAGGCCGAGTCGCTGCGCGAGACCATCCGCAGCGGCAAGGGCCAGAAGAAGCTGCGCGCGCTCAAGCGGCTCAAGGTCGTGGCGGCCTTCCAGGCCACCGGCAACGACCCGAGCGGCATGGTGCTCAACTGCGTGCCGGTCATCCCGCCGGACCTGCGTCCGATGGTGCAGCTCGACGGTGGTCGCTTCGCGACCTCCGACCTCAACGACCTGTACCGCCGCGTGATCAACCGCAACAACCGCCTCAAGCGACTGATCGACCTCGGCGCCCCCGAGATCATCGTCAACAACGAGAAGCGGATGCTGCAGGAGTCCGTGGACGCGCTGTTCGACAACGGCCGTCGCGGACGTCCGGTCACCGGCCCGGGCAACCGGCCGCTGAAGTCGCTGTCCGACCTGCTCAAGGGCAAGCAGGGTCGTTTCCGCCAGAACCTGCTGGGCAAGCGAGTCGACTACTCGGGCCGTTCGGTCATCGTCGTCGGCCCGCAGCTGAAGCTGCACCAGTGCGGTCTGCCGAAGGAAATGGCCGTCGAGCTGTTCAAGCCCTTCGTCATGAAGCGGCTGGTCGACCTCAACCACGCGCAGAACATCAAGTCCGCCAAGCGGATGGTGGAGCGCCAGCGCCCGCAGGTGTGGGACGTGCTGGAAGAGGTCATCGCCGAGCACCCCGTGCTGCTCAACCGCGCTCCCACGCTGCACCGCCTGGGCATCCAGGCGTTCGAGCCGCAGCTGGTGGAGGGCAAGGCCATCCAGCTGCACCCGCTGGTCTGCGAGGCGTTCAACGCGGACTTCGACGGTGACCAGATGGCGGTCCACCTGCCGCTGTCGGCCGAGGCTCAGGCCGAGGCCCGGGTCCTGATGCTGTCCAGCAACAACATCCTGTCGCCGGCCTCCGGTCGGCCGCTGGCGATGCCGCGTCTGGACATGGTCACGGGCCTGTACCACCTGACCCGCCTGGTCGAGGGCGCCAAGGGTGAAGGTCTGGCGTTCTCGTCGGTCGGCGAGGCGATCATGTCCTTCGACCGCGGTGTGCTGGACCTGCAGGCCAAGGTCAAGATCCGCCTGCGGGACCTGGTCCCGAACGCGCAGCAGATGCCGGAGGGCTGGGAGCCGGGTCAGGCGTGGATCGCCGAGACCACGCTGGGCCGCGTCTGGTTCAACGAGCTGCTGCCGGAGGACTACCCGTTCGTCGACGACCTGCTGCCGAAGAAGAAGCAGGCCGCGATCGTCAACGACCTCGCCGAGCGGTACCCGATGGTCACCGTCGCCCAGACGCTGGACAAGCTGAAGGACGCCGGTTTCCACTGGGCCACCCGTTCCGGTGTGACCGTGTCGATCACCGACGTGGTCGTGCCGCCGAACAAGACCGAGATCCTCGACGGCTACGAGGCCAAGGCCGACCAGGTCGAGAAGCGGTACCGCCGTGGTGCGCTGTCCTACCAGGAGCGCAACGCGGAGCTGGTCAAGGTCTGGACCGCGGCCAAGGACGAGGTCGCCGAGGCCATGGAGACCAACTTCCCCGAGGACAACTCGATCAGCACGATCGTGAAGTCCGGGGCGGCCGGTAACATGACCCAGGTCGTTCAGCTGGCCGGTATGCGTGGTCTGGTGTCGAACCCGAAGGGTGAGTACATCCCGCGCCCGATCAAGGCGAACTTCCGCGAAGGCCTGTCCGTGCTGGAGTACTTCATCTCCAACCACGGTGCTCGAAAGGGTCTGGCCGACACGGCGCTGCGTACGGCCGACTCGGGTTACCTGACCCGTCGTCTGGTCGACGTCTCGCAGGACGTCATCGTTCGCGAGACCGACTGCAGCACCGAGCGCGGCGTCAAGATGCCGATCGCGGAGCTGCTGCCGGACGGCAAGCTGCTGCGCGACCAGCACGTCGAGACCAGCGTCTACGCCCGCACGACCGCCGAGGACGTCACCGACGCCGACGGCAACATCGTGCTGGCTCGCGGGTCCGACCTGGGCGACCCGGCGATCGAGAAGCTGCTCGCCGCGAAGATCACGAAGGTCAAGGTCCGCAGCGTCCTGACCTGTGAGTCCGCGGTCGGCGTCTGCTCGGTCTGCTACGGCCGCTCGATGGCCACCGGCAAGCTGGTCGACGTCGGCGAGGCCGTCGGCATCGTCGCCGCCCAGTCCATCGGTGAGCCCGGCACGCAGCTGACGATGCGCACCTTCCACCAGGGCGGTGTCGCCGGTGACGACATCACCACCGGTCTGCCGCGTGTGCAGGAGCTGTTCGAGGCCCGAGTCCCGAAGGGCAAGGCCCCGATCGCCGACACCTCCGGCCGCATCCGGCTGGAGGACAACGACCGCTACTGGAAGATCACGATCATTCCGGACGACGGCGGCGAGGAGATCGTCTACGACAAGCTGTCCAAGCGTCAGCGGCTCGCGGCGATCTCGGTGGACGGCACCGAGCGGCAGGTCTCCGACGGCGACCACGTCGAGGTCGGTCAGCAGCTGCTCGAAGGTGCGGTCGACCCGCACGAGGTGCTGCGCGTGATGGGCCCGCGCGAGGCCCAGCTGCACCTGGTGAACGAGGTGCAGGAGGTGTACCGGTCGCAGGGTGTGGGCATCCACGACAAGCACGTCGAGGTCATCGTCCGCCAGATGCTGCGCCGGGTCATCATCATCGACTCGGGTGCCACCGAGTTCCTGCCCGGTTCGCCGGTCGAGCGCTCGCAGTTCGAGGCGGAGAACCGCCGCGTCGTCGCCGAAGGCGGGGACCCGGCTTCCGGCCGTCCGGTGCTGATGGGCATCACCAAGGCGTCGCTGGCCACCGAGTCGTGGCTGTCGGCGGCTTCCTTCCAGGAGACGACCCGCATCCTCACCAACGCCGCTATCGAGGGCGCGAGTGACAAGCTGGTCGGCCTGAAGGAGAACGTGATCATCGGTAAGTTGATCCCGGCTGGTACGGGCATCAACCGGTACCGCAACATCCAGGTGCAGCCGACCGAGGAGGCACGGGCCGCGGCCTACGCGATCCCGTCCTACGACGACAGCTACTACACCCCGGATGTGTTCGGCGCCGGCACCGGTGCGGCCGTCCCGCTGGACGACTACGACTTCGGCCGCGACTACCGCTGAAGTCCGAAGTAACCAGGCGCCCCCTGCCCGACTCCTCCGGGCAGGGGGCGCTTTCTTCGCTTCAACCGATGTTCGTCGTGGGTGTTGTTGTGCGCTATTACTAGCGCTGGGATTCGTCGGCGGTGGCGTCCGCGGACGAGGGCTGCGCGTCGTAGTGGTCGGCGAGGGCTTCCGCCTCGATCTTGGGCATGGGGAGCGTCTGCTCAGCGGGGGCTGGACTCATGCGACGGAAGTTAGTGCAGATCCATGGTCAGGCGGAACCGCTGTTGATCATTTCGTTGACTTTCGAGCATGAAAAAGCCCCTGCTGGGCAGGGGCTTTTTCATGTCCAGGGGGCCATGCCTGGGAGGGGACCACGGCGCCCCGGGAGTCCTCGGGTCAGCCTTCGAGCTCGGCGAGGGCCTTGCGGACTCGCTCGACCTCGGCTTCGAGCTCGGCGAGCTTGGCCTCGTGCTGCTGGCGGGCTTCGTTGATGACGCCTTCGATTGTCTCGGAGATCTCCGAGTTGAGCTCGGCGGCGGCCTTGGACACGGCGGCTGCTGCGACCGGCAGGGCCTGCACGACGCGCTTGCCCTGGTGCATCAGGTCGGCCTGCCACTCGCCGTCGGCGGTGCCGGTGACGGTGAGCGTGAGCTCGACGGTGCGGGTCTTCTTCGCGGTGCTCTTGCGGGTCTGGCGCTTCTTGGGCGCCTCAGCCTGAGCCTCGGAGGACTCGGTGGCCGCCGGAGCCGGGGTTTCGGACGAGGGGGCCTCGGTCGCGACAGCGGAGGGCGCCGTGCTGTCCGCGCCGGTGGTCTCGGCCGGAGTGGTCTGCTCTTCGGTCAACTCTGTGCTCCTGTGTATCGCGGGAGGGGACACCAGAATAGAACAGGTGTTCCCCATCTGTTGCAGTGGACACGCCGACGACGCGCAGTGTCGCCTGAACGGGTCACCGTTCGAGGACGGTGACCAGGGCTTGCAGTGCGGGACGGAACGCGCGGTCGGAGGGCGCCGCGTACCCGACGATCACGCCGGGCGGGTGCGAGCCGGGGCTGAGCCAGTGCGGCCCCAGCACCTGGAGCTCCACCGACCGCCGCCGCGCCCTGTCGAGGACTTCGAGTTCCGTGGGTCCTTCCGGATCCAGCTGCAAGGTCACGTGCAGTCCCGCCGAGATCCCGGCCGGGTGGGGCCGGTGGTTCGCACGCATCCCGCGCAGCGCTTCACCGAGCTGGGCGCGGCGCTGACGGTAGGCGGCGCGCGATCGGCGGACGTGCTGATCGTAGGCCCCCGACAAGATCAACTCAGCCATGGCCAGCTGTTCGAACAGCGGAGCGTGCAGTCCGCTGTGCCGCTTGAGCTCCCGGACCGGTTCCACCAGCCGCGAGGGCAGCGCCAACCAGGCCAAACGCAGCGCGGGCGCCAGCGTCTTGCTCGCCGTGCCGGCGTAGACGACGTTGTCCGGCGCCATTCCCTGGAGCGAGCCCATCGGCTGCCGGTCGAAGCGGAACTCGCCGTCGTAGTCGTCGTCGATGACGAGCATGTCCTCGTCCTTGGCGCGCCGCGCCAGCTCCGCCCGTCGCGCGGAGCTCATGCTGACGCCGAGCGGGAACTGGTGCGCCGGGGTGACCACCACTGCTCGGCTGCGCAGCAGCGACACGTCGATGCCCTCGTCGTCGACCGGGATGCCGTGCACCGACATCCCGAACCCGGTGGGGATGTCCCACAGGTGCGGCGCCGACGGGTCCTCGAAGTCGACGGAGGACTCGCCTCGATCGGCAAGGGCATTGCTGAGCAGCGACAACGCCTGCGTGTAGCCGTTGCAGACGATGATGTTGGCCGGTGTGGTCGCCACCGCCCGCTCGCGCGCGAGGTAGCCGGCGAGCGCCTCGCGCAGCCGCGGATGCCCCTGCGGATCGCCGTAGTCGAGGTCGTCGGTGGGCACGTCGCGCAGCGCGCGGCGGCTCGCCGCCAGCCAGTCCCGGCGCGGGAAGGAGCTCAGGTTCGGCCGACCCGAGCGGAAGTCCCAGCGCGCGACGTCCGGCTGCGCGGGCTCGGGCGCGTCGGGCTGCGCGGGGGTCGCGAGCAGTTCGGCGACGACGGTGGGGGCGCCCTGCCGGGCGACCAGGAACCCCTCGGCGACGAGCTGGTCGTAGGCGCGGGTGACGGTGCCGCGCGCGATCCCGAGCTCCTGGGCGAGCGAGCGCGTCGAGGGAACCCGGCTTCCGGCCGGCAGCGACCCGTCCCGGACGGCGGACCTGAGGGCCTCGGTCAGCTGCCTGCTGTCCGGGTGAACCAGCCCAGCGAACCATCCCACCGTCACGGTCCAGACCTTAATACCTGGAGCGGTGCCCGGTCCGCGCAGCGGTACCTCCCGGGACACCGTGATTCTCGCCTCGGTGGGAAAAATCCGATCCGGCCTGCCGGCGCACGATCGGTTGATAACGTGCTCAGCCGCTGGACAGTTGATCGACGGGGAGTGTCGTGGCGGAGGATTTCGGCAGGGACATCGGTGCCGCCGAGCGGATGGTTCGCGAGTGGCAGGACCGGGCGGCGGAGAAGGCCGAGAAGTTCAACCGCCTGCAGCAGCAGGTCGAGCGGATCTCGGTGACCGAATCCTCCCGCGATGGCGCGATCCGGGTGACCGTGGCGTCCACCGGGATGCTGCAGGACCTGCAGCTCGCCGACAACGCCAACAACCGGCCGATGCCCAGGCTCGGCGCGGAGATCATGCGGCTCGTGCAGCAGGCGCAGGCCAAGATCCCCGGGCAGATGCAGCAGGCCGTCGAGGGCACCGTCGGGCTCGCCGACTCGGCCGCCCAGCACGTGCTCGACCAGGCCCGCAAGCACTTCCCGGAGCCCCCGCCCGAGGAGGAGCCGCCGCGCGGCGCCCGGCCGAACGAGATCCGCCCGGCCGCCGAGGACGACTACCAGCCGCCGCAACGTCGGCAGTCGCCCGGCCGCCGCAGGCCCGACGACTTCGACGACGACTTCGGCAACGGCTCCTTCCTGCGCTGACCCGGGGACTGCACATGCCTGACGAGATGAACGTCGCGATCGAGAACCTGCGCACCCACGCGTCCAAAGTAGACGGTGTGGTGGACCAGCTGAGCACGGCCGTCGACGCCTCGCAGCAGGTTTCGCTGAACAACGACGCCTACGGCATCCTGTGCCGGCCCTTCGCGTGGATGATCGACCCGGTCGAGCAGAACGGCGTCGATGCGCTGCGGGAGGCCGTGACGTCGATGCGGCAGATCGCCGACGACGTGCGCGCCACCGCCGAGGACTACCAGCAGGTCGACGACTCCAACAGCGCCCTCATCCGAGGGGTCCAGCCGTGACGAACCCGCTCGTCGAGAAGCAGCCGGAGAGCAACGACGGCTTCATCACCCAGGGCAGCGGTGACGCGGGCTGGGCGAGCGGCATCGGCATCGCCGAATCCGTCAACGACGTCTCCAGCCTGAACGAAGGTTCGAGCTGGGTCGAGTCCGGGCTCGCCTACGGCGGGCTCGCGATGGAGGGCATCAGCCTCGCCGTCGACCCCATCGGCACCCTGCTCTCCTACGGGTTGTCCTGGCTGATCGAGCACGTCCAGCCGCTCAAGGAAGCTCTCGACTGGTTCGCAGGAGACCCCGACGGCGTCGCCGCCTACGGCAAGACCTGGGAGAACGTCTCCAAGGCTGTCGAGGAGGCCGCCCAGCAGTACGAGGACGCCGTCAAGGCCGACACCGCGAGCTGGACCGGTGCCGCGGGCGACGCCTACCGCAAGACCGCCGCCGAGAAGGGCGAAGCGCTCGCCGGAGCGGCGAAGCTCGCGGGGACCATCAGCTCGGTCGTGACGATCATGGGCGAGGTCGTCTCGTTCGTCCGCGAGTTCGTCCGGGACCTGGTCGCCGACTGCATCTCGCGGCTGATCACCTACGCGCTGGAAGCCGTGCTGCCGCCGATCGCATCGCTGGCCTGGGTGATTCCGCAGGCGGTCGCGTTCATCTCCAAGACGGTCACCAAGATCGCCGACATCGTCGGCAAGCTGACCAGGACGATCAGCAACGTCTCCCCGAAGCTCGCCAAGCTCGCCGAGGTCTTCGGCGACGTCATGAAAACCCTCGGCGACAAGGGCAAGGCCGGTGCCGGGGCGATCCGGAAGGTCGCCGAGAAGCTCGACGTCGCCGAGCGGATCGCGGAGAAGACGTGGAAGAAGGTCGACGACACCTTCGGCACCGACGTCGTCGGCAAGCACAACGCCAAGTTCGGCGGCGGCCCGGACGCGCCGAGCTCGGGGGCCGGCGAGTCGTCCTCGGGTGATTCGGCTTCCGGTGGTGGGGAGTCAGGTCCTCGGTCGTCGGGCGGTGCTTCGGGGCAGGGGGATTCGCCGTCTTCGGCCCGCTCGGAATCCACCGGGGAGAGCGGCTCTCCGCGTTCCGAGTCCACTTCGGACGATTCGTCCACTGGGAATTCCGCTGGCGGGCGCGGCGACGTGGGCGCGGATTCGCGGTCGAGCGCTGATTCGGGTGGATCGACGCGCACCGATTCCGGTGCCGGGTCGCAGGACGGTTCGAACTCCGGCGGTTCGGCTCGGTCCGACACCCAGTCGCAGGACGCGTCGGGCTCGACGCGATCCGACTCCGGTTCGGGATCGCAGTCGCAGGCGGATTCCAATCCGAGCTCGGGCTCTCAGCCGCACGCGGACTCCGGAGGACCGCAGGCTCGCCCCGATTCGGGGACCCAGTCGCACGCGGACCCGGGTGGAGCGACTCGCGCCGACACGGGGTCGAGCAACACCGGCTCGGGCGGTGCGACGTCCGGTGCGAACACCTCCGATGTCCCGCGAGCCCCCTCCAACACCTCGGCGGCCGCCGTCGACGCCCCGGCCAGGCCGGACGCGGCCGCTCCGCAGTCGGCCCCCGCGGCTCCGCGCCCGGACCAGCCGTCGGGCAACGCCCCTGCCGGCGCAGCGGGCTCTCCGGCGAGCCCGTCGGCTCCCGGCGGCGCAACGCCGTCGCCGCGCGGTGGACGTCAGGGGCAGGGCGGCTGGACTGGCACCTCGGGACATCCGGGCGCCGTCCGCGACCTGCTCACCAACGCGCCTCGGACGCCGCGTTCCCCGAGCCACCCCGCGGGCCCGCGCCCGGACGCCCCGGCCCCCGCGCACGCCCCCAGGGGCGGGATGCCACCTCGCCAGGCCCCGCACGCGCCCGGGCCGATGCGGCCCGTCCGGTCCGGCGCGCCCCACGCTCCGGTCCGTCAGGGAACGCCGGTGCAGCGACCGCAGAGCGCCCCGCCTCGGGCGCCCCACCTGCGCACCGCGGATTCGCCCCGCACGCCGATCCCGGCCCAGCGCGCTCCGGAAACGCCGAACAGCCTTGCTGAACAGCCAAAACTCGATGAGCCGAAGGTTTCGACGGCGGAGTCGATGGCGGCCGAGACCCCGCCGAAGGACCAGTGGCAGGCCGGTCATCACATGGTCGACCACACCCCTCGCCTCAACATCTCGCCCGAGCTCCGGGAGAAGCTCGGGCCGTTCCGACGCGACATCGAAGCCACCGGCGCGGGCCTGTCGTTCACCAAGCCCCCGGTGACGAACTACTTCGGCCGAGCCGAATGGGCGCACAAGCGGCCGAGGTGCTCGGTCGACCCGAACCGCTTCACGGTCGAGATGCACGGCGGCCCGAACGGCGTGAAGTTCAAGCACATCGATCTCGACGCCAAGGAACTCGCCGAGATCATCAGGGGCTCCTCGGGCTACAAGGAAGGCACGCCGATCCGCCTGGTCTCCTGCGAGACCGGCGCCGACGCGCCCGACGGCTCCAAGAACTTCGCCCAGCAGCTCTCCGAAGAACTGGGCGTGGAGGTGCTGGCCCCGAACACCAACGCGTGGGTCGACAACCACGGCAACATCTACGCCAGCGAATCCAGCGCCAAGTTCGACAAGGACGAGTCAGGCACCCCGAAACCCCGCCTCGACTCCCCCGGCGAGTGGACCGCCTTCCGCCCCGACGGCACCAAAGCCGTCCACAGCAGCCCCTACCCCCCAGGCCACCAACCGGAATGGGTCCGTCACGGCGTCCAAGCCGAGAGCGCCCAGATCCGAGGCATCTTCGGCCGACGCAAGGACGAAGACTTCTCCGTCGACCCGGTCACCGGCCACAACTACAGCAACGCACCCCCACAGGGGCACTACGGCCCGCCGCAGGGCCACGGCTACCACCCGCAGCAGCAGGGCTTCCAGCAAGCACCCAACCAGGGGTTCGCTCAGCAACCCCAGCATCAGGGCTACCCGCAGCAGGGCTACCAGCCGCAGGCGTACCCGCATCAGGGCTACCCGCAGCCCGGACCGGCACAGCCACACTCGCAACCGAGCGCGCCCCCGCACTACTCGAACCAGCCGTACCAGGGCTACCAGCAGCCGAATTCGCCGCAGGGGTATCCGCAGCACAGCGCTCCGCAAAATCACCCGCAGCAGCAGACGAGCGGTGGCTACCCGCAACAGCCGCAGCACGTCTCGCAGCAGGGCGGGTACTCGCCATACCCGCAACACCAGGCTGCGAACCCGCAACCTCCGCAACAAGGCGCCTACCCGCCCCCGCAGCATCCTCAGGGCGGGTACGCACCTCCGCAGCAGCCCGCGCACGCGCAGCCTCGGCAGAGCCCACCGCAGCAGCAGGGTTTCCCGCCACAAGGAGGGCGACCAAACGCCTTCCCGCCCAGCAATCCGGCACAGCCGTGGCACGGGGCGCAGAACACCCCCGCCTCTGCTCAGGGCGGGCACGGGCCGGGGGCACAACCCCAACAGCCGTACGGGCATGCGCCGAACGCCGCTGCGCCGAATTCGAACCCGGCCACGCCGGGCTCGCCCGGTCAACCGCAACAACCGCGGAACAACGCGACTCCGCAGCGCCCGTCGGCACCGCAGCAACCTGCCGCGCCAAAGGGTTCCGGGCCGCACCGCGTGCAACCGGACACCGGACGCCCCGTGTCCGAGTCGCCACGGAGTGCTCTGCCGCAACAAGGCCCGGTCGCTCAGCCGGGGCCTCGTCAACCGCAGGGACCACAGCCGCAGGCCGACCCGCGGGCGTCCCAGCCGAGCGTTCCTGCACAACCTCCGATGGGGCCGCCCCGAACACAGGACGCCCCAGCTCCGCAACCAGCACCCCGGCCGGAGGTCACACCCCCTCACGCTCAGACGCCAGCGGCCGCGCAGGAACCAAAGTCCGTTCAGCCAGCGAGCCCCGGTGTTTCGCACCAGGAACCATCGACGCCCACGGCCGAGACCGCGGGTGTGCCACGGAGCTTGGACGACTTCGATCCGGTAAGCCCTCAGACGACCCCACCCGCACGCGAAACGCCCTCGTCGGACGGTGGCCACCGGCAAGCGGTTTTCGACGACTTCGCTCCCTCAGGCCCGGACCCGACCCCCACGCTGGACAAGCCGTCGGACACCTCATGGCGGTCGGACTTCGACCCAGAGCCCCCGAAGGAGAACTCGCCAGAGCCGACGGACTCGAGCAAGGGCACGGACTCGCCGGCTTCAAACGATTTCGATCAGTCGCAGTCCCCGACACTCAGCGTTCGCGAGTCCTGGGAAAGTCTGGGCGTCACCCCGACGCACACGGAGCGCTATCACTCAGGTGATGACGCCGCACCCGACAGTCCTCCCAAGAGCCTCGCCGACTTCGACGAGCCGGGTGACGTGAATGAGTCTGTGAACTCGTCCAGGATCCAGGGCGCAATGGATGGTGGTTCCCTCGAACCGCTGAACGGTCCCGAGACCAATACGCCGGACTTGGGCACGCACGTTCCGGATCTGCCCGCACAGTACCCGCACGACTCCCCGTTAGCGCACGAGGCGATTCCAGAGCGACCTGATCGACTCGAAGTCGTCGGCGAGCAGAGTCCTTCGTTCCGGGCTACGGATGCAGATCGGCAGGTATACCAAGAACGCATCGAGCAGAGCCGGTTGCGCGGCAGGACGTTCGCGGACGCTGTCGCCGAATTGCGCGTCAAGTTCCCGGAGATGGCCCACCTGCCCGACGTCGAAGCTGTGGGGCTTCGCCGTTATGTGGGTGAGGACGCGGTCACGCTGAACCGAGCCCTGCGCACCCAGGAGGATTTGCCCTATCTAGCGGAAGAGATCAAGGTGCTGCGCAGCGCGCTCAACCAGATGCCGGACTACTCTGGGCCGACCGCGTACCGCAACATCGGCGTTGACCCCGATGAGTTGGACGCTCTGCTGGAGCGGTACAAGCCGGGGGCGAATGTTGTTGAGAACGGCTTCACCAGTGCCAGCAAGGACGCTCCGCTCGATCAATTCGGCAAGGCCGACGGCAAGCAGAGAGTTCAGTTCATCATCGACAACCCGCGCTCGGCCAAGGACCTGGAGTTCATGAACCCCGTCGAGCGGGAAATCGTCTGGCCGGACGGCAACCGCTTCGAGGTTTCGAAGCAGTACTTCGATCCTGATTCAGGCGAGTGGAAGATTCACCTGATCGACCATGGGCGGGAGTGAGTGTGGAAGAGCATCAGCGGACAAGCGCAGCGCTGACCGCGAAGTTCGCCGAACTGCTCACTCTTGATGAGCGAGCCGTGGTGGAAACGCGTGGTCGGTCGAAAGCGACGACGGACGATGAGTGGCGCAACGGTGAGCGTGTCACGCGCTACTGGGACGCGCAGCGCGTGCGGAGGGTCTTCGGGCGCAGCAGCGACGAGTTCTGCAAGGCGGTGCGCTACGACAAGACCATCAAGGACGCGTCCGCGTTCTACGGCATCGGCATGCACTTTCCGGCCGCTGCTTTGGAGTCCGTGCTGGCGGACATGGTGGTGCACGGTCGGCTGAGTTCGTCGGCTCAGATGACGCTGTTCACGCTGGACGCGGTGGTTCGTACGGAGACCGCGCGGCGTCAGACCAAGAGGCTGACACCACGCATGATCGGACTGCTGGGGCTGCTGCGGTGGCTGCACACGCAGGGTGCTCCGTGGGAGCGGGTCGTCACCGCGGAGCTTCGCGAGGAACTTCCCAAACCGACCGGGTGGCTGATCCAGGTTCCAGAGCTGTTCGATCGTCGCGACCCCGACCCGGTGTGCGTCGAGGCGCTGTCCGCGTTCGGGGAGCGGAACGCGTCGGGATGGTTCTCCAAGCGGATCAACAGCGCGAGGACGCCGTCCGTTCTACCCAGGGCGATCGCTCTTGCTGCGTGGTCGGACATACCGGAACGCGTCTTCGAGCAGGCCGTTGCGAACGCGCTGCTCACGCACGGGCACCCCGACGGATTTCTTAGTGCTGGCGCGTACGCGGTCCTGGTCAACACCTTGTTGGTCGGAGGCACGTTGGCAGATGGCATCGACGTGGTCGTCGACGAACTGGGCACGTGGCCGGATGAGAACGTCCAACGCGTGCTTCGTTCCTGTGAGCTGAGCGGACCGCCGCCCTCGCGGAACGAGCTCTCGGCCTTGGTCGAGGACGGTGCCGCCCCGAACGCCCTCGCCGTCGCCTTGACGGCCGCGGCGCGCGATGGTGACTTCGAGTCCGCGGTGCGGCGTGCGGCTGAGGTCATGCCGGAGGCGGCGCCGCTGGTCGGCGGATTCCACGGGGCTCGAAACGGTCGGCAGGAATTGCCGAGGGAGTGGCTCGACCGGTTGGAACTCCGTGATGTGGTCGACCGATTGGCCTTCGATGTCGCGGCTGTTCAGGTTGGGTTGCCTGAACGGTTCTGGACTCCTGAGTGGGCGGGACCCTACCCGGGGTTCTGAGTGGGGATGGGGACATGAACGAGAACCTTGCCGACCAGGGTGAGTTGACCCCGAACGAGTTGAGGACTCTTCAGGCGTGGCGAGAAATCAAGACTCGGCCGAGCTTGCTACCGATGTCGTGGTTCGAGGAGGTCGACACCCAGGTCGGCCTGGTGTACGGGGGAGACCGGAACAACCCGTTGGCCTGGCCGCGGCAGCAGTACCAGGTCTTGGGGCGAGTCCTGGGCATGCTCGTGGGCAGTGCTCTGGGGGACGTGCTCGGCGCCACGGCTGAAGCCGAAGGCATCACGAACGGCGGTGCACTGCTGGCCGCGATGCGGGAGCAGCCGTGGCGGGCACCCAACTCTGCGACTTCGGTGGCCGGCGTCCGGATCGCCATCGCCGCCTGCTCGGATCATCGGGCGGGTGCGGACCTCGACGCTGCTCTGATGGAGCGCGCCAACGAAGCGGAGTTCGGCGGGACGCTCGGTAGCTTTGCCGTGTCTGTTCCGGCAGCGCTGGTGAGCATCACCGCGTCGGACGAGGAGACCTTCCGGCGAGCGGTCGGACTGGCCGGGCTGCTCAGTGATGAGCCGGACGAACGGGCCAGTGCCGGTGTGTTCGCCGTGGCGCTCGTCCACGCGCTCAACGGGCACAAGCTCGGCTTGGAGCAACTCTCGGGACTGCTGATCGAGCAGACAGACAGCCCTGAGCTGCGTCGCCGGCTTCAGCGGCTCGCGACGGCGGGCGAAGACTTCAACGCGTCGGCGGTGCTCGCCGACCTCGGCAGTGGGCCCTCCGGCCCGGAATTGGTCACTCGCGCTCTCTGGCTCGGAGCACACAACACCGGTGGCTGGGCCGAGATGCTCCACGCCGTTGCGGGAGGGGACCGCTCCCGCAACGCGCAGGTGTCCGGCCTGCTCAGCGGCGCTCGGCGTGGTGCGGAGGCCTTCCCGTTGCTGTGGCGTCGAAAGCTCGAACCTGCTCGTCAGCTCGAATCCATCGCGGAGGCGTTCATGTCCGAGTTCGGTCCCGACGATGTGAGGCTGACCAAGGGAACGGAAGCACGTGCCGAGCCCACCCCGGTGCAGCCCGAGGGACAGGAACGGCCGGATGCCCACGAGCGGTTCCTCGGTTCCATGCTCGCTGGTGCGATGGGGGACGCGCTGGGGTATGCGATCGAGTTCGACGACATCGACATGATCCGGCGGCATCACGGGGCTGATGGGGTGACCGGGCCGGTGTCGCGGGACGGGGTCGCTCAGATCTCCGATGACACCCAGATGATGCTGTTCACGTTGGAGGGTCTGGTTCGCGCGCATGTCGCGCGGCGGGTGGAGCCGCGGGACAACGATCCGGTTCCCGAGGTGCAGCACGCGTATCAGCGCTGGTACCACACGCAGGGGCCGGAGTGGCGTACCGCGGGTGGGCCTTACGCGCAGCACCTGCAGCGGCCTGACGGCTGGTTGATCACCAACTGGGAGCTGTTCGCCTCGCGGGCTCCGGGGAGCACGTGCATGTCGGCTCTGGCGAACTTCGCGCAGACCGGGGTCTTCGCTACGCCGCAGCATCGGATCAACGATTCCAAGGGCTGTGGCGGTGTGATGCGGGCTGCGCCGGTCGCGGCGTGGTCGAACGATCCGAGCGAGGTCTTCCTCGTTGCGGTGCGGACTGCTGCGCTGACGCACAGTCATCCGAGCGGGTTCCTGTCGGCAGGAGTGTTGGCGGTGATCGTGCATCAATTGCTGCGCGAGGTTCCGCTGCACGATGCCGTGCGGATGGCGCGGGATCTGCTGACGCGGTGGCCGGAACACGAGGAGCAGCTGCAGGTCCTCGACCGTGCGGTGGCGTTGGCTGACCGTGGCCGTGTGTCGCCGGAGGAGTTGAAGGCAGAGCTCGGCGAGGGCTGGGTGGGCGAAGAAGCGCTCGCCATCGGCCTTTACGCCGTGCTGGCCACGGACAACCTGCGTGATGCGCTGTTGCTCTCGGTGAACCACTCCGGTGATTCGGACTCGACGGGGATCGTGTGCGGCAACATCGGCGGCGCGCTGTACGGAACTCGCGCCATTCCGGCGGAGTGGCTGCAGACCTTGGAGCTGCGCCAGATCATCGAGACCCTCACCAACGACGCCCTGGCGGAGTTCAGCCCCGGCCCTCCGACCGACCCGTCGTGGACCCAGCGCTACCCCGCCTGGTGACTCTCTTTCGAGCAGGCTCCTGAGGTGCGGATGGTAGTGATGGGTAGTACTGGGGATGAGACTGCGCGCAGGCCTATCAGGTGGACTCTGCTGGGAGGCGAGGGGCTCGTTGCGGAGCGTGCGCAGCGGTTCCTCGGTGCGGTTGTCGGGGCGTTGATCGGTGACTCGCTGGGCCACCGGGTGGCTTCTTTGGGCTGGCCGGAGATCCGGGAGCGGTTCGGCGAGTCCGGTGCGACCTCGCTGGAGGCGCGCACCGAGGATGAGCGGATGTCGGACGGTCTGGTGATGCTGGCGTTGTCGCTGGACGGCCGGATCAGGCTCGATCGTGCGCTGGTTCGCGGTGCGGATCCCGTGGCTGAGCTGCGCGCTACCTATGAACTGTGGACGTCGGGTTCTGCGGAGGCATCGCAACGGGCAGGCTGGTTGGGAAAGCATCTTCCGCAACGGATTCGCGGTTCTGGTGCGGTTGACGCCGTCGCGGCAGGTCTGTCCGGGCGACCGCTGAACCTGCCGGAATTCCTGTACGCGGCCATTCCCGCCAGTTCGTGGTCGCAGAGCCGTCGAGAGGTCATCGCGCACGCAGAGCAGGTGCGCGGCGTGCTCGGGAAATCCGGTGAGTCCGTAGCCGCGGTGCAAGCTCTGGCGGTGATCCTGCAGCAGGCCGTGATGACCAGGAACTACGTCCGCGGTTTCGGTCAGGTCATCGAGGTCGACGCCGATGAGTTCGGTTCCGGGCGCGAGGAGCTGCTGCACCTCATGCGGGCCGCTGATGCCTTGGCCCGCCCGGGCATCACGCCTGAGCAGGTCGAGACCCTCGGTGAGGGTTCTACACCTGCTTCTGCGCTGGCGATCGCCGCGTGCGCGGTGCAATCCGCGGCGACGGACTTCGATGAAGCGATGCGAATCGCGGTCAACCACTCCGGCAACAGCGTGGTGACCGGAGCGCTGGCTGGGGCGATCATGGGTGCCGGCTTCGAAGGTCTCGACGTGATCCCCTCGCACTGGGCTGAAGGACTGTCGACGTCGGCCAAGCTGGTCTACCGGCTCGCCCAGGACGTTCCTGCGCAGCTTGGTGACGTTCCCCGCGAGGACGAGGAATGGAATCAGCGGTACCCGTTCCTGAGCGAAACCCGATCGGACACAGCAATGTCATCTGCTGCTTCACCCATCCATGCGCACGAGCGGTTCTTGGGGTCGATGCTCGGTGGGGCGATGGGAGATGGGCTCGGGTATGCGATCGAGTTCAAGGACATCGAGGTGCTTCGGCGGGATTACGGGCCTGCCGGGGTTACCGGGCCTGTGCTTCGGCAGGGGGTTGCCCGGGTTTCTGATGACACGCAGATGATGCTGTTCACGCTCGAAGGGCTGATTCGGGCGCATGTGGCTCGGCGGATGAAGCCGACCGACAACGATCCGGTTCCTGAGGTGCAGCACGCGTATCAGCGCTGGTACCACACGCAGGGGCGGGACTGGTTGACCGCAGGTGGTCCCTATGCGCAGCACCTGCGCCGGCCCGACGGCTGGTTGATCACCAACCCGGGGTTGTTCGATACCCGGGCTCCGGGGAACACCTGCATGACGGCTTTGTCGAACTTCGCGCAGACGGGGGTTTCGGCTACTCCGCAGCATCGGATCAACGATTCCAAGGGTTGCGGCGGTGTCATGCGGGCTGCGCCGGTGGCCGTGTGGTCGAACGATCCTGCGGAGGTGTTCTACGCGGCTGTCGGGACTGCTGCGTTGACGCACGGCCATCCCAGCGGGTTCTTGTCGGCCGGGGTGTTGGCGGTGATCGTGCACCAGCTGATCCGCGCGGTTCCGCTGCGCGAGTCGGTGCGGTTGGCGCGGGAGTTGCTGACGCGGTGGCGGGAGCACGAGGAACAGCTTCAGATCCTCGACAGGGCGGTCGCGCTGGCCGAGCGCGGAGTCGTTTCGCCCGAGGAGATCGCGCAGGGGCTGGGTGGTGGCTGGGTCGGCGAGGAGGCTCTCGCGATCGGGCTCTACGCCGTTCTGGCCACCGACAACCTGCGCGATGCACTGCTTCTTTCGGTGAACCACTCGGGGGACTCGGACTCCACCGGGATGGTGTGCGGCAACATTGGCGGGGCGCTCCACGGGGCCCGGGCCGTTCCAGCGGACTGGTTGGGGACCCTCGAACTGCGCGGACTGGTCGAAACCGTGGCCAAGGATGCGCTGGCGGAGTTCAGCCCGGGACCGCCGACGGACCCGGGGTGGGCGCAGCGCTACCCCGCCTGGTGAGCAACGAGGAGAAGGCGATGACCGACCCGCAACGACAGCTGAGCTGGGCCGATCGTTTCCGAGGTGCGCTGCTCGGCGGTGCCGTGGGCGATGCCCTCGGTGCCGGGGTCCGGCACACCTCGACCGCCGAGATACAGCAGTGGTTCGGCCCGCGCGGCGTCGTCGACTACCTCCCCGTCTACGGGAGGCGCGGCGCCGTCACCGACCTGACGCAGCTCACCGTGTTCACCCTCGAAGGCCTGCTGCGCGCCAAGGCCGAGGGCTGCACCGGCTTACCGACCGAGTTCGTCTTCGCCAACCACCTGCGCTGGCTGCACACCCAGGGCGTGCCGTGGGAGTTCGCGATGTCGGCGTTCGCGGCGACCGAACCCGCGCCCACCAGCTGGCTGCTGGAACGCCGCGAGCTGTACTCGACCCGCAACCCGGCCGGCAACGCCCTCGGACTGCTCGGACGCATGGCGGCGCGGTCGCCGCTGGGACCCGACGGTCGCCTGCACCCGCCGGTCGACGCCGACGGTTCCGCCGACTACCCGGTGCTGGCAGCCCCGGCGATGGTGTGGTCCAACGTGCCCGAAGGCGTGTACGCGGCGGGCGCGGGCATCGCGAACCTCTACACCTCCGGCGCCAACTCCGTCGCCGCAGCCGGTGTGCACGCCGACGTGCTGGCGCAGCTCATCCGCGGCATCCCGCTGTGGGACGCCGTCACCAGCTCCGACCAGCGCAGGCTCAACGCCGCCTACCGGGTGGCCGGGGTGCCCGCCGACGTGCGGCGAACCGTGCACGCGGCCATGTTCACCGGTCAGCGCGGCGGCACCCCCGGCCCGCTGGACATCGACATCGAGTTCGACGTCGCCGACAAACCCGGTGAGCTCGGCATCGCGCTCGCCGCGGTCGGCAGCACCCGCACCTTCGCCGACGCCGTGCAGGTCGCGGTGAACAACTCCGCCGACAGCGCCGTCACGGGTGCCCTCGCCGGTCAGCTCGCGGGTGCGCTGCACGGCCCCGCCGCGATTCCCGCGCAGTGGCTGGACGAACTCGAACTCCGCCAGGTCATCGAGACCTTGTGCGGTGATGCGACCGAGGCGTTCGCGCCGCCGCCACCGCCGCAGTGGGCGCAGCGCTACACGCGCGGAGCCCAGCAGACCGGACCTCGCCAGATCCCCGCCGGACCAGCGAAGACCGTCGAGGGCTCCGCCGAGCAGACGATGGTGATGCCGGCGATCACGGCCGACACCCCGCCGCCCGCCGCCCAGCCCGCCTCGCCGCGGCCGACCGCGCCGGAGCCGCCGGTCGCTCAACGGCCCGTCGCCCCGCAGCCCCCAGTCGCGCCGCAGCCCCCAGTCACGCCGCAGCCTCCGGAGCCGCCGGTCGCGCAGGCCCCCGCGCCGGAACCCGTCGTCAAGCCGGAACCGCCTGCGCGTGAGGAGATTCCGCGATTCGAGGTGCGGAACACCGGCCAGATCGGCGCTCCGACGTTCCCGGCCTCCGCGCCCGCTGCCGAACCCGAGCGGGAAACCGAGACCACCGCGGTCTTCGCGGCCATCGGCTCCGAGCCCGAACCGGAACCCGATCGGACCCCCGTCGACCTCGAACCGCGTCCCCGCGCGCCCATCGACCTCCACCCGGGCGAAGCCGACGAGCCCGAACCGGAGATCGCCGAACCCGCGCCGATCCCCGAAACACCCGTGGTCGACCTCGAACCCGAGCCGGAACCCGAGTCGGAGACCGAAACGACGCAGGTCGTCGAGGCCGTGTCCGACTCCGGTGAGCCCGCGGGCTCCACCGTCGTGGACGTGAGCGGCATCGGTTCGCCCTTCGACCTGATCGCCGTCCCCACGCGCGACGACAACGAGCCCGAGCCGGACGCCCGCTTCACCCGCGACTCCGATCCCGAACTCCGCTTCGCCGACGCCGAGCCGGAGCCGACGCCGATCGACCTGAGACCGGACTCCGACGTGGTTCCCAACGTCGTTCCGGCTCTCGCGAAGCTCTCATCGATCGAGCCGGAACCCGAACCGGTCGACGAGGAAGTCGAAGTGGTCGCGGAGGAGGCGGAGGAAGTCACCGCCGAGCCGGAGGACTCCGAAGCCGAGGTCACCGAGGCGGAAGTCGCCGAGACCGAAGACACCGAGCCGGAGCACACCGAAGCCGAGTTCGCCGCACCGGAAGACAACGAGCCGGAAGACGTTCAGGCTGAAGACACCGAGCCGGAAGACACCAGCGCCGAAGTCGTCGAAGAGGTTGAGGACGAGGCGACGGAAGAACCGCAGGAAGTCGAACCGGGCGAAACCGAGCCGGGCGACGTCGAGCGGGACGAACTCGGGCGAGGCGACGCCGAGCAGGGCGAGCCCGAGCTGCACGAACCCGCGCGGGATGAAACCGAGTCGGACGAGACCGAGCCTGACGAGCCAGAGCCTGACGAGGTCGCCTTCACCGAGGAGCCGGAGGAAGCCGAGTCGGCCACCTTCGCCGAGGAGCCGGCGGAGGACGTCGCTCCCGACCTCGACGAACCAGAAGACGACGTCACCACCGAGGACGCCGCGCCGGACACCGAGGACGGCGCCGCGGCTGAACCCGAGGACACCGCGGTCGACGTCGGCGAGGACATCCCCGCCGAGCCGGAACCGCAGGTGGTCGAGGCCCTTCCGATCTCGGTCGGCCGCCGAGTGCACGGCAAGAGCGAGGGGCCGGGCGACGCCGCGCCGTCGCTGACCGAGCGGGTCCTGGGCTGCTTCCTCGGAGGCGCACTCGGCGACGCGCTGGGCGCGGACCTGGAGTTCATCACCGCCGCGCAGATCACCGAGCGCTTCGGCGCGACCGGTCCCAGCGGCCTGCGCGAGGCGTACGGCGTGCACGGGGCGATCACCGATGACACGCAGATGACGCTGTTCACCGCGGAGGGCCTGATCCGGGGAAGCGTCGCCGCGCGCACCCTCGGTGCCGTGGACCCGCTGCCCGAGGTGCAGCTGGCCTACCAGCGCTGGCTGCACACCCAGGGGATCGAGTGGGACGCGGCGGCCGGCGAGTTCTTCGCCGACCACCCCGTGCCGGACGGCTGGTTGATCGAGGTCGCGGGCCTGTTCCACACCCGCGCCCCGGGCAAGACCATCTTCCGGGCGCTGACCGCCTTCGGCGACGGGCACCGGGCCGGTTCGCTGACCGAGAAGATCAACGACTCCAAGGGCTGCGGCGGGGCGATGCGCGCGGCACCGGTCGCGCTGACCTCCACCGATCCGGCCGAGGTGTTCGAGCTCGCGGCGCGCACCGCCGCGCTCACCCACAGCCACCCGGCCGGCTACCACTCCGCGGGCGCGCTGGCGGTGATCGTGCAGCAGGCGCTGCTGGGCCGCAGCCTCGACGACGGCGTGTGGCTGGCCCTGCAGGTGCTGGAGACCTGGGACGACCACGAGGAGACCACCGCGGCGATCAAGGCCGCCGTGGACCTGGCGGCCGAGGGCGTGCCGACGCCGGAGCGCGTCGCCGAGGTCCTCGGTGGTGGCTGGGTCGGCGAGCAGGCCGTGGCGATCGCGGTGTGCGCGGCGCTGGTGGCCGGTGAGGACGTGGAACTGGCGCTGAAGATCGCCGTGCATCACGACGGCGACAGCGACTCCACCGGCGCGATCTGCGGCAACATCGTCGGCGCGCTGCAGGGTGTGAGCGCGCTGCCGCTGGACTGGCTGGCCGAGCTGGAGCTGCGCGACGTCATCGAGCAGATGGCGCTGGACTGCGTCGCCGAGTTCGGCCGCGGAGGCTTCCAGCCGGGCCGCGCCGCCATCGACCCGCCGTCCGACCAGGACTGGAACGAGCGCTACCCGGTTCGGCCGCAGTGGTCGTCCGAACCGGCGACCGTCGGTGCCGACGCCGGGGGGTTCCCGTCGCCGAAGCCGGCACCTCGCCGCCGCCTCGACGGGGTGGCGAGCACCGAAACCGTTGAGGGGGACAGTTGATCAACGTCAGGCAGGGTGACCCGTTCCCGGTGCACCCGCCGTTCCCGGCGCCGGCCGCGTTCGGCGCGTTCCCGGACCGCACCGCGCAGCTGGCGGAGCTGCTGCAGGTGCTGCGAGCGGCGGTGGGCTCCGGCGAGGTCCGCTGCACCGCGCTGGGGACCCGCTTCGAGACCGACGGGAGCGATGAAGTCTTCGAACTGCTGCGCCGGATCCGCGACGTCGGCTACCGCCCGGACACCGGGGCCTGGACGTCCGCGGTGTTCTCCGGAGGTGAGCTGCACACCTCCCACGCCGAGCCGCAGTGGCGGAACGCGCCCGAGGACGGCCGCGCGCACCTCGACGAACTGCGGTTCTACCCGCGCCGCGACCCCGAGCAGTGGCTGCTCGCCCCGGCCTGGGACTACTTCGTCGACGCCGTCACCTACCCGGACGGGGCGACCGGCCCGCTGCGGATGCTGCCCGTGTTCGACGGCCGCGACGCCCAGGGCAGGCCGCAGGTGTTCCGGCCGGCGGTGCCGTGGATCGAGAAGCGCGAGGTGTTCAGCTACCTCAACGGTGGCGAGATCGTGCTGTCGGCGATGTCCACCGACGCCGACGAGCTCGACCCGGCGCGCGGCTCCGAGGTGCCCAAGCAGTTCCACACCGACGGCGTGTGGGTGTGGCCGCAGGCGATGGCCTACTACCTCGAAGAGCACGACGTCGCGCCGCCGCCGGAGTTCCTCGACCAGATCCGCCGCGCCCGCTACCAGGCGCCGACGACGGTCGCCGACGTCAAGTCGGCCGAGGCCAAGTCGCTGATCCTGGCCACCGACCCCGCCTCGATGCTGGCCCACCGGCCGGAGGACGCGTTCGCGGCTGTCGGCGCGCACCTGGCGGCGCAGGGCGTGAGCAGCCGGTTCTACAGCTTCGACGAGCCGGTCGGTGGCGGCTGGAGCATGCGGCCCGAGCCGGACGGCTGGTGGGCGGTGGAGGCCCACGACGACCGGCCGAACCCCAAGCACCGCTTCCCGGACCCGTGGACGGCGGGTTTCTTCCTGATCGGCGCGATGACCGTCGAGCGCGACCGCTACCTCCGGGAGCCGGACGAGCCGCTGCTGGACTTCGAGTGCCCGTGGCCGGAGATGGCCGACGAGCCGCCGCTGTCTTCCTACGACCAGAAGTTCGTGGTCCAGCTGCAGCCCGGTGACGAGCTCGACCGCTTCGGCGAACCGGTCGGCAACACCGCGTTCGTCGCGGGCACCACGATCCCGCAGCGCAGCATGCCGCCGAGTGGACAGCCGGGGCAGTACCGCCGCTACCGGGTGGTGAAGGCGTTCGACGCCATCACGGGCGTCGCCAGGCCCGAGCACGGCCAGGTCGGTGGCGGGACCGCCTACGTCCTGCCCAACTCCCTGAAAGTCCTGACCGAAGAGGGCTGGCTGACCGAAGCCTGAGCCGTCGCCGAGAACGGGGTGTCCGCGCGGACACCCCGTTCTCGGATGGCGGGAGGGGCTTGTCACACGGGGTAGAATCCTGTGAGAAGTCGATGAGAGCTCGCACCTCATCTGTGGCGCGGAGCCCGCGCCGGGTGATCGAGCAGGTCAAGGGGACCCCCGTTTTGACCCTCTGAGAACGGGGCGGGTATCTTTGTTTATCGGACCCGACGCCAATCGGGTCGATCCGCATGCCCGTGCATGACGTGGCCGCCCGAGTGGAGGGCCGCGGCAGCGCCGAGGATGTGTGGAACTCTTCCGAAAACCCTCTGGGGTCTACCTCGGTTTCGGCCGGAACAGGCGCTGTGAGGGCCGAGGAGCGGGCGACACGCCCGACCTCGTGTGCGGGGGAGTCCCGAAACACAGTGCCTGACAGGTGCTCGACGCCCAGGGCACGCCGAAGCTCGAACGAGCGGCTGCTTGGTCGAGTACCTAAAAGACGCGAACGCTGACAGAAAGCCGGTCCATGCCCACCATCCAGCAGCTGGTCCGTAAGGGCCGCCAGGACAAGGTCGCCAAGACCAAGACCGCGGCGCTCAAGGGGAGCCCGCAGCGGCGTGGCGTGTGCACCCGCGTGTACACGACCACCCCGAAGAAGCCCAACTCGGCCCTGCGCAAGGTCGCTCGTGTCAAGCTGACCAGCGGCATCGAGGTCACGGCCTACATCCCGGGTGAGGGCCACAACCTGCAGGAGCACTCGATCGTGCTCGTTCGTGGCGGCCGTGTGAAGGACCTGCCCGGCGTGCGCTACAAGATCATCCGTGGTTCCGCTGACACCCAGGGTGTGAAGAACCGCAAGCAGGCTCGCAGCCGCTACGGCGCGAAGAAGGAGAAGAGCTGATGCCCCGCAAGGGTCCGGCCCCGAAGCGGCCGCTGCACGCTGATCCCGTGTACGGCTCGCCGCTGGTCACGCAGCTGGTGAACAAGATCCTCGTGGACGGCAAGCGTTCGCTGGCCGAGAAGATCGTCTACGCGGCCCTGGAAGGCTGCCGGGAGAAGACCGGCACCGACCCGGTCGTCACGCTGAAGCGTGCCCTGGACAACGTCAAGCCGACCCTGGAGGTCCGCAGCCGCCGTGTCGGTGGCGCGACCTACCAGGTGCCGATCGAGGTGCGGGCCGGCCGGTCCACCACTCTCGCGCTGCGCTGGCTGACCACCTACTCGCGGCAGCGTCGTGAGAAGACCATGGTCGAGCGCCTCATGAACGAGCTGCTGGACGCGAGCAACGGCCTCGGCGCGAGCGTCAAGAAGCGCGAAGACACGCACAAGATGGCGGAGTCCAACAAGGCCTTCGCGCACTACCGCTGGTGAAATCTGGTGGGTCTTGCCCGCCAGCCGAACCGATTCGACAGCTTTGCACCTGTCACCGCGACTTGCACCTGCTGTTAGGGAACGGGGAAGAATCTCGTGGCACGCGACGTGCTGACTGACCTGACCAAGGTCCGCAACATCGGCATCATGGCCCACATCGATGCGGGCAAGACCACCACGACCGAGCGGATCCTGTACTACACCGGGATCACGTACAAGATCGGCGAGGTGCACGACGGCGCCGCGACGATGGACTGGATGGAGGAGGAGCAGAAGCGGGGTATCACCATCACCTCGGCTGCTACCACCACCTTCTGGGGCGACACCCAGATCAACATCATCGACACCCCCGGCCACGTCGACTTCACCGTCGAGGTGGAGCGGTCGCTGCGCGTCCTCGACGGCGCGGTCGCGGTGTTCGACGGCAAGGAAGGTGTCGAGCCCCAGTCCGAGCAGGTCTGGCGCCAGGCGGACAAGTACGACGTCCCGCGCATCTGCTTCGTCAACAAGATGGACAAGCTGGGTGCGGACTTCTACTACACCGTCGGCACCATCGAGGACCGGCTGCACGCCAAGCCGCTGGTCCTGCAGCTGCCGATCGGTGCGGAGTCCGACTTCCAGGGCGTCATCGACCTGGTCCAGATGAAGGCTCTGACCTGGCGTGGTGAGGTGTCCAAGGGCACCGACTACGCGGTCGAGGAGATCCCGGCGGAGCTGGCCGACAAGGCCGCCGAGTACCGGGAGAAGCTGGTCGAGGCCGTCGCCGAGACCGATGAGGACCTCATGGAGGCCTACTTCGGTGGCGAGGAGCTGACCCTGGAGCAGATCAAGGAAGGCATCCGCAAGATCACCGTCGAGCGCAGCGCGTTCCCGGTTCTGTGCGGTACCGCGTTCAAGAACAAGGGCGTTCAGCCCATGCTCGACGCGGTCGTCGACTACCTGCCCTCGCCGCTGGACGTCCCCGCCGTGCAGGGAACCCTGCCGGACGGTGAGACCCCGGCGGAGCGCAAGCCGCGCACCGACGAGCCGTTCGCCGCGCTGGTCTCCAAGATCGCGGTGCACCCGTTCTTCGGCAAGCTGACCTACATCCGGGTCTACTCCGGCAAGGTCGCCTCCGGTGCCCAGGTCATCAACTCGACCAAGGGCCGCAAGGAGCGCATCGGGAAGATGTTCCAGATGCACTCCAACAAGGAGAACCCGGTCGAGGAGATCCAGGCCGGTCACATCTACGCGGTGATCGGTCTCAAGGAGACCACCACCGGTGACACCTTGTGCGACTCCGCGAACCCCATCGTCCTCGAGTCGATGACGTTCCCGGCGCCGGTCATCGAGGTGGCCATCGAGCCCAAGACGAAGGCTGACCAGGAGAAGCTCTCCACGGCGATCCAGAAGCTCGCCGAGGAGGACCCGACGTTCCAGGTGAAGCTGGACGACGAGACCGGTCAGACGATCATCAAGGGCATGGGTGAGCTGCACCTCGAGGTGCTGGTCAACCGCATGAAGACCGACTTCAAGGTCGAGGCGAACATCGGTAAGCCGCAGGTGGCCTACCGCGAGACGATTCGCAAGTCGATCGAGAAGTACGAGTACACGCACAAGAAGCAGACCGGTGGTTCCGGTCAGTTCGCGCGCGTGATCATCAAGCTCGACCCGATCGAGCAGACGTCCGACAGCGCGACCTACGAGTTCGACAACAAGGTCACCGGTGGTCGGATCCCGCGGGAGTACATCCCGTCGGTTGACCAGGGTGCGCAGGACGCCATGCAGTACGGCGTGCTGGCCGGCTACCCGCTGGTCGGCGTGAAGGTGACCTTGCTCGATGGTCAGTACCACGAGGTCGACTCGTCGGAAATGGCCTTCAAGGTCGCCGGTTCGATGGCGCTCAAGGAGGCATCCGCCAAGGCTTCTCCGGCGCTGCTCGAACCGATGATGGCGGTCGAGGTGACCACGCCCGAGGACTACATGGGCGAGGTCATCGGAGACCTGAACTCCCGCCGTGGCCACATCCAGGCCATGGAGGAGCGCAGCGGTACCCGCGTCGTCAAGGCTCTCGTGCCGCTGTCCGAGATGTTCGGGTACGTCGGCGACCTGCGGTCCAAGACCCAGGGTCGTGCCAACTACTCGATGGTGTTCGACTCCTACGCCGAGGTTCCGGCCGGTGTGGCTAAGGAGATCATCGCCAAGGCAACGGGCGAGTGACCCGCTGGTCGGCCTCGGGTGACCGGGGCCGGCCAAGAGGCGACGCCTCGCGAAGGCGACCGGGGAGCAATCCCCTCCAGACGGCGGCGAGCGGCCCGCGACCACTTCGGAAGCGATCCGCTCGTCACCTACCCGACAGGACTCCGCCTGGCACAACAAGTCGTACGGCGGAAAGTTAACAAGTCCAGGAGGACAATCCAGTGGCGAAGGCGAAGTTCGAGAGGGACAAGCCGCACGTCAACATCGGGACCATCGGTCACGTTGACCACGGCAAGACCACGCTCACCGCAGCCATCACCAAGGTTCTGCACGACAAGTACCCGGAGCTGAACCCCTTCACGCCGTTCGACGAGATCGACAAGGCGCCGGAGGAAAAAGAGCGCGGCATCACGATTCAGATCGCGCACGTGGAGTACCAGACGGAGAAGCGTCACTACGCTCACGTCGACGCTCCGGGTCACGCTGACTACGTGAAGAACATGATCACCGGTGCCGCCCAGATGGACGGCGCGATCCTGGTGGTCGCCGCGACCGACGGCCCGATGCCGCAGACCCGCGAGCACGTGCTGCTGGCTCGCCAGGTCGGCGTGCCCTACATCCTGGTCGCGCTGAACAAGTCCGACATGGTCGACGACGAGGAGATCCTCGAGCTCGTCGAGATGGAGGTCCGCGAGCTGCTGTCGTCCCAGGAGTTCCCGGGCGACGACGTGCCGGTGGTCCGCGTTTCCGCGCTGAAGGCGCTGGAGGGCGACGCCGAGTGGGCCGACAAGATCGTCGAGCTGATGACCGCCGTCGACGAGAACGTTCCGGACCCGGTGCGTGACACCGACAAGGCGTTCCTGATGCCGGTCGAGGACGTCTTCTCGATCACCGGCCGCGGCACCGTCATCACCGGCCGCATCGAGCGCGGCATCATCAAGGTGAACGAGGAGGTGGAACTGGTCGGCATCAAGGAGAAGCCGCTCAAGACCACCGTCACCGGTGTCGAGATGTTCCGCAAGCTCCTCGACGAGGGCCAGGCGGGCGACAACGTCGGTCTGCTGATTCGCGGTATCAAGCGCGAAGAGGTCGAGCGCGGCATGGTCGTCGTGAAGCCGGGCACCACCACCCCGCACACCGAGTTCGAGGCGCAGGTCTACATCCTGTCCAAGGACGAGGGTGGCCGTCACACGCCGTTCTTCAACAACTACCGTCCGCAGTTCTACTTCCGGACTACGGACGTCACCGGCGTTGTGACCCTGCCCGAGGGCACCGAGATGGTCATGCCGGGCGACAACACCGAGATGTCGGTCCAGCTGATCCAGCCCATCGCGATGGACGAGGGTCTGCGCTTCGCGATCCGCGAGGGTGGCCGCACCGTCGGCGCCGGTCGCGTCACCAAGATCACCAAGTGACGTGACGAGGGCCCGCTTTCCTCACGGGGAGCGGGTCCTCTCTTGTTTTGCGGTGACTTCGGTCCCGTAAAACGACCCCCGATTTTGGGTGGTGCAGGCGATGTGCCATCCTGTATGGGTTGCTCGTTCAGGGCGGCCGGAATTTCAGACTCGCGGATCGACGTGATCGGTCCTGGCAGTCGCGATGAAGCTCCGGCCGCCTTGGTGCGAGGGCCTCGCGCCCTTGTTCGGTGTTCGGCTCCGTTCTCTTTCGGAATCCGATCCCCCGGCCGCTTTTGGTCGGCCGAGCAGGGCACAAGAAGGTGTACGGGCTTTCGGGCCCACCCCATCGGCGACGTTCGTGGGGACCGGTATGCGACAGCTGGGCGACACGCCCGACCGCGTGTACCGGGCACCTACACACTTGAACAGGGGCGGACTGAGAGCTGTGACGGCTCCCGGTATCGGGGACGACACCACGCTGAGGGCCGTGAGGGGCACCGATGGGTGCGCCCTGCACCCATGTACCTGACCGCGGCACGAGACTAGAGGAACGGCAAGCCACCATGGCGGGACAGAAGATCCGCATCCGGCTCAAGGCCTACGACCACGAGGCGATCGACGCGTCCGCACGCAAGATCGTCGAGACCGTGACGCGCACCGGCGCTCGGGTCGTGGGGCCAGTGCCGCTGCCCACTGAGAAGAACGTCTACTGCGTCATCCGCTCCCCGCACAAGTACAAGGACTCGCGGGAGCACTTCGAGATGCGTACGCACAAGCGGCTCATCGACATCCTCGAACCGACGCCGAAGACGGTCGACGCGTTGATGCGCATCGACCTGCCGGCCAGCGTCGACGTGAACATCCAGTAAGGCACGGCGACGAGGTAGCGGAGAGAACGAGACCAATGTCTGACAGGCAGATCAAGGGGATTCTGGGCACGAAGCTCGGCATGACCCAGGTCTTCGACGACCAGAACCGGGTCATCCCGGTGACCGTCGTGCAGGCCGGGCCGAACGTGATCACCCAGATCCGGACCCCCGAGAAGGACGGCTACTCGGCCGTGCAGCTGGCGTTCGGCGCCATCGACCCCCGCCGGGTGAACAAGCCGCGTGGCGGCCACTTCACCAAGGCCGGTGTCACCCCGCGCCGCCACGTCGTGGAGCTGCGCACCGCGGATGCCGGCGAGTACGAGCTCGGCCAGGAGATCAGCGCGGACCTCTTCGAGGCAGGCGCGGTGGTCGACGTGGTCGGCACCAGCAAGGGCAAGGGCTTCGCGGGCACCATCAAGCGGCACGGTTTCCACCGTCAGCCGATGAGCCACGGTGCTCAGGCGGTGCACCGCAAGCCGGGTTCCATCGGCGGCTGCGCGACCCCCGGTCGCGTCTTCAAGGGCATGCGCATGGCGGGGCGGATGGGTACCAACCGCGTCACCACGCAGAACCTGAAGGTGCACAAGGTCGAGGGCGACAACGGCCTGCTGCTGATCAAGGGCGCCGTGCCCGGCCCCAAGGGCGGCCTGGTGCTGGTTAAGAGCCCCGCGAAGGGTGGTGCGTGATGAGCTTGACGCTCGACGTCCGTACCCCGGACGGCAAGACCGACGGCACCGTCGAGCTGCCGGCCGAGATTTTCGACGCGCAGGCCAACGTGGCGCTGATGCACCAGGTCGTCGTGGCCCAGCTGGCCGCGGCTCGCCAGGGCACGCACGCCACGAAGACCCGCGGTCAGGTCTCCGGCGGCGGCAAGAAGCCGTACCGGCAGAAGGGCACCGGTAACGCCCGTCAGGGCTCCATCCGCGCCCCTCAGTTCGCCGGCGGTGGCACCGTCCACGGCCCGCAGCCGCGGGACTACACCCAGCGGACCCCGAAGAAGATGGTGAAGGCCGCCCTGCGCGGTGCCCTCTCCGACCGGGTTCGCGCCGGCCAGCTGCACGTGGTCACCGGCGTTGTCGGCGGCGAGCAGCCGTCCACCAAGTCGGCCAAGACCGCGCTGCGGAACTGGACCGAAGCCAAGAAGGTTCTGGTCGTGCTCGACCGCCACGAAGAGCAGAACTCGTGGCTGAGCCTGCGGAACCTGCAGAACGTGCACCTGATCGACCCGGGTCAGCTGAACACCTACGACGTGCTCAACAGCGACGACGTTGTGTTCACCAAGGCCGCCTACGACCGTTTCGTCGCAGGTCCGGCCAAGGGCCGGTCGGTCAAGGCCGCCGCTTCTTCCGCTGAGGAGGCAGAGCAGTGAGCGCCGACCCCCGGGACATCATCCTCAAGCCGGTGATCTCCGAGAAGAGCTACGGACTGCTGGAGCAGTCGCAGTACACCTTCTTGGTGGACCCGCGCTCGAACAAGACCGAAATCAAGATCGCCATTGAGCAGATCTTCGACGTCAAGGTCGCCAGCGTCAACACGATCAACCGCAACGGCAAGCGCAAGCGCACCCGCACCGGGTTCGGCAAGCGCAAGGACACCAAGCGGGCCATCGTGACCCTGACGCCGGAGAGTAAGGCGATCGAGATCTTCGGCGGTCCGGCCGCCTGACGGTGCTGATTAGGACGAGGTTGCTTTAGAAATGGGCATTCGCAAGTACAAGCCGACGACGCCTGGCCGTCGTGGCTCGAGCGTGTCCGACTTCGCCGAGATCACCCGGACGGAGCCGGAGAAGTCGTTGATCGTCCCGCTGAATCGCAAGGCGGGTCGCAACGCTCAGGGCAAGATCACCACGCGGCACAAGGGTGGCGGTCACAAGCGGGCCTACCGCCTGATCGACTTCCGCCGCAACGACAAGGACGGTGTGCCGGCCAAGGTCGCGCACATCGAGTACGACCCGAACCGCAGCGCTCGGATCGCGCTCCTGCACTACGCCGACGGCGAGAAGCGGTACATCATCGCGCCGAACGGTGTGAAGCAGGGCGACCCGATCGAGAGCGGTGCTCGGGCCGACATCAAGCCGGGTAACAACCTGCCGCTGCGCAACATCCCCACCGGTACCGTGATCCACGCGATCGAGCTCCGCCCCGGTCAGGGCGCGAAGATCGCTCGCTCGGCCGGTGCCCGGGTGCAGCTGGTGGCCAAGGACGGCCCGTACGCCCAGCTGCGGATGCCTTCGGGCGAGATCCGCAACGTGGACGCGCGCTGCCGTGCCACCGTCGGCGAGGTCGGCAACTCGGAGCACGCCAACATCAACTGGGGCAAGGCCGGCCGCATGCGGTGGAAGGGCAAGCGCCCGACCGTCCGCGGTGTCGTCATGAACCCGGTGGACCACCCGCACGGTGGTGGTGAGGGCAAGACCTCCGGTGGTCGCCACCCGGTCAACCCGAACGGTAAGCCGGAGGGACGTACCCGTCTCCGCAAGCCGAGTGACAAGCTCATCGTCCGCCGCCGGCGTACCGGCAAGAAGCGCTGAGCAGGGAGGTAAGCAAACATGCCACGCAGCCTGAAGAAGGGCCCGTTCGTGGACGACCACCTGCTCAAGAAGGTGGACGCGCTTAACGAGTCGGGCAAGAAGACCGTGATCAAGACCTGGTCCCGTCGGTCGACGATCATCCCGGACATGCTGGGCCACACCTTCGCGGTGCACGACGGTCGCAAGCACGTCCCGGTGTTCGTCACCGAGGCGATGGTGGGGCACAAGCTGGGCGAATTCGCCCCGACCCGCACCTTCAAGGGCCACGTCAAGGACGACCGGAAGTCGCGCCGCCGCTGAGCGGGTCTGTGACACGAACGAGTAAGAGCAAGGGGTAGCAGGATGACAGCCCGTTCCGACTCCACTGCCGCGGAAGCCCCGCGGGCAGTGGCGCGGGCCCGGTTCGTCCGCGTGTCGCCGATGAAGGCGCGGCGCGTGGTCGAGCTCATCAAGGGCCGGAGCGCCAGCGATGCCCTGGCTGTGCTTCAGTTCGCGCCGCAGACCGCCAGCGGTCCGGTGTCGAAGGTGCTCGCCAGTGCGATCGCCAACGCGGAGAACAACCTTTCCCTCGATCCCGAGACGCTGGTCGTGAACCACGCGTACGTGGATGAGGGTCCGACGTTGAAGCGGTTCCGGCCGCGCGCGCAGGGTCGTGCGTACCGGATCCGGAAGCGGACCAGCCACATCACGGTCGAGGTCGAATCTCGGCCCGCGGTGACCAAGTCCCGAAAGAGCCAGAAGGGGAGTGCCCGGTAGTGGGTCAGAAGATCAACCCGCACGGCTTCCGACTCGGCATCACCACGGACTGGAAGTCTCGCTGGTACGCCGACAAGCAGTACTCGGAGTACGTCGCGGAAGACGTCAAGATCCGCCGGCAGCTGTCTCGCGGGATGGAGCGCGCTGGGATCTCGAAGGTGGAGATCGAGCGCACCCGTGAGCGCGTCCGCGTGGACATTCACACCGCCCGGCCGGGCATCGTCATCGGCCGCCGCGGTGCCGAGGCGGACCGCATCCGCGGTGCGCTGGAGAAGCTGACCGGCAAGCAGGTTCAGCTCAACATCCTCGAGGTCAAGAACCCCGAGGCGGACGCCCAGCTGGTCGCACAGGGTGTGGCCGAGCAGCTGTCCAACCGCGTGTCCTTCCGGCGCGCGATGCGCAAGGCCATTCAGTCGGCCATGCGCTCGTCGCAGGTCAAGGGCATCCGGGTGCAGTGCGGCGGACGTCTGGGTGGCGCGGAGATGTCGCGCTCGGAGTTCTACCGCGAGGGTCGCGTCCCGCTGCACACGCTGCGCGCGGACATCGACTACGGCTTCTTCGAGGCCCGCACCACCTTCGGGCGCATCGGCGTCAAGGTGTGGATCTACAAGGGCGAGCTGGTCGGTGGCCTGAAGCAGAAGCAGCAGGAGTCCGAGGTCCGTCCGCCGCGCGGCGGCGGCAACGACCGCAACGAGCGTGGTGGCCGCGGTGACCGCGGTGGCCGTCGTCGTGGCGGTGCGGACCGCGGTGAGCGCGGTGCAGCTGACAAGTCCGCCAAGGCCGAGACCAAGGCCGCGGAGGGCGAGCAGCCGCAGGCTGCGCCGGCTGAAGAGAAGACGGAGGGCTGAGACGTGCTCGTCCCACGCAGGGTGAAGTGGCGCAAGAGCCACGCGCCGAAGCGTAAGGGCTTCGCCAAGGGTGGCACCCGGATCAGTTTCGGCGAGTACGGCATTCAGGCGATCGAGCACGGCTACGTGACCAACCGGCAGATCGAGTCGGCGCGTATCGCGATCACCCGGCACGTCAAGCGTGGCGGCAAGGTGTGGATCAACATCTTCCCGGACCGCCCGCTGACCAAGAAGCCGGCCGAAACCCGTCAGGGTTCCGGTAAGGGTTCGCCGGAGTCCTGGGTCGCCAACGTCAAGCCCGGACGCATCATGTTCGAGCTGACCTTCCCGAACGAGAAGACGGCGGTCGAGGCGTTGACTCGTGCGGCGCACAAGCTCCCGATGAAGTGCAAGATCGTGTCCCGCGAGGGTGGTGACTTCTGATGGCAGCGGGTGTCACCGCATCCGAGCTCCGCGAGCTGGACAACGAGGAGCTCGTGCAGCGGCTGAAGGAATCGAAGGAAGAGCTGTTCAACCTCCGGTTCCAGATGGCCACTGGTCAGCTGCAGAACAACCGGCGGCTGCGCGTCGTCCGACAGGACATCGCCCGGATCTACACCATCATGCGCGAGCGCGAACTGGGCCTGACGGTTAACACCGAAGGCGCTGAGGAGGGCGCGGCATGAGTGAGAAAGGACAGGGCGTGGAGCGCAACAGCCGCAAGGTGCGCGAGGGCTACGTCGTCTCGGACAAGATGGACAAGACGATCGTGGTCTCCCTGGAAGACCGCAAGAAGCACGCCCTCTACGGCAAGGTCATGCGGCAGACCACCAAGGTCAAGGCGCACGACGAGGCCAACTCGGCCGGCGTCGGTGACCGGGTGCTGCTGATGGAGACCCGGCCGCTGTCGGCCAGCAAGCGCTGGCGACTGGTCGAGGTCGTCGAGAAGGCCAAGTAATCAACACAGTTCTGGGTCGTCCTGCGTCCCGCGCAGGTGGTCTCTCAGAACGACACGGCGAACCGGCCGGTCGCCGGCAAGATCAGCGGCCGGCCGTTTCGCTTGTGGTAGTTGACCGCGCGTGTCAGGTCGGCAATTTGGCACGCCAGAGTGTGTCCGGGCACAAGGTTCGGGCACTTAGGGTCAGGAGTCATACGTGATCCAGCAGGAGTCGCGACTTCGCGTCGCCGACAACACCGGGGCCAAGGAGATCCTTACGATCCGTGTCCTCGGTGGGTCGGGCCGGCGCTACGCGGGCCTCGGGGACATCATCGTGGCGACCGTCAAGGAAGCCATCCCCGGTGCCGGAGTCAAGAAGGGCGATGTGGTCAAGGCCGTCATCGTCCGCCAGAAGAAGGAAAAGCGTCGCGCGGATGGTTCCTACATCCGGTTCGACGAGAACGCCGCCGTCCTGGTGAAGCCGGGTGGCGAGCCGCGAGGCACCCGCATCTTCGGGCCGGTGGCCCGAGAACTGCGCGACAAGAAGTTCATGAAGATCATCTCGCTCGCGCCGGAGGTGTTGTGATCATGAAGATCAAGAAGGGCGACACGGTCGTCGTCATCTCCGGTAAGGACAAGGGCGCCAAGGGCAAGGTCATCCAGGCCATGCCGGCGGAGCAGCGGGTCCTGGTCGAGGGTGTCAACCGGATCAAGAAGCACACCAAGGTCTCCCGGACCGAGCGTGGCGCGCAGTCCGGCGGCATCGTCACCCAGGAAGCCCCGATCCACGTGAGCAACGTGATGGTCGTGGACTCGGACGGCAAGCCGACCCGCGTCGGTCACCGCATCGACGAGGACGGCAAGAAGGTTCGCGTCTCGCGCCGCAACGGTAAGGACATCTGATCATGACTACTGCTGAGAAGATCGTCCCCCGGCTCAAGACCCGGTACCGCGAGGAGATCCGCCAGGCCCTGAACGAGGAGTTCAACTACTCCAACGTGATGCAGGTGCCGGGCGCGGTCAAGGTCGTGGTCAACATGGGTGTTGGCGACGCCGCGCGGGACAGCAAGCTGATCGAGGGCGCGGTTCGCGACCTCACCTCCATCACCGGCCAGAAGCCCGAGATCCGTCGGGCCCGCAAGTCCATCGCGCAGTTCAAGCTGCGCGAGGGCCAGCCGATCGGCGCGCGGGTGACCCTGCGCGGCGACCGCATGTGGGAGTTCCTGGACCGCCTGGTCACCATCGCGCTGCCGCGAATCCGTGACTTCCGCGGTCTCTCGCCGAAGCAGTTCGACGGCAGGGGCAACTACACGTTCGGCCTCAACGAGCAGTCGATGTTCCACGAGATCAACCCGGACAACATCGACCGCCCGCGGGGTATGGACATCACCGTCGTTACCACTGCCACCAACGATGACGAGGGCCGGGCGCTGCTGAAGCACCTGGGCTTCCCGTTCAAGGAGAACTGAGCGATGGCGAAGAAGGCGCTGGTTATCAAGGCGGCCCAGAAGCCGAAGTTCAAGGTTCGCGGCTACACCCGCTGCCAGAAGTGCGGGCGTCCGCGCTCGGTGTTCCGCAAGTTCGGCCTCTGCCGCGTTTGCTTCCGCGAGATGGCGCACGCGGGCGAGCTGCCCGGCGTGAGCAAGTCTTCCTGGTGAGCACTCGCCTGCTTCGGGGTCCCGGTTGCCCGGTCTGATCCGGCGACCCTTACCCTGAAGCAGGCGCTACCAGGGCTGATGCCCACGCTCCGCACGCGAGCCGTGCTTGCGCACGACTGAACAGGGCCCCGTCACCGTGGCGGGAGACCCCGAACTTCGTCCAGGCCAGAGTCCAGACGCCCACCCTCTCCGGGTGGGTCGTGGTCCGGGCTCATCGGAACCAGACGAGAAAGGTTGAGCAGGTCATGACGATGACCGATCCGATCGCAGACATGCTGACGCGTCTGCGCAACGGAAACTCGGCATACCACGACGAGGTCGTGATGCCGCACTCCAAGCTGAAGGCGAACATCGCCGAGATCCTCAAGCGGGAGGGCTACGTCGCCGGCTCCCGCGTCGAGGACGGGGAGACTCACCAGAACCTCGTCGTCGAGCTGAAGTACGGCCCGAACCGCGAGCGGAGCATCGCGGGCCTGCGCCGGGTCTCCAAGCCCGGTCTGCGGGTCTACGCCAAGTCCACGAACCTGCCCAAGGTTCTCGGTGGTCTGGGCGTCGCCATCATCTCGACCTCCGGCGGTCTCGTGACCGACCGGCAGGCCATGAAGAAGGGCGTGGGCGGGGAAGTCCTCGCCTACGTCTGGTAAGGGAGGAGGAGCGGCTATGTCGCGCATCGGAAAGCTGCCGATCACCGTCCCCTCCGGCGTCGAGGTGAACATCGACGGCCAGGCGGTGACCGTGAAGGGCCCCAAGGGCGAGCTTGCTCACCAGGTCCGCGAGCCGATCGTCGTCGAGAAGGACGAGGACGGCGCGGTGCTGGTCAAGCGCCCCGACGACGAGCGGGAGAGCCGGTCGCTGCACGGGCTGACCCGGACTCTCGTCAACAACATGGTGATCGGCGTCAGCCAGGGATACCAGAAGGATCTGGAGATCCAGGGCGTCGGTTACCGAGTGCTGCAGAAGGGATCGAACCTCGAGTTCTCCCTCGGCTACAGCCACCCCATCGTGATCGAGCCGCCGGACGGCATTCAGTTCGCGGTCGACGGCCCGACCAAGCTTTCGGTCAAGGGCATCGACAAGCAGCTGGTCGGCGAGATCGCGGCTCGTATCCGCAAGCTGCGCAAGCCCGACCCGTACAAGGGCAAGGGTGTCCGGTACGCGGGTGAGACCATCCGCCGCAAGGTCGGAAAGACGGGTAAGTGACCATGAGCGAGACAGCTACCAAGCGCAAGCCGGTTGGCAAGGACATCTCGACCAAGCGTCGGCTCGCCCGCGCCAAGCGTCACACGCGCCTCCGGAAGAAGATCCTGGGCACCGCCGAGCGCCCGCGTCTGGTCGTCACTCGGTCGCTGCGCAACATCACCGCGCAGGTCATCGACGACACCAAGGGCCACACCGTTGCGTCGGCCACGAGCCTGGAGTCCGAGCTCCGCGGCTTCGAGGGTGACAAGAAGGCCGTGGCCACCAAGGTCGGCGAGCTCGTCGCCGCCCGTGCCAAGGACGCCGGTGTCGAGAAGGTCGTGTTCGACCGCGGCGGCAACGCCTACCACGGTCGCGTGGCCGCTCTGGCCGACGCCGCCCGTGACGGCGGACTGGAGTTCTGACAAGTGCGTAAGAACGAGACTGGAAGGGACGCCTGATGCCTGGACGCACTCGGCGTGAAGGCGGCGGGGAGTCCGGCGGCAAGGACCGCCGGGACCGCCGCGACGGCGGCCGTGGCGGGGCGGCCCAAGAGAAGACCCCGCAGTTCGAACGTGTCGTGACCATCAACCGCGTCGCGAAGGTCGTCAAGGGTGGTCGGCGCTTCAGCTTCACCGCGCTGGTCGTCGTCGGCGACGGCGACGGCATGGTCGGTGTCGGCTACGGCAAGGCCAAGGAAGTTCCCGCGGCCATCGCCAAGGGCGTCGAGGAGGCGAAGAAGAACTTCTTCCGCGTCCCGCGCCTGGGCGGCACCATCACGCACCCGGTGCAGGGCGAGGACGCCGCCGGCGTCGTGCTGCTGCGTCCGGCCAGCGCCGGTACCGGTGTCATCGCCGGTGGTCCGGTGCGCGCGGTGCTGGAGTGCGCCGGTGTCCACGACGTGCTGAGCAAGTCGCTGGGCTCGGACAACCCGATCAACATCGTGCACGCCACGGTGGACGCCCTCAAGCAGCTGCAGCGTCCGGAGGAGGTCGCGGCTCGCCGTGGCCTGCCGCTGGAAGATGTCGCTCCGGCGTTCATCATGCGTGCGCGTGCCGCCGGGACGGGGGTCTGATCGTCATGGCACAGCTCAAGATCACTCAGGTGCGCGGGCTGGTCGGCTCGAAGCAGAACCAGCGCGACACCATGCGCAGCCTCGGCTTGCGCAAGATCCGTCAGTCCGTGGTTCGCCCGGACGACTCGAACGTGCGCGGCATGGTCAACGCCGTCCGTCACCTGGTGACGGTCGAGGAGGTCGACTGACATGGTCATCAAACTGCACGACCTGCGTCCGGCCCCTGGCGCCAAGCGCGACAAGATCCGCGTCGGCCGCGGTGAGGGCTCCAAGGGCAAGACCGCCGGCCGCGGTACCAAGGGCACCAAGGCCCGCAAGACCGTCTCCCCTCGTTTCGAGGGTGGGCAGATGCCGATCCACATGCGGCTCCCGAAGCTCAAGGGCTTCAAGAACCGCTTCCGCACCGAGTACCAGGGTGTGAACCTCGGCAAGCTGGCCCAGGCGTTCCCCGAGGGTGGCACCGTCGGTTTCGACGAGCTCGTCGCCAAGGGCCTGGTCAAGAAGAACGAGCTGGTGAAGATCCTCGGCGACGGGGACCTGGAGGGCGTCAAGCTGGACGTCACCGCTCACGCCTTCACCGGCAGCGCTCAGGAGAAGATCACCGCCGCCGGCGGTTCGGTCACCAAGCTCGAGCGCTGATCGAGTTCAGCAGAAGACCCGCCATCCAACCGGGATGGCGGGTCTTCTGTTTTTCCCATTCGGGACCCATCTTTTTCCTGGTTCCCACAACTTCCCAGTCGCGATACGGTGCGCACTCGGGAAATCACCCTTGGCAGTTCACTTAGCCGGTTCGCGAGTTCTCCGGCCGCGATATGCGCGAACGCCAGGACCCCTCTTCAGTCCAAGGCGATCCACCGAAGAGTTTCAAGCGAAGGTGGGCCCGTCCGGCTACTTTTCGTCGGTGTTGGCCCCGTCACACGACTCCTTAGCTTTGTCGACGCCGTTTCACCCGGACGGCGCTGGTAAATCGAGGGAGGAGCGACGGCATATGCGACCACGACAGGTGGGACGGCGTGCCGTCCTGGTGATCGTCGCGGTGTTGGCCGCGGTTGTCCCGGGAGCAGCGGTGGCCCAACCCGGCGGGCAGGTGGCCCCGAAACCGGATTCGCACTGCAGCTATCACTTCAGCACCGGGGAGACCCTGTGCTTCAACACGCTGGCCGAGGCCACCGCGCAGTCGAGGGACGCGCGTGGCGACGTCATCCAGGCGACGTTGTTCGCCGACCCCAACTACGGCGGGGCCAGCTTCACCGTCTACGGCTCCGAGATGTGCGAGAAGGACGGTGTCGTCAACTTCCAGATCAACCTGCCCGATGACTGGAAGAACATCGTCTCCTCGGTTCAGCCGTGGGGCGGCTGCTGGATCTGGCTGTACCCGGAGCCCGACCTGGGCGGCGAGCGCGACGGGCCGTTCAAGGAGAACACGCCCGACGTCGGTTCGATGCTGAACGACCGCACCCAGTCCGTCGGTCTGAGCTGAGGGGAATTCGCCATGCGAGCAGGAACGATTCGCACCCTGGTGGCGTCGGCGAGCGCGTTCGGCGCGCTGGTCGTGCCCGTCACCGCCAACGCGACCGCTGAGAGCGCCGGTGTCATCAACGCCCGGGGCGTCAACGCCGCCGAGGACCCGACGGTCCGCGAGCTGCTGGAGAAGTGCGACAACGGCACCGACAGCTGCGTGTTCCACCCGGCCGGCGAGCCGGAGTACTTCACCGCGGACACCAAGCAGGTCGGCGACCCGGTCTACAACTGCACCCCGGACGACCAGCGCCACAGCGTCGCCTGGTCGGACACCACGTCGCAGAGCAACAGCGTCGGCTTGTCGATGACCACCGAGGCGGGCTTCGGCAAGGTCTTCGCCGTCACCTACGAGCAGACCTTCCAGCACACCTGGGAGGAGTCGCACACCGAGTCGCAGACGACGTTCGTCGACACCGGCTCGCACCAGGTGGGCTGGGTCGAGCGGGCCGCCCAGATGCAGAAGGTGCGCGGCACGTACGAGCTGCACTTCGAGGACAAGTTCCACGACCACTACATCTGGTACGTCAACGACTTCGAGGCGACCGGCCCCGCCCAGGACTCATCGACCGCGGTCAGCCAGCACTCCCGCGACATGACCCAGGAAGAAGTCGACGCCTGCCCGTAATCACCCACAGCCCTTGACCCCGATTACCCCGGTAATCAGGACCCCGATTACCGCCGTATTCCGGGACCCGATTACGGCGGTAATCCGGGTCCGGAGAGCGGCGGTGGTCCGGTGGCCGAAAGCGTGGTGGTCCGGTTCTCGGATGCGGGTGTTGTCCGGTTGGTCTTCAAGTTGATCGAGAGGAACTCGATGATGAAGCGCATCGCGGTGAGCTGCGTGTCGGCGATCGGGGCGGCTCTGCTGCTGGCCCCGCCTGCCACCGCGGCCGAAGAGCCCACGGTTCGCGAGCTGCTGGAGAAGTGCGACAACGGCACCGACAGCTGCGTGTTTCACCCCGAGGGCGAGGTGGAGTACTACCAGAACAGTTCAGAGGCGGTCGGCTCTCCGGTGTTCAACTGCACCGACAAGGAGCAGATGATGAACGTCGCCTGGTCCGACAGCACCGCGGAGAGCAACAGCGTGGGTCTGTCGATGAGCACCAGCTTCGGCGAGGTGTTCAAGGTGACCTTCAAGGCGACCTACGGTCACGAGTGGCGGTCCGAGCACACCGAGTCGCAGACCACCTTCATCACCGTGCGTCCCGGTGAGGTCGGGCAGGTGTACCACGGACCGAAGATGCAGAAGGCCAAGGGAACCTACGAGCTGCACTTCGAGGACAAGTTCTACGATCACTACATCTGGTACGTCAACGACTTCGAGGCCAGCGGCCCGGCCGACGACCAGGGCGGGACGGTCACCCAGTCCACCCGCGCGATGACCGAGGAAGAAAAGCAGGCCAACTGCGGTTGATCCCGATGTGATCGTCGATCTTCGACAACACCGCAGGTCAAGCTGGGAATAACGGCAACCGCGCCTGGGAGGGCGCGGTTGCCGCTGCTTGGTGGCGATGTTGCGAAACGTTGATCGTCGTGAGGGTTCGGTCGCTGTCCGTATCCACCTCGCGGCCTGCTAAAGTCGCGCGGTAGTGCCGTGGGTGACCACGGCCTTGTCCATGGAGTTTCCCGCCGTGCCGGCTGGCGAAGCCGGCCGCTTGTTTTCCGGCCGGTTCCGACCGGTTCGCGTACAGGAGGTTCGCGTGCTCGGCGCCTTCCGCTCGGCTCTGGCAACGCCGGACCTGCGCCGCAAGATCCTGTTCACGCTGGGAATGGTGGTGCTGTACCGCCTCGGTGCGACGATTCCGTCGCCCGGTGTGTCGTACCCCAACATCCAGCAGTGCATCGAGCAGATTCAGGGCAGCGGCGCTCAGAGTGTCTACTCTCTTCTCACCCTCTTCAGCGGCGGTGCGCTGCTGCAGCTGTCGGTGCTGTCGCTGGGCATCATGCCCTACATCACGGCGAGCATCATCATCCAGCTGCTGCAGGTGGTCATCCCTCGCTTCGAGCAGCTGAAGAAGGAAGGCCAGTCCGGCCAGGCCAAGCTCACCCAGTACACCCGGTACCTCACGATCGCCCTGGCGGTCCTGCAGGGCACCGGCATCGTCGCGCTCGCGGTGCGCGGGCAGCTGTTCCAGGGCTGCTCGGTCTCGCCGATCCCGGACGACTCGGTCCTGAACCTGATCACCATCGTGGTCGTCATGACCGCCGGTGCGGCCGTCCTGATGTGGATGGGCGAGCTGATCACCGAGCGCGGCATCGGCAACGGCATGTCGCTGCTGATCTTCGTCTCGATCGCCTCGCGGATCCCCGCCGAGGGCGGCAACATCCTGAACTCGCACGGCGGCCTGGTCTTCGCCATGGTCTGCCTGTTCGCGGTCGCGATCATCGCTACCGTGGTGTTCATCGAGCAGGCGCAGCGCCGGATCCCGGTGCAGTACGCCAAGCGCATGATCGGCCGCAGGATGTACGGCGGCACGTCCACGTACCTGCCGCTGAAGGTGAACCAGGCGGGTGTCATCCCGGTCATCTTCGGTTCGTCGCTGCTGTACCTGCCGCAGCTGATCGGTCAGCTGGCGGGCAACCAGGACAGCTGGTGGGCGCGCTTCCTGCAGACCTACATCGTCGATCCGGCCAGCTGGGTGCACATCCTGCTGTACATGCTGCTGATCATCTTCTTCGCCTACTTCTACGTGTCGATCACGTTCAACCCGGAAGAGCGGGCGGACGACATGAAGAAGTTCGGCGGGTTCATCCCCGGTATCCGCCCCGGTCGCCCGACCGCGGAGTACCTGAGCTTCGTGCTCTCCCGCATCACCCTGCCCGGCTCGCTGTACCTGGGCATCGTGGCCATCCTGCCGATGTTCTTCCTGGGCTTGACCGGTGGTCAGGGCCAGAACCAGAACTTCCCGTTCGGCGGCACAGCGGTGCTGATCATGGTGAACGTGGGTCTGGACACCGTGAAGCAGATCGAGAGCCAGCTCACGCAGCGGAAGTACGAGGGTTTCCTCAGGTAAGGTGGAGCGCCCGGGCGTGTGCTGCACACGCCCGGACCAGCGTGCTTGCCCATGCGCGGACTTTCGCATGGGCATGTTCGCTCGCCCCTCGTCCATGCGTAGGGTGGTTGGGATCGCAGCGCCGTCGGTACGGGGCGGTGCCGCGCAGCTCGTCAGCAGTTGGCGCGCGACGGTGAGGATTCGGAGGCAGACCCTTGGTGCGATTGGTTCTCGTCGGCCCGCCTGGTGCCGGTAAGGGTACCCAGGCGGCTGTGCTCAGCGAGAAGCTCGGTGTGCCGCACATCTCCACCGGAGATCTGTTCCGCGCGAACATCGGCAACTCCACGCCGCTCGGCCAGAAGGCCAAGAGCTACATGGACGCCGGTGAACTGGTGCCGGACGAGGTCACCAACGAGATGGTGCGCGACCGCCTCGGTGACGAGGACGCAGCCCAGGGCTTCCTGCTCGACGGCTACCCGCGCAACACCGCTCAGGCCGAGGTGCTCGGTGGCATCCTCGGCGAGAAGGGCCTCGCCCTGACCGCGGTCGTGCAGTTCGACGTCCCGGAGGAGGAGCTGGTCAAGCGCATGCTGGCGCGCGGCCGCTCGGACGACACCGAGGACGTCATCCGCCGCCGTCTCGCGGTGTACCACGAGGAGACCGAACCGATCCTGGGCTACTACCAGGACAAGGTCATCAAGATCGACGCCATGGGCTCGATCGAGGAGATCACCGGCCGCGCGCTGGAAGCGCTGCGCAGCCACCAGTGAACGTTCGCGCGGCCGGTCACCGATGGTGGCCGGCCGTCGCATTTCCCTCGCCGGGCGCGAACCGGCGTCGTCCAGCAATACTTCGAAGGTGAGTGCCTTGTTGCGTCGGGGTAAGGGCATCGAGCTCAAGTCGCGCGGTGAGATCGAGGCGATGCGAGCCGCCGGACTGGTCGTCGCGCGTGCGCTGGCGGCCGTCCGGGAGAAGGCCGTGCCGGGTGCGAGCACGGGTGAGCTGGACGCCATCGCCGAGCAGGTCATCCGCGACGCCGGTGCGGTGCCCTCGTTCAAGGGCTACCACGGCTTCCCCGGTTCGATCTGCGCTTCGCTGAACGAGAAGGTCGTGCACGGCATCCCGTCGGTGCGCGAGGTCGTCTCCGAGGGAGATCTGCTGTCGGTCGACTGCGGCGCGATCCTCGACGGCTGGCACGGTGATTCCGCCGTCACGCTGGCCATCGGCGAGATCAGCGACGCCGACCGCGCGCTGTCGGCCGCGACCGAGGCGTCCATGTGGGCGGGCATCGAGAAGGTGCGCGCAGGCAACCGCCTCACCGACATCTCGCACGCCGTGGAGACCGCCGCTCTGTCGGCGGCTGCGACCGACGGCCGCGACTACGGCATCATCGCCGAGTACGGCGGCCACGGCATCGGCACCCAGATGCACATGGAGCCGTTCCTGCCGAACCTCGGCAAGCCGGGCCGCGGCCCGAAGCTGCGGGTGGGCATGGCGCTGGCGGTCGAGCCGATGCTGACCGGCGGCACCGCCGAGACCGAGGAGCTCGACGACGCCTGGACCGTCGTCACCGCCGACGGCTCCCGTGCCGCCCACTGGGAGCACACGGTCGCCATCACCGAAGACGGTCCCTGGGTCCTCACGGCCCCGGAAGAGGCCTGAGTCCTCAGCCCTTGGGTCGGCGGCAGGCGTAGACGCGCGCCGGCGGCACGTTGCGCCAGACGGCGCTGCGGGGGAACACCTCGTCGAAGGTCTCGTCGAGCGCTCCGATGAACTCCTTGGTCTGCGCGCGCCACAGCGTCGTCAGGTAGGTGACGGTGGTGAACACCCCGCCCGGGGTCATCACCGCGGCGGCCTCGTGCAGCAGCTCGCGCTGCTTGTCGCCGGGCAGCAGCGTCCACGGGATCGAGCTGATCACCGCATCGACCCTGTCCACGCCCGCGTCGGCGAGGAGTTTGCGCAGGTCGGAAGCATCCCCGTGGATCACCTCCAACCACGGCTTGGTGCGGTTGAGGTAGCGGACCAGCTCCGGATCGATCTCCACCGCCAGATGTCGCGACCCGGGTGCGACGCGCTCCCGGATGGGATCGCTGAGCGCACCGGTGCCGGGGCCGAGCTCCAGCACCGTGCTGGGGCCGTGGCTGGGCACGACGTCGGCGACCGCGCGGGCCACGTGCTCCGAGGTCGGCAGCACCGCGCCGACCTTCGACGGGTTCTGGACGGCGCGGCCCACGAACATCAGGTACTCGCGTGACTTGCTCACGGCTCTCCTGCCCTCCCCGGGTTTGATGCCGCCCGACCGTAACCGGTCCGCAATCAGACATCCACGTCGACCGAAACTCGGCCTTTTGCCTGGAAGTACCCGGTTGTCGGAATGCTCAGACCAGGGGACGGCGACAGATGTAGTGCAGGATGGGTGGGAAGTTGCGCCACGTGGTGTGGGTGAGGACCTCGTCGAAGGTCTCGTGCAGCCGCTCGCGGAACCGGCGCGCGTTGCGGGTGCGCTCGGCGGGGAGGTAGGTCAGGGCCGTGAACGCGCCGTTGGGCGTGAGTGCCTTGGCCGCCTGGCCGAGGATGTGGCCCTGGGCGCCGTCGTCCAGCAGCGACCACGGGATGCTGCTGACGACCGCGTCGACCCTGTCGATCCGGTGTTCGGCCAGCACCGACACCAGGTCGCCGGCGTCGCCGTGCACGACCTCCAGCCACGGCTTGTGCTCGCGCAGGTGCGCGACCATGTCGGCGCCGAGCTCGATGCCCAGGTGGCGGGCACCCTCGGGCAGGCGGGCGTGGATGCCGTCGGACAGCGATCCGGTCCCGGGGCCCAGCTCGACCACGACCGGGCTGCCGGTGCTGGGCACGACCTGCGCGACGGTGGCCGCCACGGCGGCCGAGGTGGGTGTGGCGGCGCCCACCATGTGCGGGTTCCGGACCGCGGTGCTGAGGAAGGTCCGGTATTCGGCGAGCTTGCCGGTCAACGCCTGCACCGGACTGCCGGTGGGCTGCTGCTGCGCTGTCACGCTGCTCCTCGGGTGTTTCCGGGGTGGGCGCGCCTCGACACCGGTGTCGAGGTTTCGAGTGTGTGGTCGAAAGTAGTGAGGGCCCGAAGATCGGCGCAAGTCGCCGGTGGCGGCGGATGCGGTGTGAGCAGCCCCGATGTGTGGTGCTCATCGGGCTGCGCGTACGATGGACTATCGGCGCACGAGTGGCGCCGGTTCGTTGTGCCCGGAGTGTCCGTCCGCGCGACTCTGCTCAAGAGTATCCGGATCGGGTGGTCATCGGTATTTCGAATCGGATCCCGCGTGTGTCGGTCATGCGTGCCGGGGCCTCCGGTTCGTGTGGCAGGGGCTTTCGCCCCGCAAACCGTCACCGTCACGAAACGCGGAGGACATGGGCAAGAAGGACGGGGCCATTGAGGTCGAGGGTCGGGTGATCGAGCCGCTTCCCAACGCGATGTTCCGTGTCGAGTTGGAAAACGGCCACAAGGTCCTCGCACACATCAGTGGCAAGATGCGCCAGCACTACATTCGAATCCTCCCCGAGGACCGGGTTGTGGTGGAGCTCTCGCCGTACGACCTCTCCCGTGGGCGCATCGTCTACCGCTACAAGTGACCTCCACGGTGTCCGGGGAGACCTGGACACGCGTCCAACAGGAGAGCACGACCGTGAAGGTCCAGCCGAGTGTGAAGCGCATCTGCGACAAGTGCCAGGTCATCCGTCGTCACGGACGAGTCCTGGTGATCTGCGACAACGCCCGACACAAGCAGCGTCAGGGCTGACCGCAGACCGCTGAGGTCGCAGCAAGCGGAAACAGAGAAGAACTCCCACGACCTGTCGGCTCGCGAGTTGAGCCGACTGACCTCCGGACCAGGCCGGGGCTCCGCACATCCGTGCGGGGGCGGCGTGGGAGCAGACCTGGACCGATCTAAGGAGAAGGAGCCGACATGGCACGGCTCGTTGGCGTCGACCTCCCGCGCGAAAAGCGCATGGAGATCGCGCTTACCTACATCTTCGGGATCGGCAAGACCCGGGCCAAGGAGATTCTCTCCGGCACCGGTGTCTCCGCCGACGCGAAGCCGCGTGACCTCGACGACGAGCAGCTGACCAAGCTGCGCGACTTCATCGAGGAGAACTACCGGGTCGAGGGTGACCTCCGCCGCGAGGTCCAGGCCGACATCCGCCGGAAGATCGAGATCGGCTGCTACGAGGGTGTGCGCCACCGTCGTCACCTGCCCCTCAACGGGCAGCGGACGAAGACCAACGCGCGTACCCGCAAGGGGCCGAAGAAGACGGTCGCCGGCAAGAAGAAGGCCGGGAAGAAGTAAGCCTCGCTAGGAGAAAGCTAAAGCTATGCCACCCAAGGCTCGCGCTGGCGCCGTCAAGAAGGTGCGGCGCAAGGAAAAGAAGAACGTTGCCCACGGGCAGGCTCACATCAAGAGCACGTTCAACAACACGATCGTTTCGATCACCGACCCCACCGGTGCGGTGATCAGCTGGGCATCGGCCGGCCACGTCGGGTTCAAGGGCTCTCGCAAGTCCACCCCGTTCGCCGCGCAGATGGCCGCCGAGAACGCGGCCCGCAAGGCCGCCGAGCACGGCATGAAGAAGGTCGACGTCTTCGTCAAGGGTCCGGGTTCGGGCCGGGAGACGGCGATCCGCTCGCTGCAGGCCGCAGGCCTCGAGGTGGGCACCATCCAGGACGTGACCCCGCAGCCGCACAACGGCTGCCGCCCGCCGAAGCGTCGTCGGGTCTGAGCCGCGGGAAAGGAGTAAGGATCACCAATGGCTCGTTACACCGGTCCCGCGACCCGCAAGTCCCGTCGTCTCAAGGTTGACCTTGTCGGCGGAGACCAGGCATTCGAGCGTCGCCCGTACCCGCCGGGGCAGCACGGTCGCGCGCGCATCAAGGAAACCGAGTACCTGCTGCAGCTCCAGGAGAAGCAGAAGGCCCGGTTCACCTACGGCGTGCTCGAGCGTCAGTTCCGCGCGTACTACGAGGAAGCCAACCGCCGCCCGGGCAAGACGGGTGAGAACCTCCTGCAGCTGCTGGAGAGCCGGCTGGACAACGTCGTGTACCGCGCTGGTCTGGCTCGCACCCGCCGCATGGCGCGTCAGCTCGTCAGCCACGGTCACTTCCTGGTCAACGGCAAGAAGGTGAACGTCCCCAGCTTCCAGGTCTCGAAGTGGGACATCATCGACGTCAAGCCGAAGGCCCTGGGCACCACGCCGTTCCTGATCGCCAAGGAAACCCTCGGCGAGCGCCCGGTTCCGGCCTGGCTCCAGGTCGTGCCCTCGAACCTGCGCATCCTGGTGCACCAGCGCCCGGAGCGCGCGCAGATCGACACCCCGGTCACCGAGCAGCTCATCGTCGAGCTCTACTCGAAGTGACGCGTCCCGCCGGCGGCCTTCCACGAGGCGGCCGCCGGCGGTCCGCAACCAGCGGTGGCGGTGCAGGAATCCGTCGCCGGCCCGCGATCCGTCGCGGGCATGCCGTTCCATCGGCGTCAAATAGCGGGCGCCGTGAGGAAAGGAATACGAAGTGCTCATCTCCCAGCGACCCACACTGTCCGAAGAGGCCGTGTCGGAGACCCGTTCCCGGTTCGTCATCGAGCCGCTGGAGCCGGGCTTCGGTTACACCCTGGGCAACTCGCTGCGTCGTACGCTGCTCTCCTCCATCCCGGGGGCGGCGGTCACCAGCCTGCGCATCGACGGTGTGCTGCACGAGTTCACCACGATTCCGGGTGTGAAGGAGGACGTCACCGACGTCATCCTGAACATCAAGGAGCTCGTCGTCTCCTCCGAGGAGGACGAGCCGGTCACCATGTACCTGCGCAAGCAGGGACCGGGTGAGGTCACCGCCGCGGACATCGTCCCGCCGGCCGGTGTCACCGTGCACAACCCCGAGCTGCACATCGCCACGCTGAACGCGAAGGGCAAGCTGGAGATCGAGCTCGTCGTCGAGCGCGGTCGTGGCTACGTCCCCGCGATGCAGAACAAGCAGACCGGTGCTGAGATCGGCCGGATCCCGGTCGACTCGATCTACTCGCCGGTTCTGAAGGTGACCTACAAGGTCGAGGCCACTCGTGTCGAGCAGCGCACCGACTTCGACAAGCTGATCCTCGACGTCGAGAGCAAGCCGTCCATCACGCCCCGCGATGCGGTGGCGTCGGCCGGACGCACTCTCGTCGAGCTGTTCGGGCTCGCCCGCGAGCTCAACGTCGATGCCGAGGGCATCGAGATCGGCCCGTCGCCGGCGGAGGCCGACACCATCGCGGCCTACGCGATGCCGATCGAGGACCTGGACCTGACGGTTCGCTCTTACAACTGCCTCAAGCGGGAGGGCATCCACACCGTCGGCGAGCTGGTTTCTCGCAGCGAGGCCGACCTGCTGGACATTCGCAACTTCGGTGCGAAGTCCATCGATGAGGTCAAGATGAAGCTGGCCGGTCTGGGCTTGGCCCTCAAGGACAGCCCGCCCGGGTTCGACCCGTCCGCCGCTGCGGCCGAGTACCCCGCGGAGAGCTGGACCGCCGAGGACGAGGTCATCGTCGGCTCGGCGGGTCCCGTCGAGGACAACGGCTACGACGACGGTCAGGACTACGCGGAGACAGAGCAGCTGTAGCTGTGTTGCGCGTCCGGGGTTCACCGGCGCGCCCTCGAGAGGAGCAACCGATGCCCACCCCGACCAAGGGTCCGCGTCTCGGCGGGTCCCCGTCGCACGAGCGGCTCATCCTGGCCAACCTGGCCACCTCGCTGTTCGAGCACGGTCGGATCACCACCACCGAGGCGAAGGCGAAGCGGCTGCGGCCGATCGCCGAGCGGCTCATCACCAAGGCCAAGAAGGGCGACCTGCACAACCGTCGCGAGGTCATGAAGACCATCCGCGACAAGGACGTCGTGCACAAGCTCTTCGCCGAGATCGGCCCGTTCTTCGCCGACCGCAACGGCGGTTACACCCGCATCATCAAGACGATGCCGCGCAAGGGTGACAACGCGAAGATGGCCGTGATCGCGCTGGTGGCGGAGAAGACCGCCACCGCCGAAGCCGAGGCCGCCCGCGGCACCAAGTTCGCCGCTGACGAGCCGAAGGCCGAGGAGCCGAAGGCCGAAGAGACCGTCGAGACCACCGAGTCCGCTGAGGCTCAGGTCGAGACCACTGAGGACACCGCCGCCGAGAAGAAGGACGAGTCCTGATTCTGGCCGGTGATGCTGTGAACGAGCCCGCTGTTCCCGCTGGGGATGGCGGGCTCGTTCGCGTGCGCCTCGACCTGTCCTACGACGGGACGGACTTCAAGGGCTGGGCCAAGCAGCCGGGCCTGCGCACCGTGCAGGGGCTGGTGGAGGACGCGCTCGCCAAGCAGCCCCCCGGCCGCGAGGTGCCCAAGTCCGTCGTGGTCGCCGGCCGCACGGACACCGGTGTGCACGCGACCGGTCAGGTGCTGCACTTCGACGTCGTCCCGCTGGATCCCGAGGCGCCCGGTCGCCTGGCGGTCGATTCGAGCGGGATCCCGGACCTGACGCGCATGGTCCACCGGTGGAACCGGATTCTGCCGCCGGACGTGCGGGTTCTCGGCGCCCAGGTGGTTCCTCCGGAGTTCGACGCCCGCTTCTCGGCGCTGCGCCGCCACTACCGCTACCAGGTCTCAGACGCCCCGTGGGGCGCCGATCCGCTGCGGCGCAAGGACACGCTGGCCTGGAACCGCCCGCTGGACGTGGACGCGCTGAACGAGGCGTCCCGGGAACTCCTGGGCCTCAACGATTTCGCGGCGTACTGCAAGCCCCGGGAAGGGGCGACGACGATCCGCGAGCTCCAGCGCTTCACCTGGAACCGCGTGGAGGACAACCTCATCGTCGCCGACGTCTCGGCCGACGCCTTCTGCCACTCCATGGTCCGCAGCCTCGTCGGCACCCTCCTGATGACCGGCGATGGCCGACGCGCGGAGTCCCACCCGGCGGACCTCCTGGCGGCGCAGACCCGCACCACGGCGGTGGCCCCGCCGCACGGCCTCACCCTCCGCGCGATCGACTACCCCCCGAACGAGGACCTGGCGGCCAGGAAGAACCAGACCCGGGCCACCCGCACCCTCTCCTGACGCGGCGACCCGTTCGAATTTCGCGCGAAGTTCGAGTGTCGCGCGTGGCGTTCGAATTTCGCGCGAAATTTGAATCGCCGCCTCACGGTCCCAGGCCGAGGGCGCTCTTGACCGCGGTGACCACCGCACGCGCGTCCCCGTAGAGGTCGTCTCGGGTGACGACGATGACGGTCCAGCCGCAGTCGCGGAGTCGTTGCCGCCGCGCTTCGTCCTTCGCCCGCTGCTCGGGCTTGGCGTGCCAGTTCCCGTCGTACTCGACAGCGACCTTCTCCTCCTCGAAGGCGAGGTCGAGGCGTGCGACGAAGCTGCCCAACAGGTCGAACACCTCCACCTGCGGCACTGGTCTCAGCCCTGCCTGGACCAGCTCAACCCGGAGCATTGATTCGGGGATCGACTCGGCGCGCGAGTCCACCAGCGCCAACGCGCGAAGGGCTTTGCGGTAGCCGTAGTAGTGCCGCTTGGCGAGGAAGTTGTGCAATGACGTCTCGTCGATGAGGCCGGCGCGCAGCATGGCGTCGCAGTTGGCGACGGCGAAGCGGACCGTGTTCCTGGCGAGCACGTCGAAGGCGGCCCGGGTCATCCGGGCGAGGTTGATGCCCTGCCAGGGAACGTATTCGTCCTCGTTGCTCTTGCGCGCCCACGCGCGGATCCCGAATCGGCGGTTCATGTACTTGTGGTCGCTGACCAGTACTTCGACGTCGTCCTTCGGACCTGCGAGGTCCGCGCCGAGCAGGGTTGCCGCGGACCGCCCGGTGATCACCGCGTCAGGCGGCAGCGTCATCGCTGCGGCGAGGCATCGGAGTGCGTGGGTGATGGGGGCGTCGCGGACGGTGTAGATCCCTTGCAGCACGCGGACGCAGTACGTGGCCAGCTTGTAGTCGGAAACTCCCTGTTCCTGCGCCTGGGCGCGAGTGAACAGCGGTGGGTAACGGCGGCGGTCGAAACCAGAAGCAGCGAGGTCCATGAAGCACAGAGTGACCACGAAACCCGGGCTCTAGCACTAAGAAGACCAACATCCGTGGACAGCATCGCGACCTGTGGATAACTCAAAGCAGCCGTCTGGGTGGCCGTTTCGAATTTCGCGCCGATGATCAGTTCGAGCTCGGCAGGAGACCGTCGTTCTCGCTGGTCGACGGCTCGCTCGTGCCCGGCTCCGGT
>NZ_JBFAQJ010000044.1:0-52854 GCF_040677225.1 Saccharopolyspora sp. NPDC049357 | reverse complement strand
TTTTTTATTAACCCGCTAAATACGCGGCTCGGGTTTCGGGTTCGAATTTCGCGCGAAATTCGAATCCCACCTCGAAAGCTGCTGCTCAGAGGTGGTTCTCGGCCAGCGTTGCGGCGAGGGTCGTCAGGATGGGGGCCGGGTCGGCCATGCAGCGCTGCGGGTCGGGTTCGACGTCGAGGAGGGCGTAGGCCGCGTCGATCCCCGCCTCCGCCAGCCGCTCCCGGGTGAGATCGCAGCGGCCCGCGATGGCGATGACCGGGATTCCCGCTTCGATGGCGCGAGCCGCGACCCCGGCCGGGGCCTTGCCGTGCAGGGTCTGCTCGTCCAGCGCGCCTTCGCCGGTGATGACCAGGCCCGCGCCGTCGAGCTGGGAGTGGAAGCCGACGAGGTCGAGGACGACGTCCACGCCGGGCCGCATCGTCGCGCCCAGCGCCGCCAGAGCCGCGAAACCGACCCCGCCTGCCGCGCCCGCGCCGGGCTGCTCGGCGACGTCGCGTCCGCCTGCGTCTCGCATGACCTGCGCGTACCGGGCCAGAGCGGCGTCGAGCAGCTCCACCTGCTCGGGGTTCGCGCCCTTCTGCGGGCCGTAGACGTGGGCGGCGCCGTCCGGTCCGGTGAGCGGGTTGTTCACGTCGGACGCGAGGATCAGCTCGACCTCACCGATCCTGGGGTCCAGCCCGGACAGGTCGATCTCGCCGACGTTGGCCAGCGGGCCGCCGCCGGGTGCGACCGGATTCCCGTTCGCGTCCAGGATTTTCGCGCCGAGGACGGTGAGCAGCCCGGCACCGCCGTCGGTGCAGGCGCTGCCGCCGACACCGAGCACGATCCGCCGGGCGCCGGTGCTCAGCGCCGCCAGCAGCGCCTCGCCGGTCCCGTCGCTGGAGGCGCCGAGGGCGTCGAGGTCGTCGGGGTCGAGCAGCGCGAGGCCGGAGGCGGAGGCGAGTTCGACGACGGCGGTCTCCCCGTCGTAGGCGATCTCGGTGTCCACCGGGTACCCGGTGGGGCCGCTGACCGGCACGGTCATCCGGGCGTACCCGGCGGCCAGAGCGGCGTCGACGGTGCCGTCACCGCCGTCGGCGACGGGGGCGAGCCGCAGTTCCAGGTCGGGGCGCGCCTGGCGCAGCCCGGCGGCGACCGCCTCGGCCACTTCCGGTGCGGTGAGGGTGCCTTTGAACTTGTCCGGTGCGATGAGGACGGGGCCGGGCAACGTGACGCCTCCTTGGTTCAGCTCGCGATCCAGCCGAAGGATTCGGTGCTGGCGCCGCTGGGTTTGTATTCGAGTCCGATGTGGCCGGTGTAGCCGACCTCGTCGAGCCGGCTGAAGTAGTGCGCGAAGTCGATCGATCCGGTGCCGGGTTCCCCGCGTCCCGGTGAGTCGGCGATCTGCACGTGCCCGATCGCTTCCGGGCGTCGGTCGAGCACCGAGTTCGGATCGTCGCCGTTGGTGACCAGGTGGTACAGGTCGAACAGCAGGTGGACGTCGTCCACCTCGCCGGCCTCGCGCACCCGGTCGACGACGGCGAGCCCGTCGGCGGAGGTCCGCAGCGGATAGCTCGGGATCCCGCTGACCGGCTCGATGAGAACGGTACCGCCGATCCGGGCGACGGCGCGGGCGGCGCGCACCAGGCTCTCGGTGGCGGCCTCGTCCTGGGCGCGCGGGTCCACGCCGTCGATGCGGTTGCCGTAGAGCGCGTTGAACGCGCGGCAACCGAGGCGCTCGCCGATCTCGCAGAGCACGTCGATGTTGGCCGCGAACTGCCCGGCCCGGTCCGGATCGGACAGCACTCCTCGCTCACCCGCGGCGAGGTCGCCGCCGTAGAAGTTCAGTCCTACCAGCGACACACCTGCGTCGTCGATGGCCCGGATGAACTTCTCCACGTCGGCTTCGGCGGGCACGGCGGTCTCGAAGGGCCACCAGAACTCCACGCGGTCGAACCCCGCGGCCTTGGCGGCTGCCGGTCGTTCCAGCAGATCCAGCTCGGTGAACAGGATCGACAGATTGACGTCTAATCGGTCGGTCTTCATCGGCTTCCCGTCTGGGTCGTGGTTGCACGCGGACGCTACCGTCTCGGTCAGGGAGGTCGGTCCGATGATGCTGCGCGCAGAGTTCACCACGGAACCGTTCGAGGGCGAGGGCGAGCCACCGGCGCACGCGCTGGCGGCCCGGGACTGCCTGTTGGCGGCGGGCCTGGATCCGGACTTCGGCCCGCTGGGCACGGCGATCAGCGGCGACCGCGAGCGGCTGCTGCCCGCGCTGGCGGAGGTGCTGGACAAGGCGCTGGCGGCGGGAGCGAGCCGGATCACCCTGCAGGTCACCGCCGAGGACGACCGGGTCTAGGCTGGTCACGATGCATCCGCTGGCCAACGCGATCGCCCCGCTGCTGGAACACATCGGGGCCACAACCGTGCCCGTGGACCAGCGGGAACCGGGCGACATCGTGCTGAACTGGGAAGGTTCTCCGGCGGTCGCCGTGCGCGTGCCGGGCCAGGAGCTCACCAGCGCCCTGGACCGCCTGATCCGCGAGGTGGAGTCCGAGCTCGGCGCGAAGCTGCCCGACCTGCCCCGCCCGGAGAAGCAGAAGGCGGTCCGGCTGCTGGAGGAGCGCGGCGCGTTCAGCATGCGCAAGTCCGTCGAGACCGTCGCCAAGGCCCTCGGCGTCAGCCGCTTCACGGTGTACAACTACCTCAACCGCGACCAGGCGCGGGACTGACCTCACGCCTGCCGCTCAACTCCCAGGGCAGTGCTGACCTGGCTCTTTCAACAAACTGTTGACACCCCGTCGGGGTGGTCGTAGCTTTTTGCGCACCGGACCGGACCTGCGGTCACCGAGTTCTCTCGGCACGATCGAACCGGCATGTGAACCACTTCAGCGGAGAAGCGCATGGCTACCACCACCGGTGTGCGACGGCTCAACGAATCACCTCGGGCCGAACTCATCGACAGGCTGCTGAACTGCCTGGACATCACCCGATGGGCGGCCGACATCGCCGATGCGCGCCCCTTCGCCGACGCCGAGGCCGTTCAGCGGACCGCCGCGAACGCCGCCCCGGACCTCACCGACTCGGAGATCTTCCAGGCCCTGGCCGCTCACCCCCGCATCGGCGAACGACCCGCCGACACCGGCCGCGGCGCCGAGTTCTCCCGCCGCGAGCAGGCCGGGGTCGGCGACGACCTCGCCGAGGAGCTGCGGGCCGCCAACCTGGAGTACGAGCGCCGCTTCGGGCACGTCTACCTGGTGTGCGCCAGCGGACGCAGCGGCGAGGAGCTCCTGGAGATCCTGCGCTCCCGGCTGGACAACAAGCCCGACGACGAGCTGCGCATCGTCGACTCCGAACTCCGCAAGATCGCCGCGCTGCGGCTGGCGAAAGTGATCGAACCATGAGCGCTGTGACCACCCACGTCCTCGACGCCGCCCTGGGCAAGCCCGCAGCGGGCGTCGCCGTCCGACTGGAGACCGCCGACGGGGAACCCCTGCCGGGCGGAGCTCCGTCGGCGACCGGCCGGACCGACTCCGACGGCCGCTGCCGCGACCTCGGTCCCGACCGCCTCGACGCGGGCGACTACCGGCTGACCTTCGACACCGGCGCGTACTTCGACCAGCGAGGAACCGCCGCGTTCTACCCGGAGGTGTCCATCACCTTCCGGATCACCGATCCCGAGCAGCATCACCACGTTCCACTGCTGCTGAGCCCGTTCGCCTACTCCACCTATCGAGGGAGCTGAATCATGGGCATCTCCATGGGCCCGAACCAGTACGGCAAGGCCGAGGTCCGCATCGTCACCGTGGACCGCTCGACGCCGCGCCACTCCATCAAGGACCTCAACGTCAGCACCTCGCTGCGCGGCGACCTCGACGAGGTGCACCTGTCCGGCGACAACGCCAGGGTGCTGCCGACCGACACGCAGAAGAACACCGTCTACGCCTTCGCCAAGCAGCAGCCGATCGGTGAGATCGAGGACTTCGCGCTCCGGCTGGGCAGGCACTTCGTGTCCTCCGCCGAGGGCATCAACGGCGCGCGGATCCTCATCGACGAGTACGGCTGGCAGCGGATCCCCGTCGAGGGCACCGGTCACGACCACTCGTTCTCCCGGGCGAGCGACGAGAAGCGCACGACGGCGGTCACCATCGACGGCGACCAGGCGCACGTGGTCTCGGGGCTGAAGGACCTGGTGGTGCTCAAGTCGACCGGCTCGGAGTTCTGGGGCTACCCGAAGGACCAGTACACGACGCTGGCCGAGACCACCGACCGGATCCTGGCGACCGCGGTCACCGCCCGCTGGCGCTACCTGCACACCGACGTGGACTGGGCCAAGAGCTTCGAGTCCGTCCGCGCCACGATGCTGGAGGCCTTCGCCACCACGCACAGCCTCGCCCTGCAGCAGAGCCTCTACGAGATGGGCAAGGCCGCGCTGGAGGCGCACCCGGAGCTGGCCGAGGTCCGGCTCTCGCTGCCGAACAAGCACCACTTCCTCGTCGACCTCTCGCCCTTCGGGCTGGAGAACGACAACGAGGTCTTCTTCGCCGCCGACCGCCCCTACGGCCTCATCGAGGGCGTCGTCCGCCGCGACGACGTCGATGACGCGCCGATGGCGTGGTACAGCACCGCGGAGTTCTGAGAACTCCCCGCTGACGGGATCGCCGTGCGCAGCGGTGCGGGCTGCGGTCGTGGTGCCCACGACTCGCGGCCACGCCGCTCACCCAACGCGGATCCGTCGAAATCCCCTGAAGTTGAAGGCGTTCCTGGTGGGACGCCCGGTCCATCGTGCCCAAAAGTCCATCGTGGACCGAAATAGCGTTGCAACACAACGAAAACCGGGAAAGAACAACTCGTGCCGATAGTGACGTGACGACGTAGCCCTGCGGGTTTGGGAGCGAAGAACATGGCCACAACCGACAGCACCACGCACCCGTGCGACGAGGTGCTACCGCCAACCCGGATGATCGCCTTCGGCATCCAGCACGTCGCGGCGATGTACGCCGGCGTCGTGGCACCACCGCTGATCGTCGGCGAGGCCATCGGGCTTCCACCGCTGCAGATGACGTTGCTGATCGGCGCGAGCCTGTTCACCGCAGGCCTGGCCACCGCCTTGCAGGCACTGGGGGTGTGGAAGATCGGCGCCCGGATGCCGTTCGTCAACGGTGTGACGTTCGGGTCCGTGGCGCCGATCCTCGCCATCGTCGCCCAGCAGAGCGGATCGCAGAACCCGCTGTCGGTGGTCTACGGCTCCGTGCTCATCGCCGGAGTGCTGGCGTTCATCGCCGCGCCGTACTTCTCCCGGCTGGTGCGGTTCTTCCCACCGGTGGTCAACGGCACCGTGATCACCCTGATCGGGCTGTCGCTGATGCCCGTGGCGATCAAGTGGATCGCCGGGCAGGACAGCGACGCCCCCGACTACGCGGCACCGCAGAAGGTCCTGCTCGGCGCGGTCACCTTCGTGCTGGTGCTGCTGTTCAACCGCTTCCTCACCGGCTTCCTCAACCGGATCGCGCTGCTCATCGGCCTGCTCGTGGGCAGCCTCATCGCCTGGCCGATGGGCCTGGTCGACACCTCGACCTTCGAATCGGCGCCGCTGTTCAACCTCCCGGTGCCCTTCGAGCTCGGGGCGCCGGCGTTCAGCCTCACCGCCACGCTGTCGATCTGCATCGTGATGCTGGTGGCGATGATGGAGAGCACCGCCGACATGATCGCGCTCGGCGAGATCGTCGACCGACCCGCCGACGAGAAGACCATCGCCGCCGGCCTTCGGGCCGACGGTGCGGGCAGCGCCATCTCGGCGATCTTCGGCGGATTCACCTGCAGCGCGTTCGCGCAGAACATCGGCCTGGTCGCGCTGACCGGCGTGCGCAGCCGGTTCGTGGTCGCCACCGGCGGCGGCGTGCTGGTGCTGCTGGGCCTGTTCCCGGTCGCAGGCGCCGTGGTCTCGCTGGTGCCGCAGCCGGTGCTCGGCGGCGCCGCGCTCGTGCTGTTCGGATCGGTTGCCACCAGCGGCATCCGCACCCTGAGCAAGGCCGGGCTCGGCGACCCGCACAACGCGCTGATCGTGGCGGGAGCGCTCGGCATCGGGCTGATCCCGGTCGTGGCGCCCTCGTTCTACGACCACTTCCCCGAGGCGCTGCGCACCGTTCTCGACTCCGGGATCAGCACCGGCTGCATCGCCGCCCTGCTGCTGAACCTGCTGTTCAGCAAGCCGCGCGAACCGCACATGTCGTAATTGCGGGGCTGCGACCGCTTTTCGAACTCACCTAATTGGAATGATCACATTCCGCATTGCTCCGGCCGAAGGAACTTGGCTCGGTGAACGGTCCAATCACGGTTGCGAGTGAAACTATTCGCCGACCGGCTCGTTGATCCGCCGAACGCCGAGCCAACCCAATGGGAGTCGCAATGCGCATGCGGACCCTGGTCACCGCGAGCCTGGTCGGCTTATCGCTGGTGGCAACGCAAGCGAGTGCCGGCGCCGCCGCCGGTGACCCGCTGATCGACAAGCAGTGGGGCTTGCAGCAACTGCACGCGCCAGAAGCCTGGGCCGGCAGCACCGGCGGAGGGCAGACCATCGCCGTCGTGGACACCGGCCTTGACCTCGGACATCCCGAGTTCAGCGGCAAACTCGTCCCCGGCGCCACCTTCTCCTGCGGCGGAGCACCGGGGCCGTGCGGCAACGGTGACTGGACCGGTGCCGACGGCCTCGGCCAGGAATCCGACGTGCACGGCACGCACGTCGCCGGAATCGCGGCGGCCGCCGCGGGCAACGGCGTCGGCATCGCCGGCGTCGCGCCGGACGCCAAGATCATGCCGATCAAGGCTCTGGAGAACGGCTCGGGCACGTTCGAGGAGATCGGGGCTGGTGTTCGCTACGCCGCCGATCACGGTGCGAACGTCATCAACCTGAGCCTGGGCGCCCAGCCCGGCATCCAGGTCCTGACCCTGCTGGGCCTGCAGTCGGCCACCAAGGAGGCCATCGCCTACGCCCGCGAGAAGGGCGTCGTCGTGGTGGCGTCGGCGGGCAACGAGACCGCGCCGCTGTGCGACACCCCGTCCTGGGAGGAGGGCGCGCTGTGCGTCGCGGCGACCGACGCCGACGAGATGCACGCCGTGTACTCCAACCTCGGCGTCAAGCTCAACCTGCGGGCGGTTTCCGCCCCGGGCGGTTCGTCGCTGGGCGACTGCGACGGCGACGTCTGGTCGAGCGTCCCCCGCGGGATGGGCAGGCCGGAGTGCGGTCAGGCCGACTACGACGCCCTCGCCGGGACGTCGATGGCCGCCCCGCAGGTCGCCGGGGTCGCCGCGCTGCTGGGCGCGCAAGGACGTGACGCCGCCGGTGTCGAGGACGCGCTGATCTCCACCGCGCGCACCCCGATCGCCGGTCTGCGCGGGGTGTACAACCCGGTGTACGGCTACGGCGTCGTCGACGCCGCGGCCGCCGTCGCGTCCCAGGGCTGAGCCCGGAGAACCGGAATACCGCAGTATTCGGGTTCCCGATTACCGCGGTATTCCGGGTCCCGTCCAGGTCCGGGCTGGTTCGGGTTGAGCCGGGTTGGGCCGGGTTGGGCTGAAGTTCTCCTCGAACCGCGGCTGGTGATGGCATTCGCCATTATCAGCCGCGGTTCTTCATTCGCTGTGTGAAGCCCTTTTCATCCGAAACCGGTCGCATCGGCCACTCGATCTACGGAACAATGGTCTGATGGGCTGCCCCCGCGGTGGCCCGAATGATCACCGGACCTTCGGGAGCGCGCAGTGGACCTTTCCAAGCTTTTCCAGATGGTGTCCCCGGCGAAACAGCACCATTCGCGCGGCAGCAGCGACCACCACCGCCGACACCGCGACAGCAGCGACCACCGACGCCGACGGGACAGCAGCGACGACCACCGCCGTCGCCGGCGCGACAGCAGCGACCACCGACGTCGTCGCGACAGCAGCGACGACCACCGCCGCCGGCACCGCAGTCACAGCTGACCGCAGCGGTGCTGACAGATTCGTTGACCTCGTCCTACTACTTCGGCGAACCGGAGCAGAGCTGGGGACCGCCCGGAGCGCCGCTGGCGCCCGGCGACACCCTCGCCTCCGGCTACCGGATCGTCGACCACCTGCGGCGCGGTAGCCGGCTCGATGTCTACGACGTGTGGAGCGAGCAGCGGTCCTGCCGCTGCATCGCCAAGACGATCAGACCGGAGCGCGCCGCCGACGAACGCGCGATCGCCTGGCTCCGCAACGAGGGCGTGCTGCTGACCCAGCTCACCCACCCGCACCTGCTGCGCGGCTACGAGATCGTGCGCACCGCCGAGCCCGAGCGCCCGGCGGTGATCACCGAAACGCTGCCCGGCCACACCCTCAGCTACCTGATCGCCGAGCTGGGCAGGCTCCGCCCGGTCGACGCGGCGGTGCTCGGCATCCAGCTGTGCTCGGCGCTGCACTACCTGCACGGGCACGGCTGGGTGCACCTGGACGTGAAACCGTCCAACGTCGTCGAGATCGGTGGCCGCGCGGTGCTGCTGGACCTGAGCCTGGTGTGCCGGATCGGCGAGAAGAGCTCGGCGGGCACGTTCGACTACCTCTCGCCGGAACAGGCCAGGGGCGAGCGCATGTCGCCCGCAGCGGACGTCTGGGGGCTCGGCGTGACGCTGTACGAGGCGCTGTCGGGCACCACGCCGTGGGCGTCGGCCTCGCACCGCGAGCGCACCGGCGGCGGCAGCCGTCACTACCCGCAGCGCGACGAGCGGGCCGCACCGCTGCGCACCCACCGGCGGCTGCCCGCGGCGCTCTCGCGCACCGTCGACGAGTGCCTGACGCCGGATCCCAAGTCCCGGCCGAGCATCGCGGACGTCTCCGCGAAGCTGGTGTCCTGGTCAGGCATGGATCCCCGCTCGGTCGGCGCCTAGGAGAAGCAGTTTCAGGAATCGCTTTGCTTGGCGGTGCCAGCGGCAGAACCTGCGGCGGTGCGAGCTGACCGCCCCACACCTGAAACCGCGGCTCCGCCGCTTCTCAAAAGCCTCACCGGCGTCGACGGAAGGCGATGGCGCAGGCCACCACCGCTGTCGCCAGTGCGAGCTGACCGCCCCACACGATCCGGTTGACGTTCACCGCCGGGTGCCAGGAGACCGTCCCGTCGGCGGCGAGGGAGAACGCGCCGATCGCGCGCGCACGCACTCCACCGCCGCCTCCGGTGTCGTCGCCCTGCCCGCCCCAGCCCCCGCCGAGCTGCACCTCGCCGACGGGGACGAGCGTGGTATCGCCCTGGCTGACGGGCTCACCGAAGATCTGGTGATCGCCCAGCTGGTCCTTGAGCTTGTCGAGCGCGTCCTGTTCCATCTCCGGTCCCTTCCACGACGTCCGAGCACAGTCTGCCGCGACCGCGCGGTCGGTGGTGGACGAACGCCGCTGGATCAGAACCGGATGACCTGGCGCATGGCCCGACCCGAGGCGAGCTCGTCCATGGCGTGGTTGATGCCGTCGAGGCCGATGCTGCCGGAGACCAGCTCGTCGACGGGGAGCTTCCCGGCGCGCCAGAGCTCGGCGTACTCCGGGATGTCCTGCTGCGGCAGGCCGGTTCCCAGGAACGAGCCGATGATCGTTCGGGTCTCGCTGACCAGCGCCAGCGGCGAGATGCTGGCCCGCGCGTCGGGCGAGGGCAGGCCGACCGACACCGTCCGCCCGGCGGGTGCGGTCACCTGCACGGCGGTCTCGAACGCTCGGGCGTTGCCGCTGGCGTCGATCACCACGGCGCTGCGGCTCCCGCTGTCGACGGCCTCGTCCGGCGTGAGCGCCTTGGTCGCGCCCAGATCCAGGCCGCGTTCGCGCTTGCTCTGGAGGGGGTCGACGACGGTGACGCTGCCCGCGCCGAGGGCCTTGGCGACCAGCACCGCGGCCATGCCGACACCGCCGATGCCGACGACCGTCACGTCCTCGCCGGGTTGCAGCGCTGCCGCGTTCTTCACCGCCCCACCGCCGGTGAGCACGGCGCAGCCGAGCAGCGCACCGATGTCCGGCGGCACGTCGTCGGGCACCGGGACCAGCGAGTGGCGGTCGACCACGGCGTGCGTGGCGAAGCCGGAAACCCCGCAGTGGTGGTGCACTTCGCGTCCGTCCCAGCTCAACCGGCGTTCGCCGGACAGCAGGGTTCCCGCGCCGTTGGCGGCCCACCCGGGCGTGCACAGCCGCTTGCCGCCCGCTTGGCACGCCTCGCACTCCTCGCAGCGCGGCACGAAGAACAGAACGACCCGCTGACCGGCGGAGACATCGGTGACGCCGGGCCCGACTCGCTCGACGCGGCCGCACGCCTCGTGCCCCAGCAGCATCGGGACCGGCCGCACCCTGTTCCCGTCCACAACGGACAGATCGGAGTGGCAGACCCCGGCGGCCTCCATCCGCACCAGCAGTTCGCCCGGACCGGGCTCGCCGAGCTCGACCTCGGTCACCGCAATCGGTTTCGTCATCTCCCACGGTCCCGAACGACCGCACTCCTGCAGAACCGCACCCCGAATTTCCATGACCTCCATCCCCACACACCGAACCCGCGAGAGCAAGCCCCGGGCCCGCATCGCGTGGGAGAGCGAGCGGCGGTGCCGCTAGCTGACGTCGAGGACGAGGGCCGTGACGTTGTCGTCGGCGTCGGCGGCGAGAGCGGCTTCCACCAGCAGGTCGCAGATCCGCTGCGGGTCGGCGTCGGCGCCCAGCAGTTCCCTGACGTCGTCGTCGTCCAGGGCGTTGAACAGGCCGTCGGTGCACAGCAGCAGGCGGTCCTCGGCTTCGGCGGACAGCTCGGCGTGGTCGATCTCGACCTCGGGACCGACGCCGACGGCCCGGGTCAGCACGTGCCGGTGCGGGTGGTTGCGCGCGTCGTCGTCGCTGACCTCGCGGCTGCGCAGCAGCTCGGCGAGCACCGTGTGGTCGGCGGTGAGCTGCGCGAGCTCCCCGCCGCGCAACCGGTACAGCCGGGAGTCGCCGATGTTGACCGCGACGGCACCCGCGTCGGTGGTCATGGCCACGGCCACCAGGGTGGTGCCCATCGACGTTCCGTCCGCGTTGGCTCGCAGCCACACGGCCTCGTTCGCCGCACGCGCCGCCCCGAGCAGCCCGGCGACCGTGCGGTCGGCGGCGTAGGCGCTCTCCAGGGTGTCGAGGGCGAGCCTGCTGGCGACGTCGCCGTTGACGAATCCCCCGATGCCGTCGGCGACCGCGAACAGCCCTTCGGCGACGAGCATGGAGTCCTGGTTGTTGTCCCGGCCGCCGACGTGCGTCGCGGCGCCGGACAGCAGAGTGCTGGTCACAGCGGTTCCCTTCCTCGGAAGGTCCCCTGGCGTGGTGTCGGCGACAGGGCCGCGCGGGCGTCGGCCAGGGCTTTCCGACGCTCCTCCGAGGACTCCGCGAGCTCGCGGTCCCGGCGTTCTCACGGTGTCAACGCTGGGATCGGCGAAGTAGTTCACGAAGTCGTCGACGCAGTCAACAACGCCAAGGCCGTTCGATGGGGCAGATCGCTCCGCGAGTCGGGCAGTTTTGGTCCGAACCGACCGATGTTGATCAAACAGCCCGTCCACCGCGAAGCTCCCGGCGCGACGCGCGGCGCCGCGCCGAGAGCGCGGGTCAGAGGCGGCCGAGAGCCCGGAGGTCGGCTTCCGGGAGACCGGTGAGGAGCTTGACCTCGTCGGCGTCGGTGGCGCCGTTGTCGAGCGCCCGGACGAAGGAGGCCGCCAACGCGCGGGCGGTGGCCGGCTCGTCGAGGACCGCGGCGGAACCGGTGCCGGTGTAGGCCGCCAGCCGCGCCGCTTCGGCGGGCGCCGAGTCGCGGAAGGCCGCGAAGACCGCCGCGTAGCGGGTCACCAGCTGCGCCGGGTGCAGGTCCCAGCCCTGGTAGAAGCCGTGCGCGAGCGAACGCCGCACCAGCTCGTAGTGGGTCTGCCAGCCCTTGACGACCTGGTCGCCCACCGGCAGCACGTTGGTGGAGCCGTCGGAGAGGAACACTCCCGTGCCCGCCGCGGCCACCTGCATGGCGTGCCGCGCGTAGTCACAGGCGCGGTGCGCGAGGTGCTGGTGGGCGGCGGTGAGACCGCAGGACGCCGTGTAGTCGTAGGTCCCGAAGTGCAGCCCGGTGACCCGGCCCGCCCCGGCGCGCAGGAAGCGCGGCAGCGCGAACCGACCCTCGGAGTCCACGACGGACTGCGTGGTCTCCACCTGGATCTCGAAGCGCAATGCGCCTTCGTCGAGCCCGAACCGCTGCTCCAGCAGCCCGAGGATCTCCACGAAGACCTCGACCTGCGCGACGTCGACGACCTTCGGGAAGGTCAGCACGAACCCGTCCGGGACACCACCGGTCCGGGCCAGCAGCGCGGTCAGGAAGACGTCGAGCGTGCGCACCGAGCGCTCGCGCAGCTCGGGCGTGTCGTAGGACTTCACCCGCAGCCCGAAGTTCGCCGGGGCCACGCCGTCCCGCAGCCAGTCGGCCACGACACCGGCGGTGCGCACGGCGTCGTCGTCCTCGGCGTCGGCGCGGTAGCCGTCCTCGAAGTCGATCCGCAGGTCCTGGACCGGAGAACCGGCCAGCTTCGCCCGCACCCTGGGGTGCACGGCCTCGGCGATCTCCGGGGTCAGGCCCAAGATCTCGGCCAGCCGGGACGGGGTGGCCGCGTGCTCGTCGAGCGCCGCCAGCGCCTGGTCGGACCAGGACCGCAGCACGGTCGCGTCCACCCGGTCCGCGGGCACGTAGCAGGTGTGCACCGGTTGCAGGTCGGATCTGGCGCCGGGGTAGGTCCGCGCCATGTGATCGTCCACAGTGGATAAACGCGCGAGTCGTCGAGCGACCTCAGCGGAGTCCAACGAGGTTTCAGCCACTTGCACCCTCCCAATAGACCAAAGCGGGGGCGCCGGAGTTCTCCGGCACCCCCGCGATGACGAATCAGTCGATCTGCTCGTAAGCGGGCAGCGTCAGGAAGTCGACGAACTCGTCGGCCACCGCCACCTGCTCGAACAGCTCAACCGCGCTGGAGAGGTTCTCGGTCGGGAAACCGGCCTCCCCGCGCAGCGCCTTCTCCGTGTCGGCCAGGACCTCCCGCACCAGCTCCAGGGTGACCGTCTGGCCGTCGGCCAGCTGCACGTTGTTGTGCAGCCACTGCCAGATCTGCGAACGCGAGATCTCGGCGGTCGCGGCGTCCTCCATGAGGTTGTGGATCGCCGCCGCGCCGTTGCCGCCGAGCCAGGACACGATGTAGCGGACGCCGACGTCCACCGCGCCGCGCAGGCCCTCGATGGTCTTGTCACCGGGGGTCTCCGAGACCGCGAGCAGCTGGTCGGCGGTGACGTTGACGTCGTCGCGCTTGCGCTCGATCTGGTTCGGCTTGTCGCCGAGGACCGCGTCGAACTCCTCGAAGCAGATCGGCACCAAGCCCGGGTGCGCGACCCACGAGCCGTCGAAACCGTCGCCGGCCTCGCGCTTCTTGTCGGCGTGGACCTTCTCCATCGCCGCCGCGTTGGAGTCGTCCTTGGTCGGGATGAACGCGGCCATGCCGCCGATGGCGAACGCACCGCGCTTGTGGCAGGTGCTCACCAGCAGCTCGGTGTAGGCGCGCATGAACGGCGCGGTCATGGTCACCGCGTTGCGGTCCGGCAGGACGTACTTGTCGGAGTCGCGGAAGGTCTTGATGACGCTGAACAGGTAGTCCCAGCGACCGGCGTTGAGACCCGCGGAGTGGTCGCGCAGCTCGTAGAGGATCTCCTCCATCTCGAACGCGGCAGGGTAGGTCTCGATCAGCACCGTGGCGCGCACCGAGCCGTGCGGGATGCCCAGCTCCTTCTGCGCGTGGGTGAACACCTCGTTCCACAGCCGCGCTTCGAGGTGGCTCTCCATCTTCGGCAGGTAGAAGTACGGGCCGCTGCCGCGGTTGATGAGCTCACGGGCGTTGTGGAAGAAGTGCAGGCCGAAGTCGACCAGCGCGGCCACGACCGGCTTGCCGTCGACCTCGATGTGCTTCTCGTCGAAGTGCCAGCCGCGCGGGCGCACCAGCGGCACCGCGTGGGTGACGTCGTCGCGCAGCGTGTAGGACTTGCCGCCCGGGACGTGCAGCTCGATCTGCTTGCGGACGAGGTCGTAGAGGTTGACCTGACCGGAGACGACGTTGTCCCAGTGCGGGGTGTTGGCGTCTTCGAGGTCGGCCAGCCAGATCTTGGCGCCGGAGTTCAGCGCGTTGATGGCCATCTTGCGGTCGGTCGGGCCGGTGATCTCCACGCGGCGGTCGGCGATGTCGGCCGGCGGCGCGGCGACCTGCCAGTCACCCTCGCGGACGTGCTTGGTCTCCTCGAGGAAGTCCAGGCGACCCTTCTCAGCGGCCTCCGCGCGACGCTGCTTGCGACGTTCGAGCAGCTCATCGCGCCGCGCGCCGAAAGCGCGCTGCAAGCCGGCCACGAACTGCAGCGCCTCGGCGGTGAGGATCTCATCGCCGCGCTCGACGGCGCCGCCGAGGACCTTCACCCCTGCCGTTTCGGACATGAATCGTCCACCTCTTTCTGCTGCCGGATTTCAGACGGTGGCTGATGGCTCACCTTGCCGCGTGACGAGCCGGCGCGCACCCGCGAGCAGGTTCGTCACAAGCGAAGAACATCCACATGAAATTCTGCATCGTGGATGTTAGTTTCCACATAGCGTCGAAAGCAACATGAGCTGGCGCACGCACCACGAACTAGACTCCGACTGGATCCGGGAGAGGGAGTTCTGCGATGACCACTGGCCCACGGCGGGCGAACCAGGGCGGCGGGGTGCAGTCGGTCGAGCGCACCTTCGAGCTCCTGGAACTGATGGCCGATGCCGGCGGTGAGGTCGCGCTGTCCGATCTCGCGGAGCGGTCCGGTCTACCCCTGCCGACCATCCACCGCATCATCAGGACCCTGGTGAACAGCGGTTACGCCCGGCAGCAGCCCTCGCGGCGGTACGCGCTGGGACCGCGGCTGATCCGGTTCGGCGAGACCGCCAGCCGCGCGCTGGGCTCCTGGGCGCGGCCGTACCTGGCGGAGCTGACCGAGGTCACCGGCGAATCGGCGAACATGGCCGTGCTCGACGGCGCGCAGATCGTCTACGTCGCCCAGGTCCCCTCGCCGCACTCGATGCGGATGTTCACCGAGGTCGGGCGCCGGGTCGACGCCCACGCCACGGCCGTGGGCAAGGCGGTCATGGCCACGATGCCCAGCGACGAGGTCACCCAGCTGCTGTCCCGCACGGCGATGCACCCGCAGACCGAGCGCACCATCACCGACGTCGAGGCGATGCACGAGGAGCTCAGCCGCATCCGCAAGCAGGGCTACGCCATCGACGACGGCGAGCAGGAGGTCGGCGTCCGCTGCTACGCGGTGGCGGTCCCGGGCGCCCCGGCGGGCGCGGGCATCTCCATCTCAGGACCGGAAGGCCGCATGACCCGGATCACCACCGACGAGGTCATCCCGCTCATGCAACGCCTCGCCAAGGACCTCTCCACCGAGCTCAGCGCCACCGCCTGACGCGGTTCCCCTCCCGGACTCACCGACGCCAGGTCACCTCATCGAGCGGTGTTCCGGATTTCAGTGGAAATCGGACCCCTGATTTCCACTGAAATCCGTCCCCCGATTTCCACTGAAATCGCGGCGACGGCGGAACCACCAGACCAGGCCGAGGACCACTGCGGCGAGGGCTACGAGGGGAAGACCGAGGAGCCCCACGGCGGTGTGGACCCGGGTGTACGCCTCACCGGACCAGGCGCCGAGGAGGGTGAGACCGATGCCCCAGAGCGCGCCCATCGGGATGTTGCAGGCCGTGAAGTGCAGGTGGGGCATGCCGGAGCGGGCCGCCAGCCGTGGCACGAGAGTCCGGACCACCGCGAAGCACTGGGAGATCGCGGTGGCCGGCTTGGCGCGTCCGTCCATCGCGGACTCGATGCGCTTCATGCGCTGCTCACCGACCCGGTCGACCAGGTGCCGGTTCAGCGCACCGGGATGGGCGCCCCGGAAGAAGCCGTGCTGGCAGCCGGCGATGGTGGCCAGCGACGCGGTCAGCGCCGCCGCCCAGACGGGCAGCGCGCCCTGCCCGGCGAGCCAGCCCAGCGCCAGCACCGTCCCCGATCCCGGCAGGAAAACACCGATCAGCAAACCGGATTCGGCGAACAGCACCGCGGCGGCGATCGCGAGCGCGAGCAGACCGGGGAACCCGGCCAGGAATTCCGTCACCCGGTGAGCTCGCCCAGCCGCTCCGTCCAGCCCTCGCCGTGCGGCTCCAGGGTGAGTTCGCGGACGTCGTCCTCGCGACGCCGCAGCCGCACCATCAGGTGGGTGTCGGAGAGCTGGTCGGCCAGGCCCTCGCCCCACTCCACGACCACGGCCGCGTCGGTGAGGTCGGTGTCCAGGTCGAGGTCGTCGATCTCGTCGAGCCCGCCCAGCCGGTAGGCGTCGACGTGCACCAGCGCGGGCCCGTCGCCGTCGGGATGGTGCACGCGGGCGATGACGAACGTCGGCGAGGTGATCCTGCCGGTCACCCCCATGCCTGCCGCGACGCCGCGGGTCAGCACGGTCTTGCCGGCGCCCAGCGGCCCGTCGAGGAGCAGCAGGTCGCCCGCCCGCAGCGCGGCGCCGAGACGGCGGCCGAACTCCAGGGTGTCGGATTCCTGCGGCAGTTCCACGGTTTTCAGCGCGGCGCTCAACTCCCGGTTCCCTTCTTGAACTTCAACCCGGTGGCGCGCCGCAGCATCGCCACGATCTCATCGGTGACCAGCTCGGGGCGTTCGAGCATCACCGGATGCCCGGCGCCTTCGACCTTCACCAGCGTCGCGTCCGGCAGCTCACCGGCGAGCACCTCGGCGTGCGGGGTGAACGGCGTGAGCTTGTCGAGATCGCCGCTGAGCACCAGCACCTCGCAGGTGTTGAGCGCTGCGAGGGCCTTCTTGCGGTCGTGCAGGCCGATCGTTTCGAGGAAGTCGGTGACGACCTCCACCGTGGTGGCGCCGATCATCTCGGCCATCAGGTCCACCACCGCCGGGGACACCTTGCGGTCCCCGAAGGACAGCGCGCGGATGATGCTCCACGACAACCGGTCGCCCATCTTGCGGGTGCGCTCGACCAGGCCCGGGTTGAGCTCGGACAGCAGCGCGAGTCCGCGAGGGACGGGGTTGGCGCGCGACAACCAGGTGCGCGGCAGTCCCGCTTCGCCGAGCTGACCGGCGGAGGTGCCCACCAGCGCCACCGCGCGGACCCGGTCGGCGAACAACCGGGGGTTCTGCTCGGCCAGCGCCATGATCGTCATGCCGCCCATCGAGTGGCCGACCAGCGCGATCGGGCCGCGCGGGGCCGCGGCGCGCAGGACGGCGTCGAGGTCGCGGCCGAGCTGGTCGATGGTGCTGTTCTTCTTGCTGGAGTGGCCGGAACGACCGTGGCTGCGGTGGTCGAACAGCACCAGTCGCACCTTCGGTCCGAGCAGCTCGGGCAGGTCGCGGCGCTGGAAGTGCCAGCAGCGGGAGTCCAGCGCGAAGCCGTGCACGAACACCACGGTCAGCGCGGGATCGCCGCCTGCGGCGGGGCCGATCTCCTGCACCGACAGCGGCACGCCGTCGTCGGCGGCGACGGTGGAGTGCCGGTCGGGGCGGAGCCTGCCGAGGGGTTCTTCCACGAAGGCGTCCTCACCCTTGCGCTGCACCGCAGCACGCGTGCTGTGCGCGGCCACACCCACGGCGGCGCCGGTGACCGCTGCCCCGATCACCCCGCTCGTCCAGGCCAATGCCTGCCACACCGGTTTCACGTCGCCTCCACTCGGCTCCGGCGGCGGAACGTGAAGATCGTTACAGAACGCAGCCCCGGTTGCACAGCGCTCTGTGCGCTGCGCCCCACTTCCCGGACGCCGATCTGCGCGAAACGGCCCATTTCAGTCATGGCGTCCCCCGTTCGGAGTCCACGACCGTTCTGGTCACCCGCGGCCGGTACATGCCGGTGACGATCTCGTAGTGGATCGTGCCGAGCTCGTCGGCCCACTCGGCGGCGGTCGGCTCTCCTCGATCGCCCGCGCCGAAGACGATGACCTCGTCACCTTCGGAGACCTCGTCGTCGCCGCAGTCCACCACCAACTGGTCCATGCACACCCGGCCGCGCACCGGCCGCCGCCTGCCCGCCAGCCACACCTCCATGCGACCGGACAGGCTGCGCGGCACCCCGTCGGCGTAGCCGACCGGGACCAGCGCCAGGTTGGTGGGCGCCGCCGCCGTCCACGAGTGCCCGTAGGAAACGCTCTCGCCCGCGGGAACGCGCTTGGTCAGCGACACCGAGGAGCGGAAGGTCATGGCCGGGTGCAGGTCGTGGTCACCGGCCTGCGGGACCGGGTCGAGGCCGTAGGCGGCGATGCCCGGGCGGACCAGCTCGAAGTGCAGGTCGGGCCGGGTGAGCACGGCGGCGGAGTTGGCCAGGTGCCGGATCGGGTCGAGCCCCGCGGCCCGCGCCTGCTCGTAGGCGCGGTGGAAGCGCTCGGCCTGCATGTCGATGGACGGGTGGCCGAGCTCGTCGGCGCAGGCCAGGTGCGACCACACGGCTTCGACGCGGACGTGCCCGTCGGCCTCGGCCTTCGCGGCGGCCTCGACCAGCGCGGGCCACAGCTCGGCCGGGCACCCGCTGCGCGCCAGCCCTGTGTCGATCTTGAGGTGGATCCGCGCGACGCGGTCCTGCGCGGCGGCCGCCGCGACGATGCGGGCCAGCGTGGACTGCGACGACGCGGACAGCTCGATGTCGGCGGCGATGGCGGGGCCGAACTCGTCGGCCTCGGTGAACAACCAGCACAGCACCGGCGCGGTGATCCCGCCTTCGCGCAGCTGGAGCGCTTCCCCGAGCGCGGCGACGCCGAGCCGGTCGGCCCCGGCCTGCAGAGCCGCCCTGCCGACGGTGAGCGCGCCGTGGCCGTAGCCGTCGGACTTCACGATCACCATCGTCCGAGCACCGGAAGCTTCGGCACGACCCGCCAGCACCCGAACGTTGTGGCGGATCGCGTCGACGTCGATCCGCAGGTCGGCGCGATGCGCGTGCTGGTCACTCATGGCTGGCCCATGGTCCCACATCCGGCTTCCCACCCTTCGCCCCACACCGCCTTTGCGCAGCTCAACGCACTGACGAGACGCAGGCGAGCGGAAACACCCACGCGACTTCCCACCATCGAGTGATCGACGAGGTGTCAGGAGGGCAGAGCGGCGTCCCGAACCGCTCGGATGGCGTGCGGAACCGCCGCCAGCAGCGCGGAGGCGCCGATGGGCGCTCCGGCCTCGGAGCGAGGTCCGTCACCGGTGCCGCCGTGCGCGGCGAGTTCGGCCGCCAACGAGTGAACGTGGGTGGCATGACCGCAGGCCCGCAGCGGCTCGACGCCAGCGGCGAGCAGGGCCGCGATCAGCCCGGTGAGCACGTCCCCGGAGCCCGCCGTGGCGGGCCACGCCTGGCGGGCGTCGTTGACCACGACCCGCCCATCAGGTGCGGCGATGACCGTCGTGTTGCCCTTGAGCAGCAGGAACGCGTCGTAGCGGGCGGCGACCTCGCGGGCGGCCGAGACCCGGTCGACGCCCGGACGTTCACCGGCCAGCCGCGCGAACTCCCCGGCGTGCGGGGTCAGCACCAGCGGAGCGTCGGGATCGCGGGAGTCCCACATGGTCTCGTCATCGGCCAGGATCGTGATCGAGTCGGCGTCGGCGCACACCGGGCGCCCGGACTCCAGGACGAACCGCAGCACGTCACGACCGCTCGCACCCAGCCCGATGCCCGGTCCGACCGCCCACGCCTGCACCCGGCCGGCGTCCCCGACCGAACCGGTGGCCACGACCTCCGGCCAGCGGGCGCGCACCTCGTCGGCGGCGGGACCGGCGTAGCGCACCATCCCCGCGGTGGCCTGCACGGCGGCGCCGGTCGCGAGCACCGCAGCACCCGGGTAGGTCGCCGAACCGGCGGCGATGCCGACGACCCCGGTGCTGTACTTGTCGTCCGCCGGGCCGGGGATCGGCCACTCCTCGCCGATCTCGGCCGCGTCGAGCAGCGCGATCTCCGGTTCGGGCAGCTCCTCGGTGATGCCGATGCCAGCGACGGTGACCTCGCCGGAGTGCACCGCACCGGTCCCGAGCACGTGGCAGGGCTTGAGCCCGCCGAAGGTCACGGTCACATCGGCAGACACCGCAGGTCCTTCCACGGCCCCGCTCACCGGATCGACGCCGCTGGGCAGGTCCACGGACACGATCGGCACGAGCACCCGCCGCACCAGCTCGGCGGCGGTGGGGCGCAACGGCCCGCGCGCAGAGAGGCCCACGATCCCGTCGATGACCAGGTCCGCCCGCTCCAGTGCGTCGGCGGCCTCGGCCCCGATCCCGGCGGTGTCGGCGTTCGCGCCCTCGGCGGCGACCGCCCGGCCTCCCGCGCGGCGGAGCCCCGCGAGACCGGCCTCGTGGGTCTTGTCCGGTGCCAGCAGCACCGCCGTCACGCCGACCCCGCGCCGACGCAGGAACGCGCCCGCCCACAGGGCGTCGCCGCCGTTGTTCCCGGCCCCGACCAGCAACGCGACCCGCCGACCGGCAACGCCACCGGTCTGGTCGGCCAGCATCCGGGCGCACTGCCCCGCGACCGCGTAGGCGGCCCGGCGCATCACGGCGGGCTCGGGAGTCCGCGCGAACAACCGCTGCTCGGCACCCCGGATCTGGTCAGGAGTCCACACGCCCTGCATCACGAGCCCTCTCGCCGAACGGTCAGCCGTTCCCGAATGGTGTCATTCGACGGTGACGGACTTGGCGAGGTTGCGCGGCTTGTCGACGTCGTAACCGCGAGCGCGCGCGATCTCCGCCGCCAGGACCTGGAGCGGGATCGTGGACACCAGCGGCTGCAGCAGCGTCGGCACGGCCGGGATGGTGATGAGTTCGTCGGCGAAGGGCTTGATCTCCTCGTCGCCCTCCTCCGCGATGACGATCGTGCGGGCACCGCGCGCCTGGATCTCCCGGATGTTGGACACCATCTTGGCGTGCAGCAGCGCCCGGCCGGTCGGCGACGGCATCACGATCACGACCGGGAGCTTGTCCTCGATCAGCGCGATCGGGCCGTGCTTGAGCTCGCCGGCCGCGAAGCCCTCGGCGTGCATGTAGGCGAGCTCCTTGAGCTTGAGCGCGCCTTCCAGCGCCACCGGGTAACCCACGTGACGGCCGAGGAACAGAACCGCCTTCGATTCCGCGAGGTCATGGCCGAGCTTGCGGACCTGGTCGACGGTGGACAGCGTCGCGCGCACGGCCTCGGGCATCGCGGCGAGCTCGTCGAACTCGCGCGCCACCTCGTCGGAGTACTTGGTGCCGCGAGCCTGCGCCAGGGCCAGCCCGACCAGGTAGTTCGCCGCGATCTGCGCGAGGAACGTCTTGGTGGCCGCCACGCCGATCTCCGGGCCCGCGTGGGTGTAGAGCACCGCGTCGGACTCGCGCGGGATCTGCGCGCCGTTGGTGTTGCAGATGGCCAGCACCCGCGCCCGCTGGGTCCGCGCGTGCCGCACGGCCTCCAGGGTGTCGGCGGTCTCGCCGGACTGCGAGATCGCCACCACCAGCGTGTCGCGGCCCAGGACCGGGTCGCGGTAGCGGAACTCGCTGGCCAGCTCGACCTCGACCGGGATGCGGCACCAGTGCTCGATGGCGTACTTGGCCAGCAGACCCGAGTGGTAGGCGGTGCCGCAGGCGACGATGAACACCTTGGTGATGTCGCGCAGGTCCTGCTCGGTGAGCCGCTGCTCGTCGAGGACGATCTGACCGCCCGCGAAGTGCCCGCGCAAGGTGTCGGCGAGCGCTTCCGGCTGCTCCTCGATCTCCTTGAGCATGAAGTAGTCGTGGCCGCCCTTCTCGGCGGCCGACAGGTCCCAGTCCACGCGGAACGGCTTGGCGTCGACGTCGGTGTTGTCGAAGTCGCTGACCCGGTAGCCGTCGCGGGTGATGGTGACGACCTGGTCCTGGCCGAGCTCCACCGCGTCGCGGGTGTGCTCGATGAACGCCGCCACGTCGGAGGCCACGAAGTGCTCGCCCTCGCCGACACCCACCACCAGCGGGGAGGAGCGGCGGGCCGCGACGATCGTGCCCGGCTCGTCGGCGTGCGTCACGACCAGCGTGAACGCGCCTTCGAGGCGTCGCGCCACGGCGCAGACGCTGCCGGTGAGATCGCCGGCGGTCGGTCCTGCCGCGTAGGCGGCGGACACCAGGTGCGCGGCGGTCTCGGTGTCGGTCTCGCTGGCCATCTCGACGCCGTCGGCCTCCAGCTCGGCCCGCAGCGCGGCGAAGTTCTCGATGATGCCGTTGTGCACCACCGCGACCCGGCCCGCCGAGTCCCGGTGCGGGTGGGCGTTGCGGTCGGTGGGTGCACCGTGGGTCGCCCACCGGGTGTGCCCCATGCCGCCGTTGCCCTCGAACCGGGAGCCGTCGCTCTCGGCGAGCTTCTTCTCCAGGTTCGACAGCGCTCCGGCTGCCCGCTCCACCGCGAGGCCGCCCCCACCGTCGAGCAGCGCCACGCCTGCCGAGTCGTAACCCCGGTACTCAAGTCGCCGAAGTCCGCCCAGCACGACTTCCAGCGCCTGGCGATGTCCTACGTAACCCACGATGCCGCACACGCGAGTCAGGGTAGCCATTCCGGCCGAGAGGAACATGACGGAGCCCGGGTGACCCACGTCGCTCCGGCGGGCGCCCGGATCCGCTGAGATCACCCGCCCGGGACCGCGGAGCGAATGGATCACGGGTGCGAGCTCGTGACGCGCGCCTCGGCGTAGATCCGCTACCGTTGTCGACCATGGCGCGCAAAGCCAAGAAGCTGCCCTCCGCGAAGCACGCGTTCGTCGAGCTGTCCCGTCGTGGCCCGCACGACGTGCTGCACGGCGACCTGGCCCTGGTCGGCCTGCCCGGCATCGTCTGCACCCCGCGCACGGGCACCAACCTGCCCGCGGTCGTGTTCGGGCACGGCTTGCTGCAGCCGCCGCGCCGCTACCTGGCCCTGATGAGGCACCTGGCCAGCTGGGGGATCGTCGTGGTCTCCCCGGCGACCCACCGCGGCCCGCTGGCCTCCCACCGGCTCTACGCCGAGGACATGCGCACCGCCCTGGACATCGCCACCGGAGTCCGGCTCGGCGACGGCCGGATCAGCGTCGACCCGGACAAGCTCGGCGCGGCCGGTCACGCCATGGGCGGCGGCTGCGCGGTCCTGGCCGCCGCCGGAGACCCGCGCATCAAGGCCGTGGCGACGCTGGCCGCCGCCGAGACCCTCCCGTCGGCCCTCGACGCGGCCGCGAAGGTCAAGGCCCCCGCCCTGCACCTCGCCGCGGGCGAAGACCTGCTGACGCCCCCGGTGGCCAACGCCGAACCGATCTCGCGCGCCTGGGGCGGACCGGTGCAGATGCGCACCATCAAGAAGGCCACCCACCTGGGATTCACCGAAGGTGTGCACTGGACCCAACTCCTGCTGCACGGCAAGCCGGAGTACCACACCCAGCGCATCGCCAAGGGCCTCCTCACGGCATTCTTCCTCCGCGCCCTCGCCAACGACCGCCGGGGCGACCTCCTGCTCAACGAGAACGTCAAGGGCGCCACCATCGACCAGGTCAACACCCACGGAAAACTCGCCGCCTAGAGCTGCCGGTTCCGGCTTTGCCGGAGGTTCGGGTACGACAGAATCTCGTCCATGACGTCCCCGGGACAGCCATTCGGCCAGTCGCAGCAGCACGGCTACTCCGCCCAGCAGGGTTACCCGCAATATCCACAGGGTTATCCACAACCCCCGCATGCCCAGGCGCCTCCGCCGTTCGTCCAGCAGACGCCACCTGGCAACGACGGGCTCAGGATGACCTCCGCCATCCTGAACATCGTGGTCGGCATCTACCTCGCCGTCGCAGGGGTCTTGATCATCGACTCGGTGATCAACATGACCAACGAGGACGACGACTACATTTCCGTCACCGGAGTGGCGCTGCGCCTCAGCGGCTCGTTCGCCTTCATCGCGGCAGCGGTGCTGTTGATCATCGGTGCCGTGTTCCTGCTCCGGAAACGCCGTGCGGGAAGCACTTTGACCTGGATCGGTTGCGCGCTGGCACTCCTCGCCTTCGTGCTCGACTCGACGGGCAACATCGTCTGGTCCATGGAGTTCGCCAAGAACGACCCGTACCTGCCCGAGAAGAGCTTCGCCGAACTCCTCGAGCAAATTCGGAGCACGACCATCATCGCCGCGATCGTCGCCGTGATCCCGTTCATCTTCGCGCTGATCCCATCGATCAAACGAGGTCTCCGCTAGAACGCATCTCGATCGCTCATGGCGAAGGGCCCGGATCCAGCGGATCCGGGCCCTTCAACGTCTTTCACCTGAGCCAGCTCTGGTTCTCGTAGTCATCGTCGTCGTCGAACGTTGGCTTCTTACGTCGCGGTGCGGGTTTCGGCGGCGCAGGCGGTTTCGGAGCTGCGGGCGGTGACGCCTGCTGCTGGTCACGGCGCCCGAAACGGCCCGCTTGAACCTGCCAGCGCGGGTCCTGCTGCGGAGGTTCCGGAGGCGGTGCGGCGACAGGTGCCGGGCCACCCGGAATCGGGCCAGTGGTCTCGGCGGCTTCGGGAGTCGTCGCCGCTGGCTTGATCGGGTAGTTCTCGATCAGATCCTTGAACTCGAGAGCGACCTCGTCCTGCGGCTCTTCGTCGTCCTCGCCACCGACCTGGATCTCGTTGGTGTGCGCGGAGTTCTCCGCGTTCGCGCGCTTCTCGATCAGCTCGCGCACCCGGACGTCGATCTTCTTGACCTTTTCGCCGAGCTCTCTCGACGATTCGTCGGCCTTCTTCGTCGCTTCGATCGAGCGCTCCGCGCTCTCGCTCAGCTTCGCGGCTGTGGCAGCGCTGGTCTCCTGGAACTTCCGCCGCGCGGCGAGAACCGCTTCACTCGGGGAATCGCTCATCATCCCTACTGTTCCTTGTCCTCACCCAGCACCGACCGGAACCGCACGTTGGAGGCGTCCACCCCGTCGTCGAACAGCTGGCCCTGAGTCCGCCACGGGCTCGAGTTGGTGCGCTCCTGGTCGCCGCCCTGCTGACCGCCCTGGCCGCCGCCCATCATGCCGCCCATCATGCCGCCGCCCATCGCCGAAGAACCGCCCTGGCCGCTCTGCGAACCGCCAGGTTGACCGGCGGGGGCCGAATCTCCCCCGATGGACGAAAGACCGGTCGAACCAGCGCCCTGGGAGTTTCCACCTGCCGGGTCGTGCCCACCGAGGGACGACAGGCCCGGCGAACCAGCACCGGGTGCAGCAGGTTCTGGTCCGCCGAAGAGATCACCGGAGATGCTGCCGAAGGAGTTCTGCACGCCGTCCCCGCCCGGAGCGGACGCGGGCCCACCGAGGCCTGCGGCCTGAGCGGTCGTCGCAGCCGGAGCACCAGGAACCGGGGCTCCTTCGGTGTCAGCCGCCGGCATCGTCGTGAAACCGGAGGTGTCCGGTGCGGGCATAGTCGTCGGACCGCCCGCCGGACCGCCTCCAGCGAGGTCGGGCGCAGGCGCAGCCGGAGGAGCAAAGGGTTCAACCGGAGGGGCGCCCGGCGCCATTGGGGCTGCAGGCGGCGGAGGCTCAGCAGGGTAGGGACCACCGACGATTCCACCACCTCCCGCGGAACCGGGTGCCCCGAGAGAGGGCGGTTGCGGCTCGCTGCCGAAGGTGACCGTCTGGTTGAGAGGGGGCTGGCCGCCGCCGTTGTCGACGTTGACCTTCATCTCACCGCCGGGTCCCTGCTCCAGCGTGATCGTGCGGCCGCCTTCTTGGATGACGGCACGTCCATCCGGACCGGCCTCGACCGGAATCGACTGCTGACCAGTGGGAGCACCGGGCATCTGGCCTGGTGCGGGCATGGTCTGCACACCACCAGGTGGCTGACCGGGCATCGGCTGACCAGGCATCTGACCAGGAGCGCCCTGGCCGAAGTCGACCGCGTAGTTCTTGGGCTGGCCGTCCGGTCCGGTCAGCTGGACCTGGGTCTTGCCGTCCGCGCCCGGTTCTTGGACGGTGACGGCGTTCTGCCCCTCGCCGAGCGTGACCTTCTCGCCCGCACCGGGGGCACCCGGTCCGGGCATTCCCGGAACCTGCGGCATCTCCGGGGTTGGTGGCATCTCCGGCGGCTTCGGCATCTCCGGCGCAGCGGGCATCCCGGCACCACCGGCGCCCGCGCCACCACCAGCGCCCGCACCACCACCTGCACCAGCGCCCGCACCACCACCTGCACCTGCGCCGGCACCGCCGCCGGAGCCCGCACCGCCCTGCTGGCCTCCACCCTGTTGACCGCCGCCCTGCTGGCCACCGCCCTGCCGCTCCGGGTTGGCGAACGGGTCTTCCTTGACCTTCCCCAGGTGGTCGTTCAGCGTCTTCCAGTGCTCGTTGACGGAAGTCTTGGTGTCGTCACAGATCTTGATGATGCCTTGGTGCTTCTGCTCGAAGTCGGGCACGAAGGTGGTTTGCACCCACTCGATCGACTTCTGGATCACCTTGTCCTTGTAGTCGTCGGTGTCGCAGCCGCTCGTCTCAATGCCGAAATAGCCGCAGCACTCGTCGACCTGCTCGTCCGAGGGATCTTTTGCCGCGCAGTCGATGATGTTGCGGATCTGATCGGAAGTCAGGCCACCAACGGTGTCCCGATTGGGCACTGCTTCGAGTGACTTCGTGGCCTTGTTCACCACGTCCTCGGACACGTGGTGAATGGCTTCGGTGATGATGTCGGCGGTGTCATGGAGGTAATCGCCGACCGTGGTCGCACCGGCGTTGATGTCCGCGAAGTTCTTCTGAGATGCGCTGGAAGCCGCGCCACTCCAGTTGTTCCAGACGCCCTTCATCTTGTCGGCCATCTGCTGGGACTGCTCGCGCTGCGTCTTCCCGGCCTGCTTCAGCTCGTCCGCGTCGGCCTTGAAGTTCGCGAAGTTGATGTCACGCTGCTCGTTGTAGCGCTTCTCAACGCCGTCCTTCGTGAAGTCACCCTTCGGCGGGTTCTTCCGCATGTAGGCGGGAACGTCCTTGTACAACGGCGCGAAATTGCCGAAGTAGTCGAGGAACGGCTTGCCCTTGTCGAGGATCTCGTTGGAGTTCGAGCACCCCGCACCGCCGGCCTCCGCCTTACGGCTGATCTCCTGCAGCGCACCTTTGTTCTCGTCGACCGTCTTGGCGTAACCCGCCTGGTTCTCACCGGCCTTCTTCGCAGCGTCGAACGACTCCTGTGCTGTGTTGTCGTCCGTCGCATCGGCGGCGCCGTCGTAGCTGGCGTGGTACTTCTGCTCGTACTTCTCGAGGTCCTCGTCGAACTTGTCCCCGGCGCCGGATTCCCGCCGGTCCTCCTTCGCCGAGTAATCGGTGGAATTGCGCCCTGCCTGCATGACCAGGTCTTTTTTGTGCGCCTCGGGCACGTTCGGGTCGTCGAGAAGCTTCTTGACCTCGGGCCAAGAGGGTAGGTTCGCCCCAGCGGTCGAGGCACGCGTGTCAGCACCGGAAACCATCAGCGACCACCTGCGTTCTTGACGCGCTCAGCGTTGTTGCTGTCGTCCCACTCGTAGCCGCGAGCAGCGTCGTTGAGGTTTCCGCTGAAGCCCTCGGTGACCTCGGCGTTCTTCTCCAGAGCCTTGGAGATCTTCTTCAGGCCCTCGAAGTAGGGATCGGCGGCTTCGGTGTGCTCCCGACCGAAGTCGTTCTTCCCCAGCTTGGAATCTGCGACACCGTTCTTCAGGTCCCCAATGGCCTGTGAGAATCCCTTGATCGAATTCGCAGCTGATGCAAGCTCGCCAGTGTTGGCGCCAACCCCGGTCACCGTTCCCCCTCCACCTCTTCGGAACTCAAGCACCCGTTCCGACGCGAACCAAGACTGTCTGGTTCCTCATCTTTGCAGGATTGCGCCGTTGAGAGGCCGGAACGGCCCAGGTACTTGCATCCGCGAAGGGGGCTCACTGCTGAGGCGGGTACTGCCCGTAACCCTGCTGAGGAGGTTGCTGACCCCACTGCTGTTGCGGCAGTGGGGGCATCTGGCCCCACTGCTGCGGAGGCTGCTGCGGGTACTGCTGGCTCCAGGGCTGCGGCTGCTGCGGGTAGCCCTGCTGACCCGGCCGTTTGCGGAAGATCAGGAAGGCGACGAGGAACCCGACCCCGAATCCGATGGGCAGGAAGATGGCAACTGAGAGCAAGGCTTTCCTTCGGTGGTGCCGACGACGCTGACGATCGCGCAGGTCACTGGGGAGGGCGTGGCGGCTGGCCGAAGCCCTGCTGAGGAGGGAACTGCTGCGGCGGCGCCTGCTGCCACTGCTGGGGCTGGGCGAACTGCGGCTGCTGGCCGTGCCCGGTTCGCCCCTTGTTGCGGAACACCAGGAATCCGACGAGGAAGCCCAGCCCAAGTCCGAGAACGAGCCCGAACAGCGTCACCGTCAGATCCATCGCGCCCCGCCTCCGTCCAGCCGTGATTGCACCGCGAACCTACCGAACGCGAGCGGCGGACGGGATGGCGCTCAGTGCAACAGCGTCGGCAGGCCCCAGCCTTGGGCGAGGACGACCGCGAAGATCAGCGCGCCCAGGAGCATGCAGACGAGTGGGACGATCAGGACCGTCCAGAGGTCGCCGAGCAGGCGCATCGGATTCTCACACCTTGTGATGGCGTCGGTTGACGTACCAGGAACGGCCCTCGTGGGCTGCGTTGACAGCCTTGAGAGCTCCGAGCATCAGCGCACCGAGCGCGATGATCCCGAAAACGAGTCCGAAGGCGATGAGACCGACAACTATGGCGACGACGATGGCACCCATGTGAGCAGGGTCTCACAGATCGAGGCCCTGTGGAGACTCAAATCACAAAGATCACCGAATAGCGGAAACAATCTTTGCCAGTCTGTCCGCGATGTCCTGCGCGTTCTGCTCGCTGGCCGCCTCGACCATGACCCTGACCAGCTGTTCGGTGCCGGATTGGCGGAGCAGGACCCGGCCGGTCTCGCCGAGTTCGACCTCCGCGTCGGCGACCGCAGCGGTCACCTCGGGGGCGACCACGGCCGCGGCCTTGTCGGCGACGCGGACGTTCACCAGGACCTGCGGCAGCCGGCGCATGACCTTCGCCAGCCCGGCCAGCGGGGTGTCGGTCGCCGCGACTCGGCCCATCAGGCGCAGCGCCGTCAGCAGGCCGTCGCCGGTAGTGGCGTGGCCGGGCAGCACGACGTGACCGGACTGCTCACCGCCCAGCGAGTAACCGCCCGAGCGCAGCTCCTCCAGCACGTAGCGGTCGCCGACGGCCGTGGTGCGCAGGGACACCCCCTGCTCGCGCATCGCCAGGTGCAGGCCGAGGTTGCTCATGACCGTCGCGACCAGCGTGTTGTCCGCCAGCTCGCCGGACTCGCACATCGCGACCGCGAGGATCGCCATGATCTGGTCACCGTCGACGACATCGCCCGCGGCGTCCACCGCCAGGCAGCGGTCGGCGTCGCCGTCGTGGGCGATGCCCAGGTCGGCGCCGTGCTCGAGCACCGCGGCCTGCAGCACGTCGAGGTGGGTGGATCCGACGCCGTCGTTGATGTTGAGGCCGTCGGGCTCGGCGTTGATGGCCACGACCTCCGCACCGGCGCGGCGGTAGGCGTCGGGAGCCGCTTCGGAGGCGGCGCCGTTGGCGCAGTCGACGACCATCTTGATGCCGTCGAGCCGGGACGGCGCCGCGATCAGCAGGTGGTCGGTGTAGCGGCGCAGGGCGTCCGGGACGTCGCGGACGCGCCCGACGTGCACGCCCGTGGGGCGCTCGAGGTGCTCGTGGAGACGGGCCTCGATCTCGTCCTCGATCGCGTCCGGGAGCTTGTTGCCGCCCGCGCTGAACAACTTGATGCCGTTGTCGGGCATCGGGTTGTGCGAGGCGGAGATCATCACGCCGAGATCGGCGCCCAGCTCCTTGACCAGGTAGGCCACCGCCGGGGTCGGCAGGACTCCGATGCGCAGGACGTCGGCACCCGCCGAGGTCAGACCGGCCACGACGGCCGCTTCGAGCATCTCGCCGCTGGCCCGCGGGTCACGACCGACCAGCGCCACCCGGCGCCGGGAGTCGTCCCGGTCGTAGAGCACGCGCGCCGCGGCCGAGCTCACCGACATCGCCAGCTCCGGCGTGAGATCGCCATTGGCCAAACCGCGCACACCGTCGGTGCCGAACAACCGAGCCATCAGCAGCAAGTCCTCCTCGTGTCTGCGACCGGTTGGTCAAGCGTCGCACAACCGGTCATCCGGCACTCCACAGCGTCCCCCGTGCGCGGGTGACGTTCGCGGCTCGAACCGCCATGATCGAAGTCGCTTCCGCCACCCACGACCCCTGAAACGACTGCGGGAGCAGGTTCGCCCGAGTGGGGCGAACCTGCTCCCGCAGGTAATGCTGGGGTTCGCGTCAGCGCTTGCTGTACTGCGGCGCCTTGCGGGCCTTCTTGAGGCCGTACTTCTTGCGCTCCTTCTCCCGCGAGTCACGGGTGAGCATGCCGGCCTTCTTCAGCGCCGGGCGGTCCTCCGAGTCGAAGGCGGTCAGCGCGCGGGCGATCGCCATGCGCAGCGCACCGGCCTGGCCCGAGGGGCCGCCACCGCTCAGGGTCGCGAGCACGTCGAAGTTCTCGAGGCGCTCGACGGTCACCAGCGGCTCCTTGATGAGCTGCTGGTGGACCTTGTTCGGGAAGTAGTCCTCGAGGGTCTTGCCGTTGAGCTTGAAGCCGCCGTTGCCCGGCACCAGCCGGACGCGGACCACAGCTTCCTTGCGGCGACCAACGGTCTGAACCGCGCCACCGGTCGGAACCGGAACGGGAGCGGGAGCCGGGGTCTCGTCAGCGGCGACGGCCGCAGCCGTCTCGTCAGCGGCGACGGCCTCGACCGTCTCCTCCGCGGCAGCGGTCACTGCCTCTTCCTGCTGCAGTTCGTCAGTCACTTCTCGACCTTCGCCTTAATCTCGAACGCCTGCGGGTTCTGGGCCTGGTGCGGGTGCTCCGGACCGGCGTAGACCTTGAGCTTCTTGCCCATGGCCCGGCCGAGCTTGTTCTTCGGGAGCATGCCCTTGATCGCCTTCTCCAGCAGCCGCTCGGGGTGCGAGTCGAGCACCTGGCCGAAGGACTGCTTGCGCAGACCACCCGGGTACCCGGAGTGCCGGTAGTGGAACGCCTGCTCGCGCTTGTTACCGGTGAGGGCCACCTTCTCGGCGTTGATGATGACGACGAAGTCACCGGTGTCGACGTGCGGCGCGTAGGTGGGCTTGTGCTTGCCGCGCAGCAGCGTCGCGGCCTGAGTTGCCAACCGGCCGAGCACCACATCCTCGGCGTCGATCACATGCCAGGCGCGGGTCACCTCGCCGGGCTTCGGGCTGTACGTGCGCACGGGTCTACCTCGTCGTCGTTCGCGTCGGAATCTCAGTGCGGAGCCCGTCTCGATCACGCCGGACAGTTCGCACGAGGTCTTCTCGTGGAACCGGCACGTCCGCCAGTACCGCCGCCGGGACCGTGACCCGCTTTCGCGAGTCCGTTCCGCTGGCGCGAACTGCAGCCGCGCACCGCACAACAAAGAATGAGGGTACTTGGTGGCTTCTGGCCCGGTCAAAACGGGTCCTCGTTTGCTAATTCGAGGTTCTGACCTGGCAGATTGCCGAAACCAGCATAGCAATGCCCGCTGGTGCCCGGCGGGGACCCCGGCAAAGCCGATCGGACCTCCGCAAATGGAGATCAACCGCCGGACGCGTTGATGGCCCCGGCGAAAACACCGGAGCCATCAACGCGGAAATCAGTGCGAGGTGAGCTCAGCCACCGAAGCGGCCGGCGTTCTTCTTCTCACCGGCCTGGAAGGACTCGTTGGCCGCACCCACGGCCATGCCCATCTTGGCGGCGGTCTCCTGCATCTTGGCGGCCTCCTGGTCCCAGGACTGCTGAGCCTCCTGGTACGCGGCCACGGCCTCGCCCTCCCAGGTGGAGACGAGCTTCTGGATCTTGCTCTCCAGGTCGTCCAGCTCACCCTGGATCTTCTGGGCGGCGGCCTGCAGGTCGTCGGAAGCCTGCTGCAGCTCCGCGAAGTTGACGTTGATCTCGCTCATTACCTGTCCCCTCGAATGCGTCTAGATCAAGAAATGTGGAATCTGCGAAGAAAGCGGAAGCGAAATCAGCCGTCGAGCATGCTGGTGATCTTGGAGATCTCCTGCGCCTGCTCCTCCTGGACCTGCGCGTAGTCCTGACCCGAGGACTGCACGTTCTGCCCCAGCTCGTCCAGCTTCTGGATGATCGTCTTGCCGCTCTGCTCGTACTGCTCCATCAGCTTGCGGAAGACGTCGGCGGCGGCACCCTTCCAGTTCTGCACCGGGCCCTCGAGCTGACCCTGCAGCTGCTGCAGCGCCTGCTCGACCGCGTTGCGCGCCTCGTCGATGTCAACCGACGCCTGCTGGATCGCCTCGGTGTCCGCACCAATTCCAGCCATCTCTGGATGACCCCCTTCAAACTCGGTATCAAGCTCTGATGAACCTGCGACGCAGACATTGCCACGTCCGGTTCCCTGTTGTCCTGGATTTCTCGGCAAGCCGTTGCTGTTGTAAACGCAAAAACGGGAACCAGCAGGTCAACACGGGTTTTGCGGTTGCGAAAACCTGAAACGTGGTTCGGCCGAACGGAGTCCGTTCGCAAATGCATCAACCGATCCCGAGTGATCCCACGACCTGTTCGCAAGCGCGAACGACATCGTCCTTCCCCTGCGGTCCGTACTTGCAGCCCACGCTCACTTTGAATTGACCTTTGTACAGCGTGTACCACTCGACGGTCGCCTCCGGCAGCGTTTCCCGGTAGTACACGACGTCCCGGCCCGCGAAGCTGGTGGACGGCGTGAACAGTGAGAACTTCTCGCCCGCCGCAACGCTTTTCTCGTACTCGCCGCGCAACAGCTGCACCGCCCGATTGCGGTCGCCGTCGGTGTCGAAGGTCAGCCGCCCCTCCTCGACGGCGACCAGCGATCCCTGCGGCCCGTCGCCGGGCGCGACCAGCGTCTGGAACTTCGCCGGGTCACCGCCCGCCGGACGCCAGCTCCCCGGGTAGGAGAAGTGGTAGTCGTAACCGGACATCTGCTGCGCGGGCACGAGCGGATCGGCCTGCGGCCGGTTGCCGGTGAGCAGCAGGGCGGCCGCTCCGGCCGCCGCCACCAGCACCACGGCCCCGGCGCCGACCAGCCACGGCGCCTTCCGCTTGCGCTTGAGCTTCGGGGGCTTGGTCACCGGGCGGGTCGGTTCGTCGCCGGTCATGACCGCCGGCCTGGGGCGGCTCGGCGCCTCGCCCCTGGTGGGCTGGTGCCCCGGCAACGGGTAGTCGCGGACGGTCGTGCCCGCCCAGGTGCCGGTGGGAGCCAAGCCGCCGCTGCGCCCGGGATCGAGCCGCACGGCGCGCAAAGCGCCTCGGGCGACCACGGTTTCGGGCTGATCGAGGGTCGCCGGAACGACGCCGGTGCGCTCGTGGATCAGTCGCGCCACCATCGGGATCCGGCTGGAACCGCCGACGAGGAACACCCCGGCGAGCTGCCCGCGCGGGACGTGCCCGTCGCGCAGCGTCGCCAGGACCAGCTCTGCTGCCTTCGCCAGCGGTGCGGCGGTGAGCTTCTCGAGGTCGGCGCGGGTGACGTGGGCGTCGGCGAACGGCGGCGGCATGGGGACGTCGGTGTAGGCGTGGCGGGACAGCGTCTCCTTCGCGCCGCGCACGTCCTGCCGCAGCACGCGGCGACGTCGCCGATCGGGCATCTCGCGGCCCTCGACGAGCTTGCGCCACGCGTCCGGATCAGCGGTGCCGACGAGCTTGCCGACGTGCTCCAGCAGCAGCTGGTCGATGTCCGCGCCGCCGAAGTTCGGTTCGCCCTTGGTGGCCAGGACCTGGAAGGACGCGCCCTGCTTGCGCACCACGGATGCGTCGACGGTGCCGCCGCCGAGGTCGAGGACGGCCAGCGCGCCTCCGTCGGGCAGGCCGTTGCCCGCCGAGTGGAAGACGGCCGCGGCGACCGGTTCGGGCACCAGGACGATCTCCTTGCCCAGGCCGGCGGCGGCCTGCCGGAGTTCGGCGGCGCGCACGGAACCCCAGTCGGCGGGGTGGGTCAGGACGAGGAGGTCGACGGCGGCCCCGCCCGCGAAGCGGCGGGCCTCACCGACCGCGCGGTGCAGCACTGCCCTGATGACGTCGCCGACCTTGAGCACGGTGCTGCCGAGCAGCAGTTCACCCTCGTCGATGCGACGTTTGGGGTGCGGTTCGAAGCGAGCGGGATCGACCGCGGCCTGGCGTTCGGCTTCGTGACCGACGAACAGCGTGCCGTCGGCTGCGGCGAACACCGCGGAGGGCACCAACGGCTGCCCGTCGATGACGACCACCTGTGGCTCGGCACCGCCGACCGAGACCACCGTGCATGTGCTCGATGTGCCGAAGTCGATCGAGACGTGCAGGGACACCCAGAACTCCATTCACCGTCGCCGAAGCGCGCGTCGGCGGCGACGTCGTCATCCGGCCCGCCGTACCGGCGGCACCGTCCCCCCGGGGAAGCACCCTAGAGCCACCCGCCACCGCCGCACCAACATCCTCCCGCAATCAGCCGACGACGTTGGGTGATCGACCGGGTGAGAGGCAACCCACCACACCTGCGAACGCAGACCCGACCTGACCTGACGCGGACAGACCCCGCCCCCGCACCACCCACGACCGCTCCACCACCAACCCCGGCCGTTCCCCACGTCCCCGACACACCACCCGGGCCCACCTGAGCGGGTGAAGTCTCGGATTTCAGTGGAAATCAGGACCCCGATTTCCACTGAAACCCCGTCCCCGATTTCCACTGAAATCCGGTCCCTGAACGCCCGGTCCCTGAACGCCGGGGCCCGAAGCCTGGTGCCCGAGTTCCACTGAAGCCCGGTGCCTGATTTCCACTGAAATCCGGGGTCCGAGTTCCACTGAAATCCGGGGTCTGGGTTCCGCTGGAATCCGGGGTCTGGGTTCCGCTGGAATTTGGGGTTCGGAGGGAAACCGCTGGTGGGAGGGTGGGGGGTTCGGGGGTGGGTCAGTTCTTGGCTTGGGTGCGGACTTCTGCTACTCGGTTTTCGAGGGCTGCGGTCAGTTCCGGGGCGCCCAGGCCTGCTAGGACGATCTCCGGGCCGACGCCTGGGCGTTGTTGTTGGGTGAGGCCGTAGCGGCCGTCCGGTTCCGGGGCGTCGAACCACTTGAGGACCGTGGAGCGGTGGGTCCTGCCCAGGCGGTCCCGGAGGTTGGCCGTGAACTGGCCGTCCCGGTGGTGCTTGGCCTCGACGAAGGCGCGGAGGGTCTCGGCGGCCGGTGCTTTGCGCGGACCCGCGGACTGCATGTGGTCGATGTTCTCGAAGTCGTCCGACGGCTTCTGAGCAGCCAGATCGGCCGACGGGACCGCCAGACGGGGACGTTTGCCCACGGGCGCGGGCGGCATGCCCTGCACCGCGGCGGCCCCCACCGAGGTTCGCGGCAGCACCGAGATCCGCAGGTCACCGCCGTAGTTCTCGGTGTCGCCGGACTGCTGGACGAGCAGCAGAGCGCCCTGCTCAATGGCCACCGACAGCAGCCTGAACGGGGATTCGGCGGTGTCGTCGGGCATCCACAGCCCTTCGATCCACAAGCCCGGTTTCGCCAGCTGCCCGAGGACTTCGGCGAAGCGCTGGGTCAGGCCGTTCTGCCCGAGCAGACCGGCTTTCTGCAGCTCGGGAAGGCTGCGCTGACGCAGCACGGCACGCTCTTCGAGCGTCTCACCGTGCGAGCGGACGGAGATCGGGAACGGGTACTCGTCGAACCCGCCGATCTCCCAGCACAGGTCGAACCACAGCGGTGGCAGCAGCCAACGCTCGGACACGCTTTCCTCCCCCAGCTACGCCGGAACCGCTCGTCACTCGCCGAAAACGGGAGGCGCGGTCTTCGGCATGTCGTCCATCCAGATGTCTTCTTGCTCTTCGAGCCAGGAGGGACGCTCGTGCTCGTTGTCCTCTTCGCCTTGGCCGCGCTGACCCGCACCGGCACCGGCTCCGGGGGCACCCGCGGCACCACGACCAGCGGCACCCGCACCCGCAGCGCCCGCACCGGCACCCGCGCCGAGACCGCCCATCCCGGCCCGGCCACCAGCGCCCATGCCGGCACCGGCCTTGCCACCGGCACCCATGCCTGCGCCCGCACCGCGAGCACCGCCCATGCCGCCGGCACCACGACCGCCAGCACCCGCACCGGCACCCGGCGGCATCCCACCGACGAACCCGGCCGACGGCCCGCCCGGACCGGGATTCGCCCCGGGCGGCGTGCCGCCACCGGCACCAGGACCGTTCGGCGTCGACGGAGCCCACTGCGAACTGCTCTGAGCAGGAGACGAACCACCGGAGGAGCCCCCGGCGGAACCACCGACCGACGAGCCGGAGTAACCGCCGCCACCGGACCCCGAACCGGACCCGCCGGGTACACCACCGCCGGGATCACCCGAACCAGGCGGAGGCGGCGGAGGGGCCAGCGGGTTCACCGGCGGCGGGAACGTAGGAGTGCTCGTGTCGACGGCCTGGTAGCCCTTGCCGTAGACGTTCTCCGCGACCTGCCGAGCCTGCTGATCGGCTTCCTGCTGCTCGCGCATCTGCGCGGCGCCGTCCATCAGACCGCCGGCCGGTCCCATCGCGGTCGCGATCACACCGCGAGTCGTGTCGTACCCGGCGGGCGGCTGCAGCGACGCCTTGGTCTGCTCGGCGGCGACCCCGGCTTCCTGGATCTTCAGCCCCGTTCCGCGCACCGAGTCGCCGAAGGCACGACCCCACTCCTGCAGCGGCTTCGACGCGTTGAACCCGGCCTCGGCCGCCTGACCGCGCATCCCGTCACCAGCGGCGGCACGAGCCTTCTGGTCGAGGTCACCGAGCGATTCTGCGATCTTCTGACCGAGCTTCTCCCAGCCCTGCCCAGAGCGGTTGATCGCCTCAACGTTCAGCGAGGGCTTCAGCTTCTCGGCAAGACGGGCCTGGTCCCAGTTCTTCCAATTGTCCTGCTGAGTGATCGACGCGGGGTCGTGGCCACCACCGAGATCAAGGTTCCGCTGTTCCTTGGTGAGCGCCTTCAACTCCTGGCGCCCGTTCTTCGCAGCTTCCTCGCGTGCCAGCCGAGCTTCCTCCTGCGCGGAGGTCTCACCACCGACAGCGCCGACGAACACATCACCGGCTGACGAGGCGACGCCGCCGACGAATTCGGTGAACCCGTTCCCCATGTCGTTCCCCCTGGACAGTGCCTATTTGGGCAGCTTCGATTCGACGGCCTGCGCGATTTCCTTGGCCTTGCCACAGGTTTCCTCATCGCTCGGCATCTGGTCCGAGCTGTAGGTGATGTCGACGATCACAGAGCCAGAACCGACGTACATGATCTGACGGCAGCCCCCCAAGCCCTTGCCTCCGATGGCGATACCGGCGAACCCGCTGTGCGAACCCACTTGGTTGGGCGTGAACTGGTCGAACTGGTCGCGCTGGCCTTGCCAGAACGCCTCGCCGTTCGTCTCGGCCTTCAGCACACCGAACTCGAGGTCTTCACCCTGGAAGTCGCAGCCGACTTCACCGGTCCCGAGGTCACTCGGTTGCCCTGGGACGGAAGCGCCGAAAGCCTGCACCTGGTCCGGGGACAACGCCGTGCATGGATCAAAGCTCTTCAGAGCGCCGCTGCCCGCCTCCCCAGTCGGCTGGCCAGGGGTGCTCTGACCACCCGAGCATCCAGCGATCAACAACGCCGTCGCAGCGAACAGCACGCTGCTCATAGTCGCCTTGCGCATACCCACCATCAGATCAGACTTTCGGAAGATTTCGAGCGTTCTCGTCGTCGGTATTCTGCATCTCACGCGCGGAATCCCGGTACGCCTGAGCCATATCGCGAAGGATCTCCTCCATCTTGCGGAGGATCGGCAGGAGTCCTGCGTCCGAGCCTGCCTGCCCTCGAACCTTCTCGTTGAACTTCTTCTCCAAGTCGCGCCCGATGAAGCAATCGCCGTAGGCGTTGGACGTGATCAGACGTTGCGCGTCTCGGAAGAAGTGGCGGAAGTCGTCCGCCTTCTCCTCGTAGACCTTGGCGACCGCTTCGGCTCGTTCCGGGTCCATGACGAGTTGACCGTTGTCGACCGCAGCACGGAGACCCTGCGACTGCCCCTGCAGCGCTGAGGCGCCGGCGGCCAAGCCTTCCATCCCGGTGGTCATCGAGAGCCCCCTCCACGTTCGTGATCATGAACGTCACTCAACCGAGCGATCACGAACGCAGAGGGTACAAGTCAGTGACATGCCGTGGGGCGGGATTCACGGGAGGTAGCTCACACAACAGCCGATCAGCCCAAGCGGTCAACGAGAACGGCGTAGTCCCGCGAGGAAGTCGGCCCACCTCTGCTGGGGAAACACCAGCACATCGCCGTCTCGATCCTTGGAGTCCCGGACCCCGACGATCTCCGGCGCCGCCGCGACCTCGACGCAGTCCCCTTCGACCCCGCTGTAGGAGGACTTCTTCCAGCCGACTAACTCGCTAGTCATGTCGCCTCGCTCTCGTACTTCTCCAGGTACGAGAGAATTATCGCGCGCGAGGCGCCCGGATCAGAGGCCTGAGATTCCAACGTTTCGACTGAACCAAGGAAGAGGCCGACGTCCTCCGGGGCGTCGATGAACGCACCTGACCTGCGGGCCTCGATGTGGACCACGGGCCTCGATCGATCGAACTCGAACAGCAGGAACGCACCGCTCATCCCCGCGTGCGCTCCGATCGTCCGCGGCAGAACGCGGATCTCGACGTTGCTGCTCTCGCTGACCTTGAGCAGGTGGCGCATCTGCTCGGCCATGACGAGCGATCCTCCGATCGGCCGGAAGAACACGGCCTCGTCGAGGAAAGCGCGCAACCGAACGATGTTGCGTCGATGCAGGACTTCTTGCCGCTTCATGCGGATCTCGACCCGAGCGTCAGCGGTGTCGTCATCCAGCTCGGACGACGTCATGATCTGCCGGGTGTACTCGCGGGTTTGCAGAAGCCCGGGAACGAGGTTGAGCTGCACGCTCGTGATGCGCTTCGCGCGCTGTTCGGCGTCGAGGAGCGCGGTCAGCTGTTCGGGAATCTCGCGGCCGACCTCCCACCAGGCGGGCTCCCGGATCTCGCGGGCCAGCTTGACGAGGCGTTCGCGCTCGGAGCGGTTCACCTTCAGGGCTTTGAGGATCGCCTCGACGCTCTCGACGTGGATGCCCCGGCGGGCTGTTTCGAGCCGGCTGACCTTCGCCTCGGACCAGCCCAGCATTCGCGAGAGCTCTCGCGCGGTCAGTCCCGTCGCGAATCGTGCGGCGCGGAGTTCCTTCGCGAGCGCGCGTGCCCTTGGTGTGTCGGCCATAGCGACAGCTTACGAGCGACGAAGGGCCTTTCTGACCTCCCTCTTTCGTGTAATTGATCAGTTGGAGCACCACTGGCAATCTTGCCAAAATCCAACTCACTGGGGAGTTCCGATGCCTGAATACCTGACCTACGTGTGGCGGCCCGTTCCCGGGAAGCGACACGCCTTTCCGGTCGCCGCGACCAAGCTCGACGCCGAGGAGACCGCGACCGCCTACTGCGGGGCCGAAGTCGAGGCGGCGAAGCTCCACGACCTCAACGAGATCGCCTGGATCCTCGAACCCACCTGCATGGACTGCTGGAAGCACCTCACCGACAACCCACCCGCAGCCGCGTCACGCCCCTAGCGCAGCAAGAAGCCTCCCCTCGAAGCTGGTTCGGGGGGAGGCTTCTTCAGCTTCTGATCACTGCTGCTGTTCGGTGATCATGGCTGTTTGGATCATCTGCGGGCCGCCGCGGAGGGTGCGGCTGACGAGGGTGCCTCGACCCGGGGGCAGCTGGCGGGACTTGATGTTGGCGACCAGCTGACCGTCGTCCTTGTTCGCGCTCATCGCCAGGCCGGGGGCCGACGTTTCGCGCATCTTGCCGATCAGCGGTTCGTACAACGCGCGTCCCGCACCGCCGGAGTTGCGGGCCAGGATGACGTGCAGACCCACGTCGGCGGCCTGCGGGATGAACTCCGCCAGCGGGGCCAGCGGGTTGTTGCCCTGCGGTGCGACCAGTTCGTAGTCGTCGACGACGACGAACAGTTCCGGGCCCTTCCACCAGGAGCGGTCGCGCAGCTGTTCCTGCGTGACGTCGGGTCCGGGCAGTCGCTTCTTCAGCGAGGCGCAGACGTCCTTGACGTTGCCCTTGAGCTGATCGGCGCCGACCGAGTACTCCAGCAGGTGGGAGTTGAGGAAGCCCAGCATCGAACGCCGGTAGTCGACCAGCAGGATCAGCGCTTCCTTGGGGGTGTAGCGCTCGGTGATGCCGCGCACGATCGTCTTGAGCAGCGCGGTCTTGCCCGATTCCCGCTCGCCGAAGGCGTAGAAGTTCGGCTCGGCGCGGAAGTCCAGGTACACCGGGTGCAGGCCGTCCTCGTTGATGCCGATCGGCACCAGCTTCGGGTTCGGCTGCTGCTCCGGACGCGGCAGCTGCTGGTAGGGCAGCAGTTCCGGCAGCAGGCGCACCTGCGGGGCCGGACGCCCCTTCCAGGAGCTCTTGACCCGGTTGACCAGGTCGGCCACGCCCTCGGAGACGTCGTCGTTGTAGAGCTCCCAGCCCATCCGGGCCGGACGCCGCTCGTCCTCGGCGGCCTGCACCTCGACCGCGATCCGATCGCCGATCTTCTCGCTGTCCACACGCGGCAACGCCGTCAGGAAGTGCAGCTTCGACTCGTGCATACCGCGACCCGGACGGCCCTGCGGGACCTTCACCGCCGCCTTGCGGTCGATCTCCGACTCGCTCGGGTCACCCAGCCGCAGCTCGATGCGCGTCTGGATCAGGTCCTTCATCGCCGGCCGGATCTCCGCCCACCGGGTGGCCGTGATGAACACGTGCACACCGAAGGCAAGACCGTTGGACGCCAGGTTCAGCACGTCCTGCTCGAGGGTCTCGAACTCCTCGCGGAACGCCCGCCACCCGTCGATCACCAGGAACAGGTCACCGTAGGGGTCGTCGTCGAACTCACCGCGACGCTTGCGGTTGCGGTAGTCGTTCATGCCCTCGACGCCGTGCTGCTGGAACCGGCCCTCTCGCTCGGCCAGCACCGCCTTGAGCTCGGCGATCGACCGGCGGACCGTGTCCGGGTCACGACGCGAACCGTAACCACCCACGTGCGGCAGACCCCGCAGCGTGGTCAGCGAACCACCACCGAGATCAACGCAGTAGAACTGCATCTCCTGCGGCGTGTGCGTCAACGCAGCCGAAGCGATGATCGTCCGGATCGTGTTCGACTTGCCCGAACCCACACCACCGACCACAGCACCATGACCACCCTGACCCGACAGGTCCAGGGTCATCGCGTCCTGGCGCTGGTGGTACGGAACGTCGATGATGCCGATCGGGATCTGCAACCGGGAGCTTCCCGAGTAACCGGCGGCGGTGTAGCCGCGGTCGTCGGTGGACTGCAGCGGCGGCAGCAGGGTGTCCAGAGTGGCCGGAGCGTCCAGCGGCGGCAGCCAGACCTGGTGCGCCGGAGGCGCGGCCAGCTTCTTGAACTTGTCGACGATGATCTGGAAGTCGGTGTACTCCGGCTCCTGCGCCTCTTCCTTGACCTCCGGCTCGTCCGACGTCTCCGGTTCCGGGGGCTTCTCGATGAAGTCCGGGATGAAGTAGCGCGGCATCTTCTCGCCGGTCACCGGCGAGGCCCCGCCCAGCATCGTCGGGCGACGACCACTGGTCTGGTGCAGGTGGCCGGAGACGTAGGCCGCGCGGAAGCGGTCCATGCCGTTGGGGTGCTTGAGGTAACCGTGACCACCGGTGGCCGGCAGGTCGGCGGCGTCCGGAACACCGATGGCCGCACGGGATTCCGCGGCGTTGAACGTCTTCAGACCGATCCGGTAGGACAGGTGCGAGTCCAGACCGCGCAGCTTGCCCTCTTCCAGGCGCTGCGAAGCCAGCAGCAGGTGGACCTGCAGAGAACGACCCAGTCGACCGATCATCACGAAAAGCTCGGCGAACTCCGGCTGCTGCGAGAGGAGCTCGGAGAACTCGTCGATGACCACGAACAGCGCCGGCAGCGGCTCCTGCGCGTGCTCATCGCCCGCCTCGGCCATCTTCCGGTAGTCCCAGACGTTCTTCGCGCCCGCCTTGTTCAGAACCTCCTGGCGGCGGTTCATCTCACCGGCCAGCGCGTCCTGCATCCGGTCGATCAGCGAGCCGTCGCCCTCCAGGTTGGAGATCGACGCCGACACGTGCGGGGTGTCGAACCCGTTGAACGTCGCGCCACCCTTGAAGTCGACCAGCACGAAGTTGAGCATCTGCGAGGAGTGCGTGGCCATCAGGCCCAGCACGATCGTGCGCAGGAACTCCGACTTACCGGAACCGGTCGCACCGATGCACAGACCGTGCGGACCCATACCGCCCGAGGCGGTCTCCTTGATGTCCAGGTGCACGATCTCGCCCTGCTCACCAGGGCCGATCGCGACCTTGTAGAGGTCGTCGGTGGGACGCGGGCGCCACGCCTCGTTGAGGTCGAAGGTGACGACGTCACCGGCCAGACCCAGCTGCTCGATGTAGTTCAGCGGCGTGGTCAGCGGCTCGTAGCTGCCCGAGTCGGTGTCGAGGGCCGGACCGCCGGCGACCCGGTACGGGGCCAGCTGGCGGGACAGCGACGTCGCTTCTTCCTCGGTCAGCGTGTCCGGCTTGCCGAACCACTCCACACCGGAACCACCGCGGGCACCGATGCGGTCCTCCTCCACGACCATCCGCATGCCGCGGCGAGCCGTGAGCGGACCCAGCAGATCGGACAGGTCGATCATCGTGACACCCGCCAGGCCGCCCTCGACGTAGAGGGCTTCCTCACGGCTGATCTCGGCGTCGTCGATCAGGATCACCACGTGCGGCTGACCGTCCGGCGGAGCCGCGTTGCGCTGGAAGCGCGGACGGTCGGCCAGCTGCTCGGAGAGCATGCTCTCGACCGTGGCCAGCGAACCCGCCATCAGCCGCATCTGGCCGATGCCATCGGTCTCGGTGGGGTGCTGCGCGTGCGGCAGCCACTTCACCCACTCCCACTCGCGACGCGCCTGGCCGGAGCTGGCGACCGCGATGATCACGTCCTCGGGCGTGTGGAACGTGGCCAGCTGGCAGATCATCGCGCGAGCGAGACCGCGCACCTGCTCCTTGTCGCCCTGCAGGCCGACCGCGGCGAAACCGCGCAGCGACGTCGCGATCGGCAGGTCCTGCACCAGCGAGTGCGCGCGCACGAAGCGGCGCAGCGCGAGCGTGGTGATCGGCTCCAGCTCGTCGACCGGGCCGGTCTGCGGCGGGACCAGACGGGTCTCCAACCGCTGCGAACCGCGGCCGACGCGGACCTGGCAGAAGTCGTTGTCGTTGGGGCGGCGCTCCCACATCCGGCGGCTGCCGGCCGCCAGCGACCACAGGGTCTGCGGATCGGGGTGCACCCACTCACGGGCCAAGCGCTGCTCGTCCGCCGCCTCGCGGGCGCGGTCGCGCATCTGGCCGAGGTACCGCAGGTAGTCCTTGCGGTCCTCGTCCATCTCGGCCTTCTTCTGACTGCCGTCCCGGCCACCACCGGCCATCATCCCGAATGTTGAGATGAGCATCATCATCGGCATCATCATCATCATCGGGTTGTTCTGGGCCCGCGTGAACATGAAGGCCATCATTCCCAGGGACGCCACGATCATCAGGCCCGGCAGGACCTTCTGAACGATGTTTCCCGGGATCGCCCGCGGAATCTCCGGCGGTGGTTCGAGGTGCACCTCCCCGCCCGGTGGCCTGGGAGCGGCCAGGCGTGGCGTTCGCTTGAACTGCAGCGTGCTCACCGGACGCAACAACCTTTCTCAGACGTGCCTGAAAACACCAGAAGACCTCCGGTGCTCGTCGAACTCGCAGCCAGCATTGTTCACTGCCGCGCAGCTCTGGATAACGGGGTCCGGCTCAGCGTGACCAACCAGATACCAAGTAGTTGACACGAGTTCCGCCAAACCCGTCACCCGTGGACGGTCGGTGTGGCCATACTAGGGGCGCTCTCCGATCGGGCGGGTGGGTTTCGACAAGAAAACCCGGCCTTGGTTGGATCGAGCCCTCGACAAACGAATGCAAGGCAATCAACTTCAGGGAGTAGGGGGCCCAAGTGGCGACCGGGACCACGGTGTTCAGCCGCGTGACGGTGGTGGCGCCTACAACTCGTATCGACCTGGCGCTGCCTTCAGACGTATCGGTGGCGGACCTGCTGCCGATGCTGCTGGATATGGCCCGCGAGATGACCCCGGACGGCGGTTCGCGGCACGGCGGCTGGGTGTTGGCCAAGCTCGGTGAGAGCGCGGCCCTCGATCCGAGTCAGTCGCTGTCCTCGCAGGGAGTTGTCGACGGCGACATCCTGCAACTGCGCCGCCGGTCTGACGACCCGCCGCCGCCGCTCTACGACGACGTCGTCGACGCGCTCGCGGAGGCGGAACCGGGCAGCTACCGGCCGTGGACCAAGGAGACCTCCGCGAAGGTCGGCCACACCGCCGGCGCGCTGGGCCTCCTCACCGCAGCCGCGGCTCTCGGGCTCGCAGGTCCCGCCGGGATGCTGCACCCGACCACCATCCAGGGCACCACCGCGGTCGTGTTCCAGCTGGCGGCGGCCGTGACCGCGATGGTCATCGCGATCTTCGCGACCGGCATCGGCTCGGTGGTCACCCGCGCCTACGCGGCCTCCACGACCGGAACCGTGATCGCCGGTGCCGGTGGTCTGCCGATGGCGTTCGTGGCCGGCTTCAACATGGTTCCCGGCAACACGCTGGAACCGCGGTTGCTGCTGGGCAGCGCGCTGGCGTTCATCTTCGCCTCGATCTCGATCATGGTGATCGGCGCGGGAATCGTGACCTTCATCGCAGCTGCCACGGCCGGTGCTTTCGGCACCATCGCCTTCGCCGTCGCGACGATCTTCACGCAGGTCAGCGCCTCCAGCGTCGCCGCAGGCGCCGGTGCCGTTGCGCTGGCCGGGATCTCCCTGCTGCCGCGCATCACCATCCAGCTGTCGAAGCTGCCGCTGCCGCACGTTCCGGGCAGCGCGGAGGACCTCAAGGAGGACTCCGGGTTCCCCGACTACCGGATGATCGAGCGGCAGACCGGACTGGCCCACCAGTACATGACCGGTCTGATCATCGGTTGCGGCGTCGTCGCGGCCATCGGTGCCATGGTCGCCGCCGCGACCAACCCCATCTGGGGCTCGGCGTTCGCCGTCGTCGTCGCCGCGGTCCTGCTGCTGCGCGGCCGCAACTACGCCAACGGCAGCCAGGCGCTGGCCCTGCTGTTCAACGGTCTGCTGGCCTCGGCGGGCATCGCCGTCGGACTGCTGGCGCAGGTCGCCGACAACCCGGTGTACGTGGCGGCCGTGTTCCCGCCGCTGCTGATCCTCGGCGGCCTCGCGGTGATCTTCGGCGTGGTGTTCCCGAACCGCCGGTTCTCGCCGGTTCAGCGCCGGATGGTCGACATCCTCGAAGCCGTCCTGATCGCCCTGGTGCTCCCGCTGGCGCTGGCCGCGATGGACCTCTACATGGCCATCCGCGACCTGAACCTGAACTTCTAAGAGGGACCTCGCACATGGGCTTCAAGCACCCGCGCTCTCGCGGCGCACGGCGCGGACTCGCGCTGTGCGCCGCGGTGGGCGTCCTCGGGCTCAGCGGACCGATGGCCCCGGCCATCGCGCAGCAGGTGGGACCGCCTCCACTGGATCCGAGCCAGCAGACCGGGACGTCGCTCAAGCCGCAGAACTTCCCGCAGAAGCAAGGCTGCATGAACGGCAGTCCCGGCAGCACGATCCCCGAGAAGCCCTGGAGCCAGCTGGTCCTCGGCTACGAGCGGGCGCACGAGCTGGGATACACCGGGGCCAACGAGACGGTGGCCGTGATCGACACCGGGGTGAACAGCCACCCGCGGCTGGGCGCGGTCGTGCCCGGCGGCACGTCGATCACATCGGACGGTCGGGGCACGCAGGACTGCGACGGGCACGGAACGATCGTGGCCGGCGTCATCTCCGCCGATCCCGACCCGAGCGGTGAAACCGGCTATGTCGGTGTGGCGCCGGACTCGACGATCCTGTCGATCCGGCAGACGTCCAACCTCTTCGTCGACGACCAGACCAACGCCACGGTCGGCACCACCGAGACCATGGCGCAGGCGATCAACCTCGCGGCCGCGCGAGGTGCGAAGGTCATCAACATCTCGCAGTCCTCGTGCCAGCCGATCGCGCAGGCGAGCAAGTACGACGACTACGGCAACCAGATGTTGCACAACGCCGTCAAGAACGCCTACAACCAGGACATCGTGATCGTCGCCGCTGCGGGCAACGTCGGCGGGAACTGCCAGAAGAACTCGCCCGGCAGTCCGTCGACGGCCGTGCTGCCCGCGTGGTTCGACGACGAGGTGCTCACCGTGGCCTCGCTGAACCAGCAGGGTGCGCCGTCGGAGTTCACCGTCCCTGGCCCCTGGGTCGACGTGGCGGCTCCCGGCGAGAACCTGATCGCGCTCGACCCCGGCAACGGCGGGAACGGTCTGGTCAGCCAGATCTCCGAAGGCGAGCAGGGGAAGATGGCCCCGATCCAGGGCACGAGCTTCGCGGCTCCGTACGTGTCCGGGCTGGCTCTGCTGATCAAGCAGAAGTTCCCCACGATGTCGGCGGCCCAGGTCATGGAGCGGATCAAGACCACCGCTCTGCACCCGGGCGGCGTCAACGGGCGCAACGACATCGTCGGCTACGGCATGATCGACCCGATGGCCGCGATGCAGGACGTGGTCCCGGCCGAGCACGGCAAGCAGGCGCCGCCGAAGAAGCAGACGCGTCTCGCGGCGGATGCCCTGCAGCAGAAGGACTTCCCGGCCATCATCGTCGCCATCGGCGGTGCGGGAGCGGGAATCGCGGGCATCGTCTTCACTGCGTTCCTCGCCAACGCGGTCCGCAGCGTGCGCGCTCGGGCCCGCCAGAACCGCTGAGGCCGAACCTCCGCTTCGCACGACAGAGAAAGGGCCGTCTCCCCTTGGGGAGACGGCCCTTTCTCACATCCACACTGCGCGCCCCATAACGTACATCCCGCCCAAACATCGCAACACCCCCCACTTCTCGGCGGGGGTGTTGCGGCAGCGGGCGGTTTTGGTCTGAACCGGCCATGATCAAAGCCCGTTTTACCTGGTCAGTTCAGACCAGAACCGCTCGCTGCCCTCGGGGACGACGAGCGGATCAGCCTCGGGGTTTCGGGGGTGGGGCGTCTCCGACGCCCGCGGTGCCCGCTTCCGGCTTCGGCTTGGAGTCCGCCTTGGGAGCCAGGACCTCATCGATCGAGGGCTTCGGCGGTGCCGGTTGCAGGGTCGAGGGCAAGTCCAGCTTCCCCGGGGCCGCCTGCGGCTCCTGGGGCTTCTGATCCGCCTGGGGCTGCTGGGACTTCGCCGGCTCGCCGAAGACCGCCGGGGGCACCTCCGGTTGGGCACCGAAGAGCTCGTCCGGGTTGGACTTGAGGCGGGAGGAGTTCTGGCGCTCCTGGTTGCCGCCACCTCGCTGCCCCATCATCCCGCCCATCATGCCCATCGGCATCATGCCCATGCCGACGCCTGCCGCTCCCACGGCAGCGCCCGCGGCGATCCCGCCCGCAGCGGCACCGGAACCGGACTGGTCCTCTTCGGACTCCGCCGACGCCGCAGCGGTTCCGGCGGGCGCCGTGGCCTCGGTGGGATCCGCCGTCCCCGCGCTCTCGGAAATCCCCGGGGCGACCGGAGTTCCAGCGGAGACCGCGGCCGGGGCCTGGGCCTCCCAGCGGCCGGGTTCGCGGGTCGCGACTCCGGCCATGTCGTCGCAGAGCCGGGTGAAGGCCATGTAGTAGTCCGCGATGGACTCCAGGAGCTCGCGGGCGGGTTCGGCGAGGTCAGCCAGGTGCTTGCGGGCGCGCTCGGCGTCGGCGGCGGTCATGGCCGCCCTGACGTCGTCGGCGGTCCTGGCGACCAGCTCGTTCAGGCGTCGTTCCTGCGCACCGACGCCTTCCGCGGTGTGGTCCAGGGCGTCGGCGAGTCCCGTCATCGCATCGGCGAGGTCCTTGCCCGCCAGCCCGGCGTCGCGGACGTGCGCGACGAACGCCTCCGCGTCCGCGCCCTGCCACGCCGTGTCGATCCCGCCCAGCTTGCCGTCCACGTCACCGGAGGACTGCTCGACGACCGCGGCGGCCTCGCGCCACACCTGGGCCGCCGCGCGGAAGTCCTCCGGCCTGCCGACGAGTTCGTCGACGGCCCTGGGCGAGAAGTACGGGACGTCGAGCTCCTCGGCGATGCCCGCGAGGTAGTGCTGGTGCTCGGTCGACATCGTCACGCCTCCTGTCTGCGCAGGCCAACAGCGCTGTCGTCGTCGCCGACGGAGTGGTGGTCGACCACCGCGCGCAGCTCGTCGCCCGCGCCGGTCAGCGTCTCGGCGGCCTTGCGGTGCCGGTCGAGCAGCTGCTCGCACAGCTGCTGATACGCCTCGGGCGCACCGGATTTCCGGCCGATCTCGCCGAACGACGCACCGGTGAGCTCCGCCTCCGCCAGCTTCGCCCGGCCGGTCGTGATGTCCTCACCGGCCTCCTTCACCTGCCGCGCGTGGGTCGACAGCCACTCGATGTCGATCCTGATCCCCGACATCCGCCCACCTCCAAGATCGGATCTCGCTTCCAAGACAAACCGCCCGCAGCTCACCGTGGCTGCGGGCGGTTTGCTCGTTCCCTCGGACGTTCGAAACCGGCGGTTCGGTTCCCGGGGGAGGTGAGAGGTTTCCGCTGAAACTCCCCACCTCACCCGCGCGAATCAGCCTCCGGCGGCTCCTCCGGCCTGCGGCTTCGGGGCGGGGCGGTTCACGCCGCCCGGCATGACCGGGACCGAGTCGTAGGTGACGCTCGCGGCGGCCGGGTCGAGGAAGTCGCCGCGCGGAAGGCTCCGCATCAGCCACGACGGACCCGCCTTGATGTCACCGGCGCTCTTGGCGATGCCCAGACCCTGCGCGGTGGCGAGGTCCTTGACGCCGTACTGCACGCCCTGGTCGGAGACCAGGAAGATCGGGCCGCTCTCGGCACCGGCCTCGTTGGACGTACCGCGCACGACGGCCGCCTTGCCCGCCGCGCCGTAGTAGTAGTCGACCTGCGGGCCCGAACCGTCGAACTGGGCCAGCTTCACCGCCGGCTTGGTCGCCGGGGTGCCCTTGTTCAGCGTGATCGTGATCACCTGCGAACCGCCGACGTTCTTCCAGCTCAGGCAGGACGTGTCGGCCTGCTGGAAGGAAACGGGCTTCGGCACCGACATCGGGAAGTAGTCGAGGTTGAGCGGGTTCTCCGTCGGCTTGGCGTCGGTGATGGCACCGGTGACGTTCGGGATGTCCCGGCTGGAGACCTTGCCCGCGTGCAGCACGGCGGCCGCACCTTCGGCGCTCAGCTCCTGCTTGCCGTCCTGCAGCAGGACGAAGAACTGCTCCCGCTCACCGGGAACGCTGCGCTTGACCACGTCACCGACCTTGTAGCGGGTCAGGTACGAGGCGGGCTGCCCCTCACCCTCGATCTCCGGAACCGACAGCTCCGGGACGCTCGGGATGGCGTTGAGCGTGTTGGTGCTGATCGTGCGCGGCGTCACGCCGTTGAGACCGAAGACGTCGCGGACGACGGTCTCGCTCTTGGCGATCTTCGACTTCACCGCGTGCGTGTTGGGCTCGTTCTCCCGATGAGCCCGGTAGACGAGGTACTCCTCGCCCGAGCTCTGGTCCTTGACGAACAGCGACTGCTTCGGGTCCAGCTCGGTGCCGTGGTTGCCGTCACCGCCGATGACCGTCGTCTCGACCTTCGTGGCCGCTTCCACGCGCGAGGAGCTCAGATTCCCCTGCACCTGGCCGATGTCGCAGATCGCCCACGACGGTTCCGCCGGGTTGTCCGCGCTCGGCACGTAGGTCGGAGCGTTGACCATGCCGGTCACCGGGCCGCGCGGGAAGTCCGCCAGCGCCGCTTCCTTGACCGTGGTCGTCGGCACCGCCGCGCTGCCCTGCTTGCCGCCCTGCTGCATCACCAGGAGCTTCGCCGATGCCATGTTGAGCATCGGGACCAGCCGCTTCTGCGCCTTGTCGTCAGAGGTGACGACGAAAACGCTGCCGCTCTCCTTCGCTACGACGATGTTCCCTGGTTCGGGAACCGTGCCCTTGCCGCCGAACAGGCCCCAGACGAGGAACCCGACTACGCCGACGGCCGCCAGCACCGCACCAGCGACCGTGGCCCGCTTGTGCGAGCCCATCGGATCGTGGAGCATCACCGCGTCTTTCCGCACCAGCGCCGACTCCATGCGGCGAAGCACGAACCGATAGGCCTGAACCTGTGACTTCGTTGTGGGTGTTGATGCCATTCTTCGCCTACAGCTCTCCCGTCCGAGGTACGGTTTCGCAGGATAGTCGCTGAGATATACCGAATGGGTGCGGTTCGGCGGACTCCGTCAGTATTCTCTGCACGCGGCCCAACTCCGACGAACGCGTCCGCCGCACCTACCTGCGAGGGGGAGAGACCGAACGGATGTCCGTGCCCACACAACATCCGGCCCAGCCGAAGGCTCCCGGGGCCGTCAACCCGACCCGCGCCCGGATTCGCGCGCGCCGTCGGCGGATCAACGGCGTGACGCTCGCCGGGATCCCGGCGGCCAACATCGTGCTCATCGAAGTCGGCCTGGGGATCGGCGCCGGCGTCTTCTTGATCAACCCGCGAGACCCGGTCATGTGGTCCATCGCGGGCGGAATCGCCTTGCTGGCCTTGATCATCGCGCTGCTTCGCCGTCGTGGCCGCTGGTTCACGCAGTGGTTCGGGCTGGTGCTCGAGTACCGCGGCCGCAACCACACCCGCGCCTCCCAGCCGGCGAACGTCGACGTCGCCGAACCCGCTGAGGACAAGGACGGCGACGGCATCATCGGCCCGGACGAGAACCACCGGGTGGCGCTGCTGCGCTTGGTCGTCGAAGACCTCGTGATCGCCCGCACCCAGGACCACGACCGGAACCCGGTCGGAATGTCCTGGCACAACGGCAAGTGGACCGCGGTGCTGATGGTCGAGCCGACCCCCTCGCTGCTCAACCCCGTGGACAACGCGCCGAACCTGCCGCTGGGCGTTCTCGTGCCGTGCCTCGAGGACCGCGGCGTGGTGCTCGACGCGATCCAGGTCATCTGGCACTGCTACCCGGGAAGCGCGGCCCTGCCGTCGAACTCCCCGGCGCTGAACTCCTACCTGGAGGTGCTGGGCCGGCTTCCCGCCGCAGCCCGGCGCACCACCTGGATCGCCGTGCGGCTCGACCCGCAGCGGTGCGCCAAGGCCATCGGTGAGCGCGGCGGCGGCGTCCTCGGCGCCCAGCGCGCGCTGATCGGCGCCCTCTCCCGCGTGCGCTCCTCCTTGGAGCAGCGCGGAATTCCGGCCCGCCCGTTGGACCCGGACGAGCTGCTGCAGGCGGGCATCTCGTCCGCCGAACTGCACAGCGTGCTCGGTTCGCAGCGGCCGGTGGGCCTCAAGGAGCGCTGGGACGGCGTCACCGCCGGTGGCGTCGGCCACTCCAGCTACGCCATCACCTCGTGGCCGAACCAGATGAACGACAGCCTCAACGCGCTCACCGGCATCCGGGCGCTGTCCACCAGCATCGCCCTGTCGGTCTCGCCGGTCGGTGAGGAGAACGAGGTCGGTCTGCGCGGTCTGGTGCGGGTCTCGGCCCGCACGCCCGCCGAGCTGGACACCGCCGACGCGCGGTTGAAGGCCATCAGCAACCGACTCGGGTTGACCCTCACGCCGCTGCGCGGTTCGCAGCTGGCCGGTTACGCAGCGACGCTGCCGCTCGGAGGTGCGGCATGAGCCGAAGCAGGACGATCGACGTTCCGGGAAGCCAGGGCGTCGCACCGGAGTTCCTCGTCACACCGGAGACCCTGGACGCGATCAGCCCGTCCGGCGACCGCGGTGGCGTGATCATCGGATCCGACCCGCAGGGCGAGGCCCAGGCGGCGTCGATCCTGCGCTCGCTGCCGACCCGCATGGTCACCGTCGGCGGTCTCTACCTGGCCCGCCAGCTCGCGCTGCGGGCCATGGCGACCGGTGCGTGGGTGATCATCGCGACCGGCCGTCCCGCCGCGTGGAAGATGCTGGAACGCGCCGCCGGTGAAACCCCGGACGGCAAGCCCGTTCCGCTGGTGCAGATCCGCCGGCTCGCCCCGTTCGACCTGCCGCGGTCCTCCGAGGACACCCCGCTGCTGGTCATCCACGACGGCGGCGCCGTTCCGCAGGAGCTGTTCCCGCCGCGCGCGCCGTGGCAGACGACCATGTACGTGCTGCCGTACCTGCACCCGCAGGTCAGCAGCGGCACGGCGGCCAACACCGCGGACCTGGTCCTGCTGCAGCGCCTGCCGCTCAACCAGGCCCAGCTCGCCCAGCGCATCTGGAGCCTGCGCAACCACCAGGTGCAGCCGCTCACGCAGCTCCAGGACGACCAGCTCATCGCGCTGGGCAACATGACCTGGACGATGATCCGCCTGGTGACGAACCAGAAGGAGAAGGAGATCCTCGGCCCCATCCGCCGAGGCGACTGACCTGCACAACTCCGGGCCGCGCACCGCTCGCCCCGGAAACCCACTCCAAGAAGCCCCCGGGCCCTACTCAACCCAGGCCCCGGGGGCTCCTCCTTTCTCCACCTCAAGCCGCCCACACCGGGTGACGTCCCCGACGTGGGTTTCGAATTTCGCGCGAAATTCGAGTCGTGCGCGCGGCGTTCAAATTTCGCGCGAAATTAGAAAAAGGGCCCCCCACGGGGGGGGTGTGTTTTTTACAAGTTGGGGTGGTGGTTTTAGGGTAAGGACAC
>NZ_JBFAQJ010000043.1:0-56987 GCF_040677225.1 Saccharopolyspora sp. NPDC049357 | reverse complement strand
CCCCAACGCCGCGCCCTTACCACACCACCCGTAGGGGCCACCGCCCACGTCCCCTATCCCCGCTCCGCCGCATCGTCCGCGCGGCTGATCCGGCGGGGAATCCGCATGTCATAGCCTTTCGACGTGCACAACGAGGTTCCCGCCGAGGGCAGTGCCCTCCCCCGCCCCGCCCGGCACGCGCTCACCGCCGGGTTGTGCGCGGCGCTGCTGCTCGTGTGGTTGCTGGACCTGGAGTCCTCCGACGGCATCCGCGACGGGGACAACAACTGGATCCCGCCGCTGGTCGCCGGAGCCCTCGCGGCGCTGCTGCTGTTCATCCCCGACCGGTTCCTCTCGCTGAACCGGCGTTCCTGGATCGCCGCGGTCGGCTCGCTGGCGCTGACCGCCACGATGCTGCTGACGACCGAGGTCGAGGGCAACTGGGGCGTGCTGGAATCGATCTGCCTGCTGATCCTGCTCGGCCGGGCGTGCCGGCAGATCCCGGTACCGCTGGTCGCGCTGCCGCTCGGCCTCGCCGTGATCACCGGACCTGCGCGGACCTTCGGCTGGGAACCGGAGGAGTTCACCTCCGTGCTCACCTTCTCGTTCCTGCTCACCTTCGCCACAGGCGGCGTGATCGGCCTGGGCTGCTACCTGCGCGTCCTCGACTCCCGCCGGGCCCGCGCGGTGGAGTCGGTGCGTCAGGGCGAACGCCTGGAACTGGCGCGCGACCTGCACGACTTCGTCGCCCACCACGTCACCGGGATCGTGGTGCAGGCCAACGCGGCGCGCGCCATCCGCGACACGGCACCCGAGAAGATCAACTCCATCCTGAGCGACATCCACGACGCGGGAACCGAGACGCTCGATTCGATGCGGCGGCTGGTCCGGGTGCTGCGGGAGGTCGACGGCCCGCCCCGGCGCCACGGCGAGCTGTTCAGCGAGATCGCCGCGCTGGTCAGCGATTTCTGCAGCGGCGAGGACCAGCGCGCGACGCTGTCGGTCGCCGCCGCCGCTCGCAGCGCTCGGCTCGCTCCCGAGGTGGAGACCTCCGTGCACCGGCTGGTGCAGGAGTCGCTGACCAACGCGCGGCGGCACGCCCCCGGCGCGGTGGTGTCGGTGCGGATCGACCTGACCGGCGACCGGCTGCGCGTGGAGGTCGCCAACACCCAGCCGGTCGAGCGGGCCGCGCTGCCCGTGGGCGGCCACGGCGGGTTCGGCGTCGTCGGACTTCGCGAACGGGTGTCCGCCGTGGACGGCACGATGGAGGCGGGCGCCACGCCCGACGGCGGATGGCGCATCGCCGCCGACTTCCCGGTTCTGGGCGTGCCAGACTCTTCGGCGTGAGCGACACCCCGACACGAGTGCTCATCGCCGACGACCAGCGGTTGGTGCGCAGCGGTTTCCGGATGATCCTCGACGCCCGGCCGGACATCGAGGTGGTCGGCGAGGCCGCCGACGGCGCCGAGTGCGTCGACCTGGCCAGGCGGCTCCGCCCGGACGTCTGCCTGGTCGACATCCGGATGCCCGAGCTCGACGGACTCGAGGTGACCCGGGTCCTGGCCGGCCCGGCGACCACCGAACCGATGCGCGTGGTGGTGGTGACCACCTTCGACCAGGACGACTACGTGCACGCGGCGTTGCGCAACGGGGCCTGCGGGTTCCTGCTCAAGGACGCCAGCCCGGCGCTGCTGGTCGAAGCCGTGGAGGCCGCGCACCGCGGGGACGCGCTGATCTCACCGGCGGTGACGGTCCGGCTGCTGCACCGGCTGGAAACCCAGGAGGCATCGGATCAGACGCGGACGCCGCCCGCGGTGCTGTCCGAGCGCGAACTGGGCGTGGCGCGGCTGGTGGCGGTGGGCCGCACCAACCAGGAGATCTGCGCCGAGCTGTACCTCTCGCTCGGGACGGTCAAGACCCACCTGACCAACATCCAGTCCAAGCTGGGGACGCGCAACCGGGTGGAGATCGCGGCGTGGGCGTGGTCGACCGGTGCCGTCACCGCCGACCAGACCGGCTGAGACCTCGGACGACCGGCCGGGTTCGGGATTCCGGACTTTCGGCCGATGGAGATCGGCCCGCAGGCCGAGGCGGAGAGCTGCGCCCGCGGTGCACCGTAGAGGTCATGAGCACCTCAGGAAGCGAATCCGCTCGGGCGGTCGTGGCCCGAACCTCCCCCGATCCACACCCTTTCCGCCCTCCCACCGGTAGCGGCCGAGCGGCTCCGCGCCGGGTCACCGAGTGGGACGCTCTCCGCGGTTTCGCGCTCTGCGGGATCCTGCTCGTCAACATCCCGCAGATCACCCGCATGGCCCACGGCTCCGAGTACGGCGCGTCGAACCTCATCTCGAACGGCCTCGGGATGCTGGTGGAGCAGCACTTCTACCCGATGTTCGCGTTCCTGTTCGGACTGAGCTTCTCGCTGTTCCTGGACGGCGCCCAGCAGCGCTCCCGCCGTCCCCGCCTGATGCTGGCGCGCAGGCTGCTCGTCCTCGGGCTTCTCGGCGCGGCCCACCACGTGCTGCAGCCCGGCGAAGCGCTGCTGCCCTACGCGATCTTCGGGCTGCTGGTCCTGCTGCCCGCGTCGTGGTTGCCGACCGGGGTGCTGGTTCCTGCGAGCGTTCTCGCCGCCATCGCCGGGTTCACCGTGGTGTCGGGCGGGATGTTCAGCATCCCGGGGCTGTTCCTGCTGGGACTGGCGTGCGCCCGGACCGGGATCGCGCGGACGGTCCACCGCCGTCCCGGACAACTCGCCGCGGTGCTGGCCATCGCGGTGCTGCTGAGCGTGCCCGCCGTCTGGGCGCAGCTGGTGTACCCGCCGGACGGTCCGCTGACGACCCGCATCACGGCGGCGGCCGGTGCACTCGGCGCCGTCGCCTACGCCTCGGCGTTCCTGCTCGTGCTCCGCACGAGGGTCGGACGACCGCTGGCGGCGCTGCTGGAACCGCTCGGCAGGATGGCGCTGACGAACTACCTCACCGCCACGCTCCTGGTCGTCGCAGCGGCCGGTCCGCTGGGCCTCCGCGAATCCAGCGACTGGACCACCGCGCTGCTGCTGGCGCTGATCGTCCTCGCGGTCCAGGCCGCCTTCAGCCACTGGTGGCTGGGCCACTTCCGGTACGGCCCCGCGGAGTGGGCGCTGCGCAGCGCGACCTGGTGGAAGGTCATGCCGCTGCGCAGCGCGCCCGCGTAGGTCCGCGCCTCACTCCTCGCGCACGAACCGCAGGTAGCGGGCTGCCGAGCGCTGGACGATCTCGTGGGCTCCGGTGGGGATCACCGTGTCCCACCAGGCCCCGTGCAGGGAGTCGAAGGTGAGCTCGTCGAGGAGCTCGGCGGCCCGCCGGACCACGCTGGGTCGTTCCGGGATGAGGTTCGGGTAGCTGTACATGAAACCGACGTGCGTGCGGTCCGGGATGACCTGGACGATGTCGCCGCTGAACAGCGAACCCTTCCCGGAGGCGCTGTGCAGGACCGTGCCGCCCGCGAAGTGGACGCCGAGGTTGATCAGCGTCAGACCGGGGAGGATCTCGTGGGTCGTGCCGTTCCAGAACCGGATCGCCGGGTCCGGGCGGCCGACCCACTGCCGGTCGGCCTCGTGCAGGTGGATGGGCACGTCGAAGGTGCGGGCCCACTCGATCATCGTCGTGTAGTAGTGCGGGTGGCTGATGGCGATGCCGATCAGACCGCCCGCGTCGTCGATGGCGCTGACGATCTCGTCGTCCAGGTAGGCGGTGCAGTCCCAGAGGACGTTGCCCGCGCCGGTGCGCACCAGCAGCGCGCGCTGACCGATGGCGAACTTCGGTTCGCAGCCGATGCCGAGCACGCCGCCCTCGTCGCGCAGCACGGCGCTGCGCTCCGCGCGGAGGGCGTCCAGGTCGGTCCACTGCTGGCCTTCGCGCGGGACCCACTGGCGCTCGTCCTCGCAGATCGGGCAGTCCTCGCGGGCCTCGGCGTACTGCATCCCGCAGGTCGCGCAGATCGGCAGCCCCATGTCGTCCCTCCCCGGTGTCGGCGCCCGGACCAAACTACCGCTGGTCGCTGTCGGAGGTGAGGCGGACAATGCGGGCATGTGCCGCAGCATCAAGACCCTCCGCCCGCCCTACGCCGAGCAGGTCACCGACGCCGACGTCCGGGCGGCCGCCCTGCAGTACGTCCGCAAGATCTCCGGGTTCCGGGCGCCGGCCGCCCACAACGCCGAGAGCTTCGACCAGGCGGTGGACGAGATCGAACGGGCCACCGCGAAGCTCCTCGGCTCATTGCAGGTCAGAGGCCACTAGATCACTTCCCGTGGCAGTCGGCGCCGGTCGAGCGCGGAACGTCGAGGGTGGGGTTGCGGTCGAAGAAGCCCACCGGCGTGAGCGTGAACCCCGCGCGGTCGACGGGCATGACCGGCCAGTCCTCGGGCCGCGGGAAGTGGGTGAGCCCGAAGGTGTGCCAGACGACGATGTCCTGGCCGTCGATGTCGCGGTCCTCCGCCGTCCAGGCCGGTAGGCCTGCGCCTCCGGGGTTCTGGTTGACCAGGTCGCCGGCCGGGTAGCGCTGCTCGGGGTGGTAGCGGGTGACCCACAGGTGCTTGGTCGCGAAGGTTCCCCGGGCGTGCACCGAGGCGGACTCGTCGGCGAGCATGACCGGCCGGCCTTCGGGGTGCAGGACGTAGGAGACGTTGTCGCCGTAGCGGTTCTGGCTGCCGGGGTTGACGATGTGCCAGGTCCGGGCCCGGGAGTTGTCGGCGAGCCGGGCGGCCCGGCTCTCGGTGCTCAGCCGGGTCCTCTTGGCCCGGAACCCGTTCCCGAACGGGTTGGTCTCACTGACCGGGACGCGTTCGGCCTCGACCTCCTCCACGGCGTTGTGCCGGCCGTCCACGGCCACGTCGAGCCGGGCGCAGAACAAGTGCTGGTGGAACGGGGCGCCCAGGCCAGGGGCGATCTGGGTGGCGTGCTCGTGGCCCTCGTCGGGGTAGGCGGCGGTGAAGGTGATGCCGGTGGCCTTACACTCCAGCTGGATGGTGCCGTCGAGGTAGAAGTACCAGTAGAAGCCGTAGTCGTAGTTGCCGACGGTGGTGAAGAACGAGATCACCAGCCGGCGCTGCCGCCGGGTCTCCTGCGAGCCGGTGAACACGTCGGTGTGCTTCCAGAGCACTCCGCAGTCCTCTTCGTGCATGCAGATGCCGTTGCGGATGGTGCGCGGCCTGCCGAAGTCGTCGGCCACCACCGCGTCGAAGTAGTGGATCTCGCCGAGGCAGTCGCAGCCCAGTTCCAACGAGTTGGTGTAGCGGGCGAACATGTACTCGCCGCAGTCGAAGTAGTTCTGCCAGAACCGCACCGGCGACGGGTCGGCGTAGGGCACCACCATCTCGGCGATCGATGCGCGGTGCAGCACCTGCCGCTGGTGGAACGAGACCTGGTGCAGGGTGAGCCCTTCGCGCTCGTTGAAACCGAGTCGCAGGTCCCAGTTCTCCCAGCGCACGCGGTGGCCCTCGACGCTGAAGCTGGGTCCTTCGGGCTGGGTGATCTCGATGGGTCGCAGGCTCGTGCGGGCCGGCCCGGTGACGTCGGGGTCGTCGAAGTTGCCGGATTCTTGCGGGACCGGGAGTTCGCGGTGGTCGATGACGCGGGTGACCTCGCGGTTGGTGAGGTCGATGTAGGCGCACAGCCCGTCCACCGGGTGCGCCCACGGGTGGTCCGCCGGGTGGAACTGCTGGAAGCCCAGCGACCGGATGATGCGCTCGCCCCGCTCCCCCGGCTCGTCGTAGACGCCCGCCGACAGCGGCGCCGCGCGCACCGTGGCCGGGTCGATGCCGCGCTTGCGCAACGCCGATGTCCAGCGCTCGTCGGCGTTGACGATCTCCTCGACCAGCTCGAACTCGGTGTCGATGATCGGCGGCTGCCCGTCCACCGCCGGGTCCAGCCGGCGCGCGGAGTCCACAGTGGAGCGAGTGGCGGAGACGACGGTGTCGTGCGAGACGCCGGTGGCCAGGTCCAGCAGCACCGCCCGGAACCGGCGGTCCGCGTCCTGGCCGGGTCGGTGGGCGAGCACCGCTTCCCTGTCGGGCTCTTCGAGCGCGACGAAGGTGAACCGGACGCTCTCGCCGAGCAGCCCGGCGTCGTCGAGCGCCGCTCGGACCACGGTCACCTCCTCGGCGGTCATCGGGTCCAGCGGGTGCGTGGTCGTCGTGGCGGGCTGTTCCGCGATGGTCATGCTTCCCTCCCCAGAGCGGCCGGCGGTCCGGCGGCGGCAGGCCACCACCAGCATGGCGCTCGTGGCCCACGCAGGCGAGGCCGATCCCCCGATGAGCGGGCCGCCACTTCGCCTCGCGCGTGCGAGGTGCGAGGCTGGCTCCGTCGCCCACGACGGGAGGAGCGGGTATGTCCGGGCTGCTGGCCGGGTTGGAAGACCGCATCGCAGGTGTCCGCGAGCTCTACGAGGACCTGCACCGAAACCCGGAGCTGTCGTTCCAGGAGGAGCGCACCGCCGGGGTGCTGGCGCAGCGCCTGCGGACCGCCGGCTACGAGGTGACCAGCGGGGTCGGCGGGACCGGCGTCGTGGGCGTGCTGCGCAACGGCGACGGGCCGGGCGTGCTGCTGCGGGCGGACATGGACGCGCTGCCGGTGCGCGAGGTCGAGCAGGTCCCCTACCGCAGCACGGCCGTCGGCGTCGATGCCGACGGCAACGAGTCACCCGTGATGCACGCCTGCGGGCACGACGCGCACATGGCGGCGCTGATCGGTGCGGCCCAGCAGCTGGCCGCGCGGCGAGACGCCTGGTCGGGAACGGTTCTGGCGGTGTGCCAACCCGCCGAGGAGGTCGGCGGCGGAGCCCAGGCGATGATCGACGACGGCTTCCTGGACCGCTTCCCCACCTTCGACGTGGCCCTGGGCCAGCACATCGCCTCGGCCCCGAGCGGACACCTCTACATGCGGCCCGGGGTGTTCATGGCCGCCGCCGACAGCCTGCGGGTCACGGTGCACGGCCGGGGCGGGCACGGCGCGCAGCCGCAGGCCACGGTCGATCCGATCGTCATCGCCTCCTCGATCGTGCTGCGGTTGCAGACCGTGGTGGCGCGGGAGATCTCCCCCGAGGACGTCGCGGTGGTGACCGTGGCCGCCGTGCACGCGGGCGGCAAGGAGAACGTCATCCCCGCAACCGCCGAGCTCAAGCTCAACGTGCGCACCTTCGACCCGGAGGTGCGGGAGACCGTCCTGGCGGCCATCGGCCGCATCGTCCGCCACGAGGCCGCCGCGGCGGGCGCGCCCCGCGAACCCGACGTCGAGCCGATCAACGCGTTCCCGCTGCTGGTCAACGACGTCGACGCCGCGCTCCGGGTTTCCGGCGCCTTCGCCGGGGAATTCGGTGACGAGTTCGTGCACACGCCGCAGGCGAAGGCCGGCAGCGAGGACTTCGGCGCGTTCGGCACCGCGGCCGGGGTGCCGTCGGTGTTCTGGAACTTCGGCGGCTTCGACCCCGCGCTCTACGCCGATCCGGCGAAGCCGAACGCGGCGGTGGCGGCCGGCAAGGCGCCCGGCAACCACTCGCCCGAGTTCGTGCCGACCGGCCTGGACCCCACCCTGCTGCGCGCGTCGTCCGCCCTGGTCACCGCGGCCGCGCTCTGGCTCGGCTGACGTCTCCGGTTGCGGCCGATGTCCACCTCCAACGGCTGATCAACTCGGCGAGGGGCGGTTGTCGAAGAGCGCCAGCGCAGCGGCGGTGTTGGAGGCCGGGACGTGGTAGGTGTCGTGCACGCGGTGGACCTGCTGGGACAGGGCGCCGCGCATGATCAGCCACATGACCAGCTCGAAGCCCTCGGAACCGGCCTCGCGGACGTAGTCGGCGCGGGACAGGCCCGCCAGGTGCTCGGGATCGGTCTCGATCTCGCGCAGGAACATCCGGTCGAACTCGGGGTTGATGAACCCGGCTCGCGCCCCGGCCAGCTGGTGCGACATCCCACCGGTGCCGAAGATCGCGACCGTGACGTCCGGCGGGTAGGCCCGCAGGGCGCGGCCGATCGCCTCGCCCAGGGCGTAGCAGCGGGCGGCCGTGGGCTGCGGGTACTGGATGACGTTGACCAGCAGCGGAACCACCGCGCACGGCCACTGCTCGCCCGGGTCGGGGCAGTACACCGACAGCGGGACGGTGCAGCCGTGGTCGACGTCGAGGCTCTGCAGCGCGGTCATGTCGAAGCCGTCGTCGACGAGGCTTTCCAGCAGGTGCAGCGACAGCTCCGGGGCACCGGCGACGTCGGGCACCGGCCGCGGGCCGAAGCCCTCGTCGGCGACCCGGTAGGTCTCGGCGGTGCCGATGGCGAAGGTCGGCACCACGTCGAGGTCGAGTGCGTTGGCGTGGTCGTTGTAGATCACCAGCGCCACGTCCGGGGTGCGCTCGGCCATCCACTCGCGGGCCGGGCGGTAGCCGTCGAAGAGCGGTTTCCAGTACGGGTCCTGGGTCTTGCCGCCGTCCATGGCGGCGCCGATCGAGGGCACGTGGGAGGTCGCCAAACCCCAGATCACCTCAGCCACCGGTCCTCCCGCCTGCGCGCATCATGGCCACGAACTCCTGCTCGGTCATCCCGGTGAACGCACCGCCGAGGTGCTGCATGGACTTGCCGTCGACCATCGCGAGCTTGAAGACGTAGAAGATGCTGCCGCCCTCCTCGCACAGCGCCTGCCAGTCGCGGTCGAGGACGGCGTCGCGCTGGGAGCCGGTGAGGCCGAACTCGTCGCAGTAGGCGGGCTCGTCGGCGAGGAACCGCTGCCGAGCGGCGGGGTCGCGGAAGGTCATGAGCATCTTGTTGAGCCGGTACCCGCGGCGGGCCGCGTGCCCGTTGAAGACGAACGTTCCCGGTATGTCGTCCATCTCGGTCATGCGCCGCTCTCCTGCGGGTGGGTGGCCAGGGCTTCGACCGTGACGTCGAGCCACGGCGACAGGGGCAGCGACATCAACGCCTCGTGCAGCTGCGCGGGGTCGTCGGCTTCGTAGAGGCCGACGGTGGCGTTGCGGCCCGGCACCCGCCACAGGCGCTTGAGGATTCCCCGCTCGCGCAGGTGCATCGCGCGGGCGCGTTCGGCGGCCTTGAGCTCGGCGCGTCGTTCCTCGGGGGTGTCCGGCGGAAGCCGGTTCTCGGAGCGGACCAGGAATTCCACGGGTTCTCCCGTCAGTTCCGGGCGATTGCGATGAGCGCATCGGCGAGTTCGGCGGGGGCGGTGACCATGGCTTCGTGGCCGGTCTTGAGCTCGTGCACCGGCCAGCCCCTGGCGTGCGCGCGGGCGGCGTGCGCGCGGAAGACCCGCATCCAGTCGACGCATTCGACGAACACCGCGGGCACGTCCGCCTCGGCTCCGGTCAGGCGCAGCGGGTCGGTGTACGTCTTCCAGGGGTGCGGGGTGAGCTTCGGGGTGAGCCAGTCGATGTCGTCGGGTTTGCTGACGCCGAGCACGGACAGGGAGCGAGGGGGAACCATCCAGCCGAAGCCGTCGGTGATGGCCGATTCGGCCCAGTGGTGGCGCACCTGGTCGGGCAGCAGATCGCCGGCCGCCTCGCCGTCGGAGCCGACGAACGCGTCGAGGTACACCCTGCGGGTCACCACCTCGGGCCTGCGGTCGGCGACGGCGCTGACGAGCTGACCGGCGTAGCTGTGCCCGACCAGCACCACGTCGCGCAGCCCGAGCACGTCGAGGTGGCGCACGACGTCCTCGGTGTGGGTGTCCAGCCCGACCTGCGGCGAGAGCAGGTGGGAGCGCTCGGAGAGCCCGGTCAGCGTCGGCGCGTGCACCTCGTGCCCGGCGGCCCGCAGCAGCGGTGCGACCCGGTCCCAACACCAACCGCCGTGCCACGCCCCGTGCACCAGCACGAAAGTTCCGTCCATGTCCCGGAGTTCTCCCCTACCAGTCGGATGCCCGCTCTGCCCACGAACCTACGAACCCGCCCGCTCCCGCAGATCCGACCGCTGACGGCACAGCACCCGCCGCGAGGCACCGACCGGACCGAGACATCCGTCCCTTCCCAGCCCGAGTCAGGTGGGCGGGGAGACCAGTCCCTCCCGGATGGCGAGGAGGGCTGCTTGGGTCCGGGAGGAGAGCTGGAGCTTGCCGAGGAGGTTGCTGACGTGGGTGCGGGCGGTGCGTTCGCTGATGACCAGGCGTTCGGCGATCTCGCGGTTGCACAGGCCCTGGGCCACCAGGACCAGGATTTCGCGCTCCCGGCTGGTCAGCGAGGTGAGGCCGGTCTTGGGTGCCGCCATGCGGCGGGCGAGCAGGCGGGCCACGGCCGAGTCGAGGTGGACCTCGCCGGTTGCGGCGGCGTGGATGGCGGTGGCGACCTCGTCGGTGTCGGCGTCCTTGAGGACGTAGCCGGCGGCACCGGCGGTCAGCGCGGCGTGCACGCGTTCGGCCTCGCCGAAGCTGGTCAGCACCACCACTTTGAGCTCGGGATGCGCCCGGACGATGGCCTGGGTGGCTTCGACGCCGTCCATCTTCGGCATCTGCAGATCCATCAGCACCACGTGGGGCATGCGGGCTCCGGTGACGTGCCACTGGGTCAGCCGGGCCACGGCGTCCTGCCCGTCGACCGCCTCACCCAGCATCTCCAGGGTGGGTTCGGCGTCGAGGTAGGCGCGCAGGCCCCGGCGGACGATCGCGTGGTCGTCGACCACCAGCACGCGCACCACATCGGTCGCGATCATCTCGGTCACCACTTCCTCCCTCGGGGACTTCTCAGCGGCTCGAGGTGGCGGGCAGGGCGACTTCGACCGCCCAACCCCCACCGGGTTTGCCTCCTGCGACGAGCCCGCCGCGCCACCGCTCGGCGCGTTCTCGCATCGACACCAGGCCGAGGTTCTCGCCGCTGCCGGCATCGGCGGTGGCGCCGGTGCCGTCGTCGGTGATGCGCACGGTCACCCCGCCGCCGTCGCGCCCGGAGCGGCCGAACGCGACGTCGGCCCGTGCGGCGCGGGCGTGCTTGACGACGTTGTGCAGCGCCTCTTGGACGATGCGGTAGAGGTCCTCCTCGACGTCGACGCCCAGGTCCAGCTCCAGACCGTCGTCGGCGTGCACCTCGACGACGAGCCCGCTGCGGGCCTCGACCCCGGCGGCGTAGCTGCGCACGGCGTCGACCAGGCCGCGGTCGGCGAGGTCGAGCGGGTGCAGCTCGAACACCAGCCCGCGCAGGTCGGCCAGCGCGTTGCGCGCCAGGCCCACCATCTCCTCGACGCCCTCGCGCACGTCCGGACCGCCCTCCCGGGTGCGGTCCAGGCGCGAGCGCAGCGCGCGGGCCTGCATGCCCATCGAGAACAGCTGCTGCACGACGGAATCGTGCAGGTCGCGGGCGAGCTTCCGGCGCTCCTCCATCTGGGCGCGGGAGCGGGTCTGGGCCAGCAGCGAGGCGGTTTCGATGGCCACCGCCGCGTGGTCGGCCATCGCCGACAGGAACGCCAGCGAGCTCGGCCCGGGATCGTCGCCGGGCACGTAGTAGGCGTTGATGACGCCGAGTACGCTGCCGCGCACCACGAGCGGCATGGACACGAAACCGTCCCAGTCGGGTTCGCTCATGATCTGCTTGAGCGGCAGCCAGCGCGGATCGTTCATGATCACCCGCTTGCGGTGCAGCACCACCACGGCCTGCCGCTGTTGGAGGGCGTCGATGAACCGCACGTCGGCGCCGAGCCTCCGGCATTCGCTGAGCCGCTCGGTGAATCCGGTGGTGTCGCCGAACCCGGCCATGCCCACCACGCGCAGTTCGTCGCGCGGGTGCTCGATGGTCATGATCTGCACGGCGGAGATGTTGGCGGTCCTCCACACCTCGCGCGCCACGGCGTCGAGGGTGGCGCTCAGCGAGCCGGAGTCGGCGACGCTGGCGGCGGCGCGGGTGATCGCCGAGAGCCGTTCCTGCTCGCGCAGGGTTTCGGTGATGTCGGTGAACCAGACGGCGGCCCGCCCGTCGGGCAGCGCCGAGATCCGGTACTCCAGGCGCTGCCAGCGCCCGTCGCCGCCCTGCCACTCGGTCTGCCTGCGCACGTCCGAGGAGGGTCGCGCGCGACCTGCTTCGAACGGTGAGGGGTGCCCGCGCAAGGCGTCGTCGCCCAGTCCGAGGATGCGATGACCGGCCGCGTTGACCTCGGCGAACCGGCCGTCCTCGTCGAGCACGGCCAGCCCGTCCGCGGAGACGTCGACCAGGGCGCGCACGACCGGCTCGGCGGTGGCACCCGCCAGCGGCGCACGTCCCGGTGGTCGCATGCAGCCTCCTCGCCGTCGCCCACCCTGAATCTAAGGCCCACCGAACGCGCGAAGGCAAGGACGCGTCTTCCAGGCGGAAGGCCGTCTCACTCGGCCGGCGCGGGTTTCACGGCGGTGAGGGCGGTGCGGGTGCGCAGGCCGAGGACGGTGACGAGGGTGACCGCGCACAGCGCCGTCAGGTACAGCGCGAGCGGACCGGACGATCCGGTGGCGGCGTAGAGGGACGTGGCGACGATCGGTGTCAGGGCGCCGCCGATCATGCCGCCCATCTGGTAGGCGATGGAGATGCCGCTGTAGCGGAAGCGGGCGTCGAACAGCTCGGTGAACAGCCCGCCCTGCGCTCCGGACATGATGCCCTGCACGATCGCGGCGACGAAGAACGCGACTCCGGCCGCGACCCAGTTCCCGGTGTCGACCAGCGCGAACATCGGGAAGGGCCAGACCACGGCGGTCAACGCGCCCAGCACGTAGACCTTCTTGGCGCCGTAGCGGTCGGCGGCCACGGCGGCGAACACGATGGCCACGATCCACACCAGCGTCGACAGCAGGATCAGGGTCAGCAGGGTCGGACGGCTGAACCCGGCGGCCTGGGTGCCGTAGTTGAGCATGTAGACGATGACCATGTAGCCGGTGGCCGGCGGGGCGATCGAGGCGAGGCAGGACAGCACGAGGTTGCGGGGTTCCTTGCGCACCAGCTCGCCGAAGGGCATCTTGCTGACGCCCTCCTGCTGCTTGACCTTGGCGAAGTCGTGGGTGTCCTGGAGCCGGGCGCGCACCAGGATTCCCACCACGATCAGCACGATGCTCAGCAGGAACGGGATCCGCCAGCCCCAGGAGTTGAAGCTGTCGTCGGGCATGCCGGACACGGCCAGGAACGCGAGGTTGGAGGTCAGCACGCCGATCGGGACGCCGAACTGGGCGAAGCTGCCGTAGAAGGCGCGCTGGCGGGGTTCGGCGTGCTCGGTGGCGATGAGCACCGCGCCGCCCCACTCGCCTCCGACGGCGAGCCCTTGCAGCAGCCGCAGCCCGACCAGCAGCAGGGGGGCGCCGAGGCCGATGGCGGCGTAGGTGGGCAGCAGCCCGATGCAGAAGGTGGCGCCTCCGGTGATGACCAGGGTGATGACCAGCATCGACTTCCGGCCGAGCCGGTCGCCGAAGTGGCCGAACAGCGCCGCTCCCAGCGGGCGGGCGATGAAGCCCATGGCGAAGGTCCCGAACGCGGCGATGGTCCCGGCGGCCGGGGAGAACTGCGGGTAGAACAGCGTCCCGAACACCAGCGCGGCCGCGGTGCCGAAGATGTAGTAGTCGTACCACTCGATGGACGTGCCGACGAGGCTCGCGGTGAGGATCGTTCGTCTCGACGGGCCTGCGTTGTTGCCTGACTCTGCCACGGCTGCGCACTCCTTCGGACGCGGATGGGCACGACGGGCGCCCGGCACGGGCCGCGGCGGGCCGCCACCGCCATCCAAGTGCTTCCACCTCCGCGGGACGCGGGTCCGGTGTCGCATCCGGTCTGCGCCACCGGACCCGGGACGAATACGTCAAATGTCGCTGCACCGGACACGACGTCCAATGCGGACCGCACGGGCGTGAATCCGGGAACAGTTCACCGGCCACCGGCTGACCGACGGGCTATTTTCGGGGTGGATGCGACGGTGGAGCGACTGGAGGTGGCACCGGATGGAGCAGTCGGAGCGGACCGTGATCGGCGTGCTGGGCCTGGGGGAAGCAGGCGGGGCGTTCAGCGCCGATCTGGCGGCGGCGGGCGCGGTGGTGCGCGGCTACGACCCCGCGGTGACGGCCGGGCCGGACCTCATCGCGGCCACCAGCGAATCCGATGCGGCGACCGGCGCGGATCTGGTGCTCAGCGTGAACCGCTCGGCGGCGGCCGTGGAGGCGATGGAGGCCGGAATCGGCTCGCTCCCGCCGGGTTCGGTGTGGGCCGATCTCAACACGGCGTCGCCGGAGAAGAAGCGGCGGCTGGCCGAGATCGCCGATCAGCACGGGGTGCGGTTCGCCGATGTGGCGATCATGGCGCCCGTTCCCGGGCCGAGGCTCCAGGTCCCGATGCTGGTCAGCGGATCCGGCGCGCAGCGCACGGCCGAGCTGCTGAGCGGCTTCGGCGCGAACGTCGAGGTGCTCGACGGCCCGGCGGGGCTGGCGGCGACCCGGAAGTTGTTGCGCAGCGTCTACTTCAAGGGCATGGCCGCCTCGATCGTCGAGGCCCTGGAGGCCGCCGAGGCCGCCGGTTTCGGGGACCTGCTGCGGGAGAACATCATCGCCGACTTCACCACGGCCGGTGAGTCCACTGTGGAGCGCATCGTCTCCGGCACCTACCAGCACGCGGTGCGCCGCACCGACGAGATGGCCGCGGCCACCGAGATGCTCACCGACCTCGGCGTCACGCCCACCATGGCCGCGGCCAGCCGAGACCTCCACGCCCACCTCGGCGCGTCCCGCCGTTGACGAAACGGCTGCGCTCGGGTTCCGCCACCCGCGCCGCCGAGCAATGTTCTCTCCAACAGCCCCTAGGCCAGCGGCATCCCGCGTCGCATGCGCACGCGCAGGTCCCACAGGAGGAGGTTGAACGGGAAGCGGCGCAGCGGGCGCGGAGTGCGGCCGAGCACCGCGGAGATGACCTCGATGATCCGGTCGAAGCGCGCCTGGTCGCGGGACGTCCAGGGCAGGCGCATCTCCTCGCGGAACCTCGGTGGAAGGAAGCCCGTGGTCAGGAACAGGTTCAAGGGGCCGAACGCGACGTTGAGCGGCTTCGGCAGGAACTTCAGCGCGGCCACGTCGTGCAGGAGCTCCCGCACGGTGTCGTCGATGTGGACCTCGTCGAGCTGGGCGTTCCAGTACCGGTCGAACTCGGCGCGGTCGGCGGGCCACATGTCCTCCCGCACCTGCAGCGTCGTGCCCAGCGGAGCCGAGAAGCGGTAGATCTCGTCGAGCTCGGCGGGATCGGAGATGTCGCGGAACAGCCGGTGGACGTCCTCGATCCCCTTGTACATGCAGGCCGCGACCCACAGCTGGAGCTCCGGGTCGAAGGCGTTGTAGGACACCGGACTCCGCTCGGTGGAGCGGACCTGGGCGTGCTGCGCGTTCACCGCGCGCCGGTACGCCCGGCGTTCCTCGTCGGTGCCGAGGGTGGCCACCGCGATGTAGGTGATCGTGGTGCGGGTGCGCTTGACCGGGCGCTTGAACAGGTTTCCGCTGTCGACCCGGCTCTCCACCACGCCGTACCCGACGCCGGGACGGCTGAGCTGCATGATCACGTTCGCCGCTCCGGCCAGCAGGCCGACTCCCATGACCGAGTCCTCCACGCCGCTGCCGCGTCGCATCGCACGACCTCCGACCAGATCTGGGAACGGTCGTTGTCAAATCCATGAGACGAGTCGCGGTGCGAGATGTCAAGATGGTTCGGTGGCCACCACTCCTCTGCGCGTCTACGGCGGCGTGACGGGTTCGGACCGCCAGGCCGAGCGTCGCGCGTCGTTCATCGAGGCCGGGCTGGAACTCCTCGGTTCCCCCGACGGCGATCCGAGCCTGACGGTGCGCGGGGTCTGCAGGCAGGCAGGACTGGCCAACCGCTACTTCTACGAGAGCTTCGCCGACCGCGACGAGCTCGCCACCGCCGTCTACGACCACGTCGTCAACGAGATCGCCACCACCGCGCTCGACGCGGTGACCGTCGTCGAGGAGCCCGAGAGCAAGGTGCGTTCCGGCCTGACCACGATCGTGCGGCTCATCGTCGACGATCCGCGTCGCGGCCGGCTGCTGTTCTCCCCGTTCCTGGCAGGCACGCCGCTGGCGCACCGGCGGGCCGAGTCGACGCGGCTGTTCACCCAGTTGCTGGGCACGCAGGCGCGCCAGGTCTACGGGGTGCAGGGCGGTGCCCGGCTGGAGCTGCTGTCGAGCTTCCTGGTCGGCGGTCTCGCCCAGACGCTCACCGCGTGGCTCGACGGCGGGCTGAACGCATCGGAATCCGAGATCGTCGAGTGGTGCGGCGAGATCTTCCTGGCCACCTCCGAGTTTCCGCAGTAACCGGTAGTCCCCGCTGACCACCGCGGCGACCCGATCACGGCGGTGGTCACGTCCCAGACGGGAGCCAATCGTGACGCTGACCGACCGGATCGCCGCAGCCGTGGCCGCGCCCCGCACCGACGACGACTTCGACGCTCACGCCGAGTTCGCCGAGGTCCTGGCAGGGATCGGGATGAGCCCGGCCGACACCGGCGGGCAGGTCCGGTTCCTGGGCGCCGACCCGGTCGTGCCGAGCACGCTCCGGCTGGGCGGAGCGGCGGCGATCACGCTCGCGGCCAAGTCCGCGGCGATCGCGCGGTTGTGGCGGCTGCGCGGCGGCGAAGGGCAGGACATCGAGGTCGACCTGCGCACCGCGCCGCACCGGTTGTGCCCGTTCTACGACCGCAGGTGGGAGTTGCTCAACGGCTATCCCGGCGCCGGAGATTCCAACCAGGCCTTCGGTTTCCGCTTCTACCCCACCGCCGATGACCGCTGGGTGATGCCGCTCAACCTGTACCCGAAGATCAAGGCAGGTGCGCAGCGGCTGCTCGGCGTGCCGGAGGACTCGGAGGCGGTGGCGGCGGCCATCCGCCGGTGGAACGCCCGCGATCTCGAAGAAGCCGGGGCCGAAGCCGGTGTCGTGATGCCGATGCTGCGCAGCACCGCAGAAGTCCTCGCCGAACCGCAGCACACCGAGCACTTCGCCACGATGCCGCTGGTGGAGATCGAGCGCATCGGCGACGCCGAACCCGAACCTCTGGCCCCGGGCGTCGAGCAGCCGCTGTCGGGCGTCCGGGCGCTGGGCATGGGGCACGTCATCGCCGGGGCCGGGACCGGTCGCGCGCTCGCGCTGCACGGCGCGGACGTGCTGAACCTGTGGCGGCCGGGCGAGTTCGAGCACGAGGGCGCCTACATGAGCGCCAACGTGGGCGTGCGCTCGGCGACGATCGATCCCCGCGCGCACCGCCACAGGGTCGCCGAGCTGCTGGCCGGCGCGGACGTCTTCTACGCCAACCGGCGTCCGGGCCACCTCGACGAGCTCGGACTGTCGCCCGCCGAAGCCGCCCAGCTGCGGCCCGGCATCGTGCACGCGACCGCCACGCTCAACGGAGAGCGGGGACCGTGGGCCGACCGGGTGGGTTTCGACCAGACGGCGGGCAGCCTGGTCGGGATGATGAACCTGGAGGGCGACGGCACCCGGCCGATGCTCCCGCCGATCCTGGTCGTCAACGACTACGTCGTGTCCTGGCTGCTCACCGCCGGGATCACCGCGGCCCTGACGCGGCGCGCCACCGAGGGCGGCAGCTGGCGGGTCCACGTCTCGCTGACCCGCGCGGCCCTGTGGATCCTGAGCCTCGGGATCTTCGACCGCTCCTACGCCTTCGACACCGCCGGGCGCGGCGAGCAGCACGCCTACCTGGATCCCGAAACCTTCACCGCGGAAACCCCTCTCGGCAACTACCAGGGCGTCACCGACCAGGTCCGCATGACGGCGACCCCGGGTCACTACCGCCACGTCCTCCTCCCCCGAGGCTCCAGCCGCCCGCAGTGGCTCTGACCTCGGGCACCCGTCGCGAGCTTCCAGGGCCGTGGGCGGTTCTGGTCCGAATTGACCGGACGAAAAGGACTTCGGTCATGGACGATTCGGACCACAACCGCCCTTCGGCAAGGCCGCGGCCGCGGCGGTGGGTCCTGGCTAGGTCATGACGCTCGGCAGGTAGGTGGCGGTTCCGGGGACGGCGATCATCAGCAGAATCAGGGCGAACTCGATCACGAGGTACGGGGCGATGCCCCGGAAGATGTCGCCGAGGTCGAGCTCCGGGACCACCGACTTCATCGTGTAGAGGTTCAGGCCGACCGGCGGGGTGATCACCGCCATCTCCAGGTTCACCACCAGCAGCACGCCGAACCACAGCGGGTCGAAGCCGAGCTCCTCGATGGCCGGGACCAGGATCGGCGTCACCACCAGCAGCAGCGACGCGGCGTCCACCAGGCAGCCCAGCAGGATCAGCACCAGCATGATCCCGATCAGCACCACGTAGGGGTGCACGTCCAGGCCCACCACGAAATCGGTGAGCGCCTCGGGAACCCGTGCCACGACCAGCATCTGGGTGAACACGAACGCCGAGCCGACGATGGCCAGCATCGCCGCCGACACGGTGGCCGTCGAGGCGAAGATGAGCTTGAGGTTCTGCCACCCCAGCTTCCGGTACACCAGCCCGGTCATCGCGAACGCCAGCAGCGCGCCGATCGCCGCGGCCTCGGTGGGCGTGGCGAACCCGGTGTAGATCGAGCCGAGCACCATCGCGATGAGCACCAGCGCCGGCGTGATCTTGCCGATGGCCGTCCAGCGCTCCCGCCAGCTGAACCGCTCGCCGTCGCGGGGCGCGCTGTCGGGGTTGAGCTTGGCGCGCACCACGACGTAGGCGATCATCAACGCGGCGAGCAGAAGTCCGGGAACGATGCCGCCGGCGAACAGCGCGGCGACGCTCTCGCCGGTGACCGAGGCGTAGAGGATGAACATCAGGCTCGGCGGGATGAGCATCGCCAGCGCGCCGGAGGCCGCCACCGAACCGGCGGCGAAACCCGGTTTGTAGCCGCGCGAGAGCATCTCGGGCACGGCCATCCGCCCGATGAGCGCCACCGACGAGATGCTGACCCCCGACATCGCACCGAACAGCGTCGAGGACGCGATGGCCGACGCACCGAGCCCGCCCGGCACGCGGGTGAACCAGCGGTGCGCGGCTCCGAACAGGTCGCGCCCGAGTCCGGTGACGGCGAGCGCTTCGCCCAGCAGGATGTACAGCGGTGCCGCGACCAGCGCGTACTCCTGCAGCTGGGCGCCCATGGCCAGCGGCACCAGCTTCAGCCCGCCGAATCCGGACAGGCACAGCAGCCCGCCGATGCCGGAGACCGACAGGGCGATGAAGATCGGTGTGCGCACCGCGATCAGCACCAGCAGCAGCACGACCGCAAGCACCACGATGAGCCCGTGGGAGAAGATCACGCGTTCGCTCCGTCCTGTGCGGTGTCGGCTCCCGCAGCGGTCGCGGCGAGCTCCGGTTCGGCGTGCGGTGGGAACAGCAGCGCCACGAGCAGCAGGAACGCTCCGGCCGCGCCGAGGATCAGGTCCGGTATCCACAGTGGAACGCTGAACGTGCCGGAACCGGTGAGCCCGTGGCCATAGGACAGCACCATGGACTGGAAGCCGGTGACGGCCAGCACCAGTCCGAGCAGCGCGGCCGCGGTCGCCGTCACCGCGTCGGCGATCTTCCGCGACGTCGGCGGCAGCGAGCGGTGCACGAGGTCCATCGAGATGTGGTGACCGGTGGCGTACAGGTGCGGGACGGCCAGCACCGTCACGGCCAGCACCGCGCTGGAGTTGAGCGGGTAGGCCCAGTCGGTGGGCGCGCGGAAGGCGTAGCGGGCGATGACGTCGTAGCTGATGGACAGCATCATCAGCCCGGTGGTGATCATGGCCAGCACCGCCATGGACCGGGTGCCGATCAGCACGATGCGGCGGAGGTGGTTCAGCATCGTCGCTCCTCAGGCGTCGCGGATCAGCTGGAGCGCCCGCTGCGCGGCGGCCGGGTCGCCCAGCAGGGCGCGCCAGCGTTCGTGCACGGTCGACACGGCGTCGCGGAAGGGCCGCAGCTGCGCCTCGTCGAGCTCGATGAGTTCGACGCCGGCGTCGCGCACGGCGGGCAGGTACTCGTGCTCGTGGACGTCGACGAGCTTCGCGGTGCCGTCGCGGAAGAGCACCCGTCCGGCTTCGTCGAGCGCGTGGCGCTGTTGCAGCGCGAGCCCGGCGTACCAGTCGTTGCGGCAGTAGGCGTCCACTGTGTACGCACCGAAGTGGGCGGCGGTGCCGTAGCGCAGGATCTCCTGCAGGTCGCGGGAGACCACGGTGCCGAGGTAGCTCATCATCCCGTCGATCGTGCCGCGTTCCAGCGCCTGGTAGACCTCGGCGGATCCGAGGAAGACCGGTGCTCCGCCGAGCGCCTTGACGGTCTCGCCCTCGATCTCACCGGCGACCCGCATCCTCAGCCCGCGCACGTCCTCGGGCGTGCGGATGGGCTTGTCGATGGTCCAGAGGTATTCGAACCCGGTGGCCATGCCGCCGAGCATCCGCATGTTCTGGCCGGTCAACCTCTGGTTGATCAGCTCCGACATGTCGCTGTCGGGATCGCAGGCGCGCAGGTAGCGGTCGAAGTCCTCGGTGGTGAAGGGAAGTTCCAGCGAACCGAGGATCGGGAAGCTGGAGGACACGTACGAGCTGGTCTGCACGACCACGTCGGCGACGCCGTGCAGCATCCCGGGAACGAGTTCCTCGGCGCCGAGCAGCTGCCCGGAGGGGAACACGTCGAAGTCGAACCCGCCGAGCTCGCGGGCCTTGCCGAGGAACATCTCCACGCCCGGGTAGAGGTCGTCGTAGGACGTGGTCAGGTAGGTGGCGGCCACCGGCCGGTGCGCGCCGGGTGCGCAGCCCGCGACCCCGGCGAGAACGCCCAGCCCGGCCGCGGCGAGGAAGCTCCGCCTCGGGACGGCGTTCATCCAGCCCTCCCCGAAAACCGGGGCGGCACTTCGAACTCCGGGTCGTTCACCGGCGAACTCCCTTCACGCTTGAGCCGCCGGAGGTTCGCACCGCGAACGCGTTTTCACCAAATCGATCTTCCCGCTCAGCGGAAGATCAGGGCAAGGGCGTCGCGAGCCTGGTGACCAGGTCCTGCCAGCCGGACTCGAGACGCGCGAGGCTGAACCCGCGCTGCTCGACCAGGTGGTGCACCAGCGGGGTGTCGAGGGAGGCCAGCAGGGTTTCGGCGGCGAGCTCGACGTCGGTGGTGGCTTCGGTCATGCGCAGCAGGATCGCCAGGTGGCTCCGGCGGAGTCCGCGGGCGGGCACCACGCAGCGGCGTTCGGCGGGCGGCTCGGCGGCGAGGTAGAGCTCCAGGTTGTCGAGCTCGTGGCGCATCACGGCGGGCCCGAAGGCGCGCAGCCGGTCGATGGCCGGAGCACCGGGGCCCAGCGGTGGTGGGCCGGACAGGAACGCCTCCTGGAGGCGTTGCTCCTCGTGGTCGAGCAGGGCCAGCAGCAGGCCGTTGCGGTCGCCGAAGCGGCGGAAGACGGTGCCCTTGCCGACCTCGGCTTCGGCCGCCACGGCGTCCATGGTCAGGTTCGCGGCGCCGCAGTCGGCCATCAGGCGAGCGGCGGCGTCGAGCAGCTTGGCCCGGTTGCGCACGGCGTCGGCGCGCGGACGGCGTTCGCCGTCGACGGACGTGAGGTCGAGTTCCACCGGCCCGGCCAGGGTGTCGCCGGTCGGGCCGATCCGCGGAGTGCCAGCACTCATGCGCACAGCGTAACGCCTCCCACAAGGAACTGGACCACGGTCCGCTTCAGTGGTACAAAGTTAATCGGACCACGGTCCGAATAACTTCCACCATACTCCTCACCTGGAGAGATACCAATGTCCGTCAAGATCCTCGCGCTCGTCGGCAGCCTCCGCTCCGGTTCGCACAACCGCCAGCTCGCCGAAGCCGCGCGCAGCCTCGCCCCCAGCGATGTCGAGATCGAGATCTTCGACGGCCTCGGCGACCTGCCCTTCTACAACGAGGACATCGACACCGAGGCCGACGTGCCCGCCGCCGCCACCCGGCTGCGCGACGTCGCCGGCGCGGCCGACGCGTTCCTGCTGTTCGCGCCCGAGTACAACGGCACGATCCCGGCCGTGCTGAAGAACGCCATCGACTGGCTGTCCCGCCCGTTCGGCGCCGGCGCCCTGTCCGGCAAGCCCACGGCCGTCATCGGCACCGCCTTCGGCCAGTACGGCGGGGTCTGGGCGCAGGACGAGACCCGCAAGTCCGCCGGCATCGCGGGCGCGGCCATCGTCGACGAGGTCAAGCTCAGCATCCCCGGCTCCATGACCCGCTTCGCCGAGACCCACCCGGCCGACGACTCGGAGGTCGTCGAGCAGCTGACGACCGCGATCGCCAAGCTCACCGCCAACGTCTCGGCATGAGCCCTCCGGCGGCGGTGCGATGATCGCGGTCCGTACCGCCGCCGGCGTTCGCCGCGTTAACGTTTCCCCGTGGCTGGTAGTGGAACGAACTGGGCTGGGAACCTCACCTACAGCGCGCAGCGGATGCACCGCCCGCGCAGCGTGGAGGAGGTGCGGCGGATCGTCGCCGAGGCCGGGCGGATCAAGCCGCTCGGCTCCCGGCACTGCTTCAACGACATCGCCGACACCACCGCCGATCACCTCTCGCTGGACGCCCTGCCCGACGACGTCGAGATCGACGGTGACGTCGTGTGGGTTCCCGGCGGCATGCGCTACGGCGACCTCGCCGCTCACCTGGCCGCTTCCGGCCGCGCGCTGCACAACATGGCGTCGCTGCCGCACATCACCGTCGTCGGTGCGACCGCCACCGGCACCCACGGCTCCGGCGTGCGCAACGGTTCGCTGAGCGCGGCGGTGGCCGGCCTCGACATCGTGCGCGCCGATGGCGAACTGGTGCGGCTGCGCCCCGACGACCCCGATTTCGCCGGTGCCGTGGTGCACCTGGGCGCGCTGGGCGTCGTGACCCGCATCGGCCTGCACGTCCAACCGGCCTTCGACGTCGCCACCACGGTGCACCTCGGCCTGGAGTGGGACTCGCTGCTCGGCGAGTTCGACGCCATCACCTCCGCCGCCTACAGCGTCAGCGTGTTCACCGACTTCGACCAGACCGTCCAGGTGTGGGCCAAGGCCCGGGTGGGAGACGACGCCCGGACCGACTTCTTCGGCGCCCGCCCGGCCGAGGCGCCCACGCACATGCTGCGCGGCACCGGGATCGACAACCTCACCGAGCAGCTCGGTGACGCGGGCTCGTGGCACGAGCGGTTGCCACACTTCAAGGCCGGTGTCACTCCCAGCGACGGCGACGAGCTGCAGAGCGAGTACTTCGTCCCCGCCGAGCACGGCGCGGCGGCGCTGGCGGCGTTGCGACCGATGGCCGACAAGATGGCTCCGCTGCTGCACATCGGCGAGATCCGCACCATCGCCGCCGACGACCTGTGGCTGAGCCCCGCGCACGGCGCCGATTCGGTGGCCTTCCACTTCACCTGGCGTCCCGCGCAGGCGTCGGTGGAGCGGCTGCTGCCCGACGTCGAGGCCGCGCTGGAGCCCTTCGGCGGGCGCCCGCACTGGGGCAAGCTGTTCACCACCGAACCCGCGGACTTGGACCTGCTGTACCCGAAGCTGGCCGATTTCCGCTCGCTGGCACGGCGTTTCGACCCCGACGGCAAGTTCGGCAACGATTTCCTCAGCCGCACGATCGGGCTATGATGGCCGCGCGGCGTGGAAAACCGGCCGGCGCAACCGGTCCCGTGGTGCGCCGCACGCTGCACCTGCTCGACGCGTTCTCCCCGGAGCGCACGGCGCTCACGCTCACCGAACTGGCCCGCCTGGCCGGGCTTCCGCCCTCGACGGCGTACCGGATGCTCGGCGACCTGGTCGACTGGGGCGCGCTCGAACGCGGCGAGGACGGCGCCTACCGGGTGGGTCTGCGGCTGTGGGAGCTGGGCGCGCTCGCACCGCGCGGTCTGGGCCTGCGCGAGCGGGCGCTGCCGACGATGGAAGACCTCTCAGCGGTGACCCGGGAGAACGTGCAGCTGGCGGTCCGCGAGGGCACCGAGGTCGTCTTCGTCGAGCGGATAGCGGGCAGCGGCGCGGTCCCGGTGCGCACCCGCGTGGGCGGGCGGTTCGCGCTCACCGCCACGGGAGTCGGGCTGGTGCTGCTGGCGCACGCACCCACCGAGGTCCAGGACGAGGTGCTCGGCGGGCCGATCCCGCGCTTCACCGACCTGACCGCCACCGACCCGGCGGTGTTGCGGCGGATGCTGGCCGAGGCGCGCAGCTGCGGTGTCGCGGTCAGCGATCGCCAGGTCACCGACGACGCGCTGTCGGTGGCGGCGCCCGTGCACGACCAGCGGGGCGAGGTCGTCGCCGCGGTGTCGCTGGTCGTGCGCCACGGCAGCGCCAGCCCGCACGCGCTCAGCGCGCTGGTGCGCGCGGGCGCCCGCGCCATCTCGCGAGCGATCGCCGAACCCTGATTTACGGTTCTGCCGTTTACTGTCAAGATCAACAGCGATTACGGTGGAGCTCCCACGCCCTTCGCGAACGGATCGCGGACCCGACAGGAGCTCGCCATCGACACCCTCTGCCCGACCGGCGAGACCCTGGCCAACCGCGTGGAGTGGCTGCCCGGCGACAGGATCCGCGCGGTCTGCCGCTGCGGCGCCGAGCGCGAGTTCGACGCCGCGGCACCGAGCGCGAGTTCGACGCCGCGGCACCGATGTGGGACTGGCTGGTCCACCACTCCCACCTGCGAGATCAGGGCAGGATGGAATCCACGTAGCCGCCGTCGACGCGCACCGCGGCACCCGTGGTGGCCGAGGCCAGCGGGGAGCTGAGGTAGACGACCATGTTGGCGATCTCCTCCGGCTCGATGAGGCGTTGCAGCAGCGACTGCGGCCGGTGCTCGCGCATGAACCGCCGCTGCGCCTCCTCCCACGGCAGCGAGGAGTCGACCAGCTCGTAGACGAACTTCTCCACGCCACCGGTGTGCGTTGGCCCGGCGATCACCGAGTTCACGGTCACCCCGGTTCCGGCGGCTTCCTTGGCGAAGCCGCGGGAAGCGGCGAGCAACGCGGTCTTGGACATGCCGTAGTGGATCATCTCGGCGGGGATGACCACGGCCGAATCGCTGGCGATGTACTGGATGCGGCCCCAGCCCTCCCCCGTCATCCCCGGCAGGTACGAGCGGGTGAGGCGCAGCGCGGCGAGCACGTTCACCTCGAAGTAGCGGCGCCAGTCCTCGTCGGTGATCTCCATGGCCGGCTGGGCGCCGAAGATTCCGAGGTTGTTGATCAGCACGTCCACGCGCGGGAGGATCTTCAGCAGCTCAGCGGTCCCGGCCTCGGTGGTGACGTCGGCGGCCGCCGCCACGGCCTCGGCGCCGGGCACGTCCTGCTGGATCTGCCGCACGGCCTCGTCGACCCGCTCAGCGGTGCGGCCGTTGATCGCGACCCGGGCTCCGGCTCGGGCCAGTCCCTGCGCGATGGAGTACCCGATCCCCTGCGTCGAACCGGTGACCAACGCGGTGCGTCCCGAAAGATCTAGCTGCATGCCCGCGAGAATATGCGGCGCCGCTCCTGCTCGCTCCGCCAACCAGACCCCCGCGTCCGGGGCCAAAGCCCCACCTTCGGAGCAGCGGGGTTTCCGGGGGACGGACGTGGTGTTGGCCAATTGCGCGGTGCGGTGGCGAGCTCGCGCGGTGGGTGAGCTGCGGCTATCGACCCGGTTGATGAGGCGGGCCTGTCGTCGTCTATTTCCGCGTCGCGGGAGGAGCTCCCTAGGGTGTGATCCATGCCGCATCCGTTGTCGGACCTTCCGGTCCGGGTGGTCACCAGACCGTCCGGACCGGTGGCCCATCACGTCGCCGCCGACGTGTGCGTCCTCGGAGCCGGGATCACCGGCGTGTCGGCGGCGATCGAAGCCGCGAAGCTCGGCAAGCGCGTGGTGCTGGTCGACGCGCTGCCGGTGCTCGGCGGGCAGATGGTCAACTCGCTAATCGGCCTGTTCTGCGGGGTTTTCGGCAACGGACCGGACTACCGCCAGCTGACGCACGGCATTTTCGACGACATCTTCCGGGATCTAACCCGCACCAACGACCTCCACTTCAACCACCGGCACACCATCACCGTCAACTACGACGAGGTGGCGCTCGGGCGGTGGGTGGAGAACGCGGTGCTGGCACACGACATCCAGGTGATCACCAACGCCTCGCTGACCTCGGTGTCGCGCGACGCGCGGATCCACTCACTGCGGCTGGCGACCCGGTTCGGCGAGGTGTCGGTCGCCGCGGCCGGGTTCGTCGACGCGTCCGGGGACGCCTCCCTCGCGTGGGAGGCCGGACTCCCCTGCCACCTGCCGGAACGCGAGATCTACGGGTCCCAGCAGGTCGTCGTGGAAAACCTCGGCGAAGACCGCGCTCCCGAACCCGCCGACCTCTCCGCGCGACTCACCGCGCGGGCCGAGGAGTTCGGGCTGATGCGACGCGACGGCCTGGCGTTCTTCTTCCCCGGGCGCGGCACGGCGGTGCTGAACATGACCCACATCGAGGCACCTCTGGACCCGGTCGACGCCTCCCGCGCGCAACTGCGCGGCAGGGCCCAGGCCGACCGGGTCGTGGCGTTCCTGCGCGAGGAGTACCCGCAGGTGTTCGGCCAGGCCAGGGTGCGCACCTACGGCTTTCCGGGACGCAGGCAGACGCGCTGGGTCAAGGCGGTTCACCAGCTCACCGCGGACGAGATCCGCGCGGGGACCCGGTTCCCGGACTCGGTGGCCCGCACGTCCTGGCCGATCGAGCTGCACGACCGCCCGGAGGGCTACGTGTGGGAGACCTTCGGCCCCGACCACGTCCACTACGTGCCGCTTCGATCGTTGCTGCCTCCGGACGTGGACAACCTCGTCGTGGCGGGCCGGTGCGCGGACGGCGACGCGGCGGCGCTGTCGAGCATCCGCGTGATGGGACCGTGCGCGGCGATGGGCGCCGGTGCGGCGCACGCGCTGGACCTGGCCGGGACGGGCTCGCTGCACGCGGTCGATCACGAAGCGCTGGCCGCACGGCTGGCGGAGAACCTGGACGGCTGAGCACCACCACAACCACGGGAGGTCGGCGATGACGCTGTCCGGTTCCGGCAAGCCCATCACCGAGGCCGACGAGCGCAGATCCGCGCGCGGCGGCGCGATCTCGATGTTCGTCGACAGCTTCGACGTCTACCTGCCGGCGTTCGTGCTGCCGGCCGCCATGGGCTACTTCCTGCCACCGGGGCTGCCGGTGGAGGCGCGGGCGACGTTCACGACGCTGCTGTTCACCATCGGGCTGCTGGCCCGGCCGATCGGCAGCGTCATCTTCGGCAACCTCTCCGACCGCATCGGCCGCAAGCGGGTCACCATGATCAGCGGCTGGGGCTTCACGATCATCACGCTGGTGATGGGACTGCTGCCCGGCTACGAGCTCATGGGCTTCGGCGCGATCACCCTGTTCGCGATCCTCCGCCTGGTGGGCGGGATCTTCCTGGCGGGCGGCTACTCGGCACCGATCCCGCTCGCGCTGGAGCAGGCGAAACCGGAGCGGCGCGGCCGGATCGGCGGCCTCATCGGCATGGGCGCACCGGCCTCGGTGCTCGGCGTGAACCTGCTGATCTTCGTGCTGCTGGAGTCCTTCAGCCACGACGGGTTCCTCACCTGGGGCTGGCGCATCCCGTTCATCGTCGGGTTCGTGCTCGGCGTGGCGTACCTGATGCACTACCGCAAGGTCGTCGAGGACGAGTCGGTCTACGAGCAGCGGCGCGCGTCCGGCCGCAAGCAGCCGGTGGTGGAGCTGTTCACCACGCACCGGGCGCTGATCTTCAGCGTCTTCCTGTTCACCTGCGGCTACTGGTTCACCGCGCAGATGTCGGTGTCGTTCCTGCCGACGCTGCTGGTGCAGGTGCTGGACGTGAGCCCGCAGCTGACGACGACGGTGGAGATGATCTCATCGGTGGTGACGATCGCGGCCATCCTGGGCATGGCGGTGCTGGGACAGCGCATCGGGCGGCGCAAGCTGCTGATGCGCGCGGCGTTGGTGATCACCGTGGCCGTCTCGGGTTCGTTCCTGCTGCTGGCGGTCACGGTCCCGGCCGGAGCTCCGGCGTGGTTCATCGTCCTGCTCGGCATCATCGCCAAGGCGACGCCGTCGGCTCCGCTGGGCGTGATCCTGGTGTACCTCAACGAGCGGTTCCCGGCGAGCGTGCGGGCCAGCGGCTACGGGATCGGCTACATGTTCGGGCTGATCCTGCCCGGCCTCTACACGTTCTGGCTGCTGGGGCTCAGCGCGCTGATGCCCTACGAGTACGGGCCGATCGTGCTGGTGCTCCTCGGCGGTGTTCTGATGTTCTTCGCCGTCCGCCGGGGGCCGGAGACCAACCCGCCGGCCACCGCGGACGCCGAGGTGCGGGCCCCCGCCGCGGAGGCGTGAGCCCGCACCCGCGTTCAGCCCTTCCAGTCGACGAGCTGGACGATCACGCCGTTGGGGTCGCGGACCTGGAACGCCCGCTCACCCCATTCCTCCACCGTCAGCGGCATGGTGATGACCACGCCTTCGTCCTGCAGCCGGGCGAGCTCGCCCTCCAGGTCGTCGACCTCGAAGGCCAGGATCAGCCCGGCGGCGTGGTCGTCGCGCTGGTCCTCGGGCAGCGAGGCCAGCCCGCGTCGCAGGAACACCACGTTGACCCCGGCGTCGTCCCTGGCCAGCGAGGCGAACCCGTCGGCGGCCATGACCTCGGCGAACCCGAAGTGCTCCACCAGGAACCGGCTCGACGCCGCCACGTCCTCGACGTTGAGCGACACCGCGGTTGCTGTGATCCGCATCGGCGATCCCCTCGTGCTCCCTTTTCCCGTACGTCGTACAGTGTACATCGTACGGAGGTGATGTGCGGTGGTTGAGCGGAGCAGCGCCGGGGATCCCGGGCGGACGCTGGAACTGCTGTGGCGGAACGAGCTGGGCGAGCGCTCGCCGCAGCGCGGCCCGCGCAAGGGCCTGAGCATCGAGCAGGTCGTCGACGCCGCGGTCGAACTCGCCGATGCCGACGGGCTGGCGGCGGTGACGATGCGCCGGGTCGCCGAACGCCTGGGCGTGTCGACCATGTCGATGTACACCTACGTCCCCGGCAAGGCCGAGCTGCTGGACCTCATGCTCGACGCGATCTACCAGCGGATGCCGCGAGACCCCCTGGCGGAGCTGCCGTGGCGGGAGCGGGTCGTCGAGCTCGCCGCGCGCAACCGCGAGCTCTACCGGCTCCACCCGTGGGCGTTGAAGGTCTCGACGAGCCGACCGCCGCTGGGTCCGGGGCTGATCACCAAGTACGAGCACGAGCTCGGCACGTTCCTCGGCCTCGGCCTGGACGACGTGGCCATCGACTCGGCGCTGACACTGGTGCTCGACTTCGTCCACTCCACCGCCCTCGCGGCGGCCGAATCCGAAGCGGCGCAGCGCGACAGCGCCACCACCGACGAGCAGTGGTGGCGGATCAACGCCCCCCTGCTGGCGGAGGTCTTCGACCCCGCGAAGTACCCCAACGCCGCGCGCATCGGCGCCGCGGCCGGTGCTGAGCACCGGGCCGCCTACAGCCCCGACCACGCCTACGAGTTCGGCCTGGCCCGCATCCTCGACGGCCTCGCCGCGCTGATCGACGGCTAGGTGCTGTTGAGGGATTGCGTTGCTTGGCGGTGCCAGTAGCAGAACCTGCAGCGGTGCAAGCTGAGTCCCACACCTGAAACAGCGGCTCCGCCGCGTTCTTACACAACGCCTAGAGGTCGCGGTCGAGTTCTCCGGTGATGTCCAGCGGGATCAGCGGGACCGGGCCCGCCGTGTCGGCCGGGGCCGCGGGGGCGTAGGCGAAGTTCTTGGCGCGCGCGCCGCCGTCGACGACCAGATCGCACCCGGTGATCAGGCGGGCGTAGTCCGAGCACAGCCACGCGACGGCGTGGCCGATGTCGGTGGGCGTTCCGGTGGTGCCCATCGGGACCAGCGGGACCCGCTCCCCCGCCCAACGCGACGGGCGCCGCCACGGTTCGTCACCGGTCTCCCCGCCGATCCCGTTGGCGCGCGGGCGTTCCAGCACACCACCGGGACCGCGCTCGGCGATGAGCGCCGGGTTGTCGGGTGTCGGCGCGGTGGGGGTGAACCCGTTGACGCGGATGCCGTAGGGCGCGAGGTCCATGGCGGCGGCGCGCACGAAGTTGTTCACCCCTCCCTTGTGGAAGGCGTAGGCGATCACACCCGCGGTGCCCGACCACCCGTTGGAGGAGGAGATGGCCACGATGGACCCGCGGATGCCGCGTTCGGCCATGTGCCTGCCGACGTGCTTGGTGTTGAGGAAGTTGCCGAGCGCGGCGACCTCGACCGCGCGTCGGAAGAACTCGGCGCTCTCGTCGAGCACTCCACGGCCGCCGAGCACGGCGGCGTTGTTGACGAGGATGTCGACGTGGCCGAACCGCTCGACGACGTCGTAGACGTAGCCGGTGACCTGCTGCTCGTCGGTGACGTCGCCGGGGATGGCGATGGCGGTGCCGCCGTTGCGCTCGACGCGCTTCGCGCAGGTCTCGGCCGCGTCGGGGTCGACGTCGTTGCACGCGACCGTCGCTCCGTACCTGGCCAGGGCGAGTGCGATCCCGCTGCCGATGTTGGGTCCTGCGCCGGTGACGATCGCGACCTTGCCTTCGAGCGAGATCTCCACGTGCGCTCCCTCTAGGAGTTGTTCAGGAATGCGGCGGAGCCGCTGTTTCAGGTGTGGGACTCAGCTTGCACCGCCGCAGGTTCTCCAGCGGTTTCGTGGCGAGTACGCCGGGACGCCGATGTCCACCCCCGCACCGCCAAGCAACGCAATTCCTCAACGGCTCCTAGTCCTCGCCGGGGTAGATCAGGGTGATGGCGTCCTCGGGCACGCCGAGGGCCTTGTGCAGGACACCGCGCATGAGCGGTTTGGGGACCAGGCAGTCCTCGCAGGCCGCGGGACCGGCGGTGATGCTGACGCGCACGTCGGTGCCGGTGCCGGTGCCGGTGACGGCCAGGTCGTAGTCGTCGGCGGCGAGCGTGCTGCGCAGCTGTGCGAGCGCGGATTCGTCGATGCTCACGCCACACCTCCGGGGTCGGCGGTTCCTTCGCACGGTACGGGCGGCCGGTTTCCCGCTGCCACGGGCTTTTCGCGTCGCGGAACGCCGGTCACTGCGGGAAGTGGCAGGCCGCGAGGTGTCCGGGCGCGTGCTCGCGCAGGACCGGACTCTCCTGCGCGCACCGGGTTTCGGCTTTCGGGCACCGGGTGCGGAACCGGCATCCGCTGGGCGGTTCCAGCGGCGACGGCGGTTCCCCGGCCAGCGGCGCCGACCGTCCCCGCGCCCTGCCCGCACCGGGTGCGAGCGCCGGGATGGAGGCCAGCAGCGCGGCGGTGTAGGGGTGACGTGGATGCCGGTAGAGCGACTCGGCGGGCCCGACCTCGGCGAGCTGCCCGAGGTGCATGACCGCGACCCGGTCGCTGACCTGCTTGACAAGCGCGAGGTCGTGGGAGATGAACAGGTAGGACAGGCCGAGTTCGCGGCGCAGCCGCTCGAAGAGGTTGAGCACCTGGGCCTGCACGAGCACGTCCAGCGACGACACGGCTTCGTCGCAGATCACCAGCGCGGGGTTGAGCGCGATGGCGCGGGCGATCGCGACCCGCTGGCACTGACCGCCGGAGAGCTCCTTCGGCCTGCGTCGGCCGTAGGTGGCCGGGTCGAGCCCGACGAGGTCGAGCAGTTCGCCGACTCGCCTGCGACGGGCCCCGGCGGCGCGCATCCCGTAGCCGCGGAGGGGTTCCTCGACGAGTTCGGTGACGCGCCAGTGCGGGTTGAGCGAACCGAACGGGTCCTGGAACACCATCTGCATCTCGCGACGGGCCTCCACCAGCGCCCGCCTGCGCAACGTCATCAGGTCGGTGCCCTGGAAGATCACCTCACCGGACCTCGGTCGGGGCGACTGCAGGACCGATCGGGCCAACGTGGACTTGCCCGAGCCGGTTTCGCCCACCACGCCGAGCGTTTCGCCGGGGTGGAGGTCGAAGGACACGTCGGAGACGGCGTGCACGGTGCCGCCCTTGACTCCCCCGGCTCCCCGGGAGGTGAACTGCTGGACGACGTTGCGGACCCGCAGCAGAGGTTCGCCGGTGCGTGCCGGACCGGCCGCCTGCCGGTGCTCGACCGCTGTCATGCGCTCGCCTCCTCGTCGTCGGTGACCGGATGCCAGCAGGCCCACCAGTGCCCGGGTTCGTGCTCGGCGAACGGCGGCGGCCGGCCGCACCGGTCGTCGGCCGAGGAGCAGCGCGGTCGGAACGCGCAGCCCTCGGGCAGCCGGGCCAGGTCGGGTGGTTGACCGGGGATGACCGGCAGCAGGGTGTGGGCTTGCCGGTCCAGCACCGGGATCGCCCCCAGCAGGGCTCGCGTGTAGGGCATCCGGACGTGCTCGAAGAGGTCGGCCGTGCGGGCGTGCTCGACGGCCCTTCCGGCGTACATGACGATGACGTCCTCGGCGTAGGAGGCGGCCAGTCCCAGGTCGTGGCTGATCAGGATCACCGCCATGTTCAGCCGTTCTTGCAGGTCCAGCAGCAGTTCCATGATCTGCGCCTGGGTGGTGACGTCCAGCGAGGTGGTCGCCTCGTCGGCGATGAGCAGCCGCGGTCGGGCCCCGAGCGCGATGGCGATCATGACCCGCTGCCGCATGCCTCCGGAGAGCTGGTGGGGGTACTCGTGGAAGCGCTGCTCCGGGGCGGCCAACCGCACCAGCCGCAGCAGCTCCACCGCGCGCTCGCGCGCCCGGGTGCGGTCGAGGTCGCTGTGGGCGCGGATGCCTTCGGTGATCTGGTCACCGATGCGCATCGTCGGGTTCAGCGACCGGGCCGGGTCTTGGAACACCATGGCGATGTCGGCGCCGCGGTGCGCGCGGATCTCCTTCTCCGGCATGCCGACCAGTTCCACGCCGTCCAGGCGCGCCGAGCCGGTGACCTCCGCCGTGGGCGGCAGCAGGCCCATCAGGGAGCGGACGCTGACGCTCTTGCCGGAACCGGACTCGCCGACGATCGCCAGCATCCGACCCGGCTGCAACCGGTAGGACAGGCCGTTGACGGCGTGCACGTGCCTGCCGCGCCCGCTGAACCGCACCCGCAGGTCCGACACCTCCAGCAGCGGAGTTGTTTCCGCCTCGTCCGCGGCGGACGGACGGGTTCGGGTGGCGCGTTCGATGCTCATTCGCCGCTCCAACGGGATCGCAGGGTTTCGCCGAGCAGGTTGAACGCCAGCACCGTCACGAACAGCGCCAGGCACGGCCACACCACCAGCATCGGTGTCGCCGACAGGCTCTGCTGCCCCTGAGCGATCATGTTCCCCCAGCTCGGCGCGGGTGCCTGGATGCCCAGCCCGAGGAAGCTCAGGGCGCCCTCGATGACGATGACCAGCCCCATGCCCAGCATCGCGAAGGTGATCAGCTGCGGGACGATGTTGGGCGCGACGTGCCGCAGCAGGATCCGCCAGGCCGGTGTGCCGCAGAGCTGGGCCGCGGCGATGAACGGCTGCTCCCGCAGCCGCAGGGTCGCCGCGCGCGAGATGCGGGCGAAGGCGGGGACGCTGAAGAACGCCAGCGCCAGGATCGTGTTGGTCTGGCTCGGCCCGAGGCTCTGCGCCACGGCGAGGATCAGCACCAGCGACGGGAACGCGATGAGCACGTCCAGCACCCGCATGATGATCGTGTCGCCGACTCCGCCGAGGTGGCCCGACAGCGCCCCGAGGGTTCCGCCGGCCAGCAGGCCCAGCACGTTCACCGACACCGCCACGGTCAGCGACGCCTGCCCGCCGTGCAGGACCCGGGAGAGGATGTCGTTGCCGTTGGGGTCGGTTCCCAGCGGGTGCCCCGCCGAGAACGACGGCAGGTAGGACTCCAGGACGTTGCCGCCGGTCGGGGCCGGCAGCGGAAGCAGCAGCGGACCCAGGAAGCAGGCGCCGATCATGAGCGCGGCGATCGCGGCCGGCAGTGCGATGGGCAGGGTGCGGGACCAGGAGCCTCGCACCGGGGCGGTGTCAGCGACTGCCATAGCGGATCCTCGGGTCGAGCACGGCGTAGAGCAGGTCGGCCATCAGGTTCGCCGCCACGGTGACCACCGCGAACAGCACCACGCACGCCTGCACGACCACGTAGTCGCGGGTGTTGATGGCCTGCAGCAGCAGCTGTCCGAGTCCGGGCAGCGCGAAGATCTGCTCGATGATCACGGTCGCGCCGATGAGCGTGCCGAGGTTCAGGCTGACCACGGTGATCAGTCCGAACGCCGAGTTCCGGAAGGCGTGCAGCACCAGCACCCGCCACGGCCCGATGCCCTTGGCGCGGGCGGTGGTGATGTACTCCTCGCCGCGCAGCTGGTCGACCAGGTCGCCGCGCAGGAACCGGGTGTACATGCAGAACAGCGGGATTCCCAGGCCGAGCGCGGGAAGCACCAGGGAGTGCAGGTTCGCGCCGACGCCGTCGGAGAGCGGGACGAACCCGATCGCCGGGAACACCGTCATGTTCACCGCGAACACCAGCACCAGCAGCAGAGCGAGCACGTAGTTGGCCACCGACAGGCCGGTGATGCTCACCAGCATGCTCACCCGGTCGAACCAGCCGTTGGGCCGGAACGCGGCCAGCAGCGCCACCGGGATCGCGGCGCCCAGCGAGAACAGGAACGCCAGGGCCAGCAGTTCACCGCTGACCGCGAGGTGTTCGCCCAGCAGCCCGGTGACGGACTGGCCGCTGACCACCGACGTCCCCAGGTCACCGGTGACGGCCGCGCCGAGCCAGTGCAGGTAGCGCACGGCAGCGGGCTGGTCCAGGCCGAGCTGCTGTTCCAGCGCCCTGATCTGCTCGGGCGTCGCTTCGGCGCCGAGCAGCTGCTGGGCGGCGCTGCCGGGGATGAGGTTGAGCACCCAGAAGGTCAGCACGCTCACCCCGAGCAGGATCGGCACGGCCATCAGCAGCCGCTTGCCGATCAGCCGCAGGCTCGGCGACGAGGCCATCCGCCCGATGCGCGGCCGGTTCACCACCGCCGCGGTCACGGCCGCTCCCTCCAGACCTCGTCCCACAGCACCCCGCTGTTGACCAGCATCGGCGGGATCTTCGTGGTCAGGCCGGGCCCGTGCACGCCCTCCGCGGCGAGGTTCGCCGGGGCGAAGGCCAGGCCGAACGGGGCGTAGGCGCGGTCGCTGATGTGCTTGCCCGCCTGCCCGTAGAGCGCGTCGCGCTGCGCGGGGTCGGCGGTGGCGGCGGCGTTGTTGAGCAGCTCGTCGAGCACCGGGTCGGACACCCCGCTGAACCGCGAGGCCGAGTTGAACCGGAATCCCACGCCCACACCGGCTGCGGGATCCCAGGCGCCCGCGGTCTGCAGCATCGCCTGCCAGCGACCGGAGCTGAACTGCTGGACCAACGTGGACAGTTCGTACTCGTGCACGGTGACCTTGATGCCGGCCTGCTGCCACTGGGTCTGCAACGCGGTCATGACCTGCTGTGCCACGTAGTTGCCGAGGGTGCCCAGCTCGACGGTCAGCCCGCCCAGCTCCTGCACCAGCTTCCTGGCGCGCGCGGGGTCGTGGGGCGGGTAGCCCTCGACCGCTTCGTGGTGGAACAGCCCGCCTGCGCCGGTGAAGGACTGGCTCACCGGGTACCGGCCCCGGAACAGGCCCTGGGAGATGGCGTTGAAATCGGTGGCGGCGTAGATGGCTTCGCGGGCGCGCTCGTCGTTGAACGGTGCGGACTTGGTGTTGAGCTGCACGACGTACGGCGAGGTCGGGGGCTGGGCGGTGACGACCAGCTTGCCGCTCTGCTGCGCCTGCTCCAGCAGCGGCGTGGTGTTGAGCCCCTCGTACGCCTGGGCCTGTCCGGCCAGCAGCGCCTGGTAGGCGGGCTGGTCCCCGCCGATGGACTTGAAGGTCAGCCCGTCCAGGTAGGGCAAGCCGGGTTCGAAGTAGGTGGGGTTGCGCTTGAGCACCAGCTCGGAGGACAGCTTGTTGGACTCCACGACGAACGGGCCCGCACCGACCGGTTTGATCTTGAACGCCTCCTCGCCCATGGTCCGCAACGCCGTCGGCGAGGCGATCCAGTTGGTGTTGGAGGTCGGCATGCTGTTGATCGCGGCGCCGTAGGGGCGGGTGAAGTGCAGCATGACGGTGCGCGGGTCCTCGACGGTCACGCCGTTGTCGGCCAGCGGCCACGCGGGACGGCAGGTGCAGGGAGAGCTCATCGCGCGGCGCAGGTTGAACGCGACGGCCTCGGCGTCCATCGGCGTGCCGTCGGAGAACCGGAGGCCCTCGCGCAGGGTGATGCGCACGTCGCGTCCGCCGTCGAGCAGCTCGTAGCTCTCGGCCTGGTGCGGCACGACTTCGGCGCCGCTGCCGTCGTCGCCCTTGGCGCGCAACTGGAACAGGCCGCCGTAGATGGCGAACATCTGGGAGATGTTGGCGCCACCGGTGGTGTTGGTGGCCGGGTCGAGCCCGGTGGGCCAGCCACCGCCGAAGCTGCCGTCGGCCAGCACGGTGATCGCCCCGCCGCGCTGCGGCGGCCCGGAGGGGCGGGCGTCCACGGCTCCGCCGCCGCTGCCGCACGCGGTGGCCACCAGCAGGACCGACAGCGCGGCCGAGACCAGTGCCGCTCTCGTGGTCGGAACCCACTTCGCTGACAGCGGTCGCATTCTGCTTCTCACGTGAGCACTCCCGCTTCGGTTGCGGACCGGCGCGGGAGCGCTCGTTCAACGGCGCCGCTGCCGATCCGTGGTGGGGCGAGCACGGCACGAGCACGGCGGTTCCCGGACGTTTCCGCCGTCGTGCTCCGCAGTGACCGCGCTCACGTTCTCGCCGCTACAGAGTCACCAACCCGCCCCACCGGATGCAGGCCGGTTCCGCCCGACGAAAGGGAAACTGCGCCCACCGCCTCCCGATCGCACCGTCCGGAAGCGGGGACGGGCCGCCGGGACCTCCGCACCTCCGATGGCCGCAGCGGTGGTACGTCGTTTGTCCCGGAGCGGGTGCGTCGTTGCGGCGGAGGTGGCGGAAACCGGGCCTCGTCCCTTGTGATGCCGCGCTCGGGCTGGCAAGACTGGGGCGGAGGCAACAGACCCGAGCTGGCGACGTTGACAAAGGGGTCGGCGTGATGACGGTTGTACCGGAAGTCGAGACGACAGCGGAAGATCCGGCCGATCGGCGGCCCACCGCGGCCGGCAAGGTCCTCGCGGTGCTCGACGCGTTCGGGCCGCGGCATCGGACCCTCTCGCTCAGCGAGATCTCCCGCCGCGCTGGGCTGACGCTGCCGACCGCGCACCGCCTGGTGCGCGAACTGCTCGGCTGGGGCGCGCTGGAACGCGACGACGAAGGGCGATACTCGGTGGGGCTGCGCCTGCTGGAGCTGTCGGCGCTGGCACCGCGCGGCCTGGAACTGCGCGAAGCCGCGTTCCCCTACCTTCAGGACCTGCACCAGATCACGCGCGGCAACGTGCACCTCGGCGTCCGCGACGGCGTCGAGGTCGTCTACGTCGAGGCGATCCGGGCCAGGGTGCGCAACCCGGTGTCGAGCCGGGTGGGCGACCGCTGGCCGATGCACGTGACGGGCACCGGCCTGGTGCTGCTGGCCTTCGCCGACTCCGACCTGCAGGAGCAGGTGCTCGATTCGCCGCTGGAGCGCTTCTCACCGCTGACGGTGGTCGACCCCGCGGAGCTGCGCCGCAAGCTCGCGCAGATCCGGCACACCGGTGTGGCCGTCGCGCGCGGGCAGATCACCCTGCCGGACATGGTGGTGGCGGTCCCGGTGCACAGCCCGCGCGGCGAGGTCATCGCCGCGATCAGCGTCGTGGTCGAAACCGCCGACGCCCGCCCGCGCGAACTCACCGCCCTGCTCACCCAAGCCTCCCGGGCGATCTCCCGCGGCCTCGACCCCGGCAGGAGGCTCCCCCTCCGGCCGGTGCCCCAGCCCTAGGTCAGCCCGGCGGGTCGATTCCGAGCCAGGCGAAGGCGTTCTCGCCGGTGATCTGGCGCAGCGCTTCGGGCGGCAGGTCCATCGCGCGAAGCGTCCGGGCGGCGGGGTCCTCGCGGGGCATGGCCGGGAAGTCCGAGCCGACCAGGAGGCGGTCGGCACCGAGGAGGTCGACGAGGTAGCGGATCGCGCGGTGGTCGAAGACCAGGGAGTCGTAGTAGAAGCGCCGCGCCAGCTCCAGCGGTGACGGCCCGTCGTCGGGGGCGACGGCCCGGTCGAGGTCGACGGGTTCCTCGTTCCACGAACCGCCCCAGAAGTACTGGGCGCGCGGCAGCATCAGCGGGTAGCCGCCCGCGGCGTGGCTGAAGGCGATGCGCAGGTCCGGGCACTTCGCGGCGGTACCGCCCACGACCATCGACGACGCCGCCAGCGCTCCTTCCAGGCCCACCACGTAGGTCCCCATCGCCGCGGGCGGGAGCCGGTCGGTGGCGGTGGGCATGGCGTGCACGAACACCGCGAGCCCGAGTCGTTCGGCCTCGGTGAACAGCGGCAGGAACCGCTCGTCGCCGATGGATTCGCCCGCGACGTTGGAGGCGATCTCCACCCCGTGCAGCCCCTGGTCGCGGATCGCGGTGAGCTCGGCGGCGGCCGATTCCGGGTCCTGCAGCGGAACCATCCCCAAACCCAGCAGGCGCTGCGGGTGGGTTCGGCACAGCGACGCGGTGAACTCGTTGACGTGTCGCGCCAGCGACAGGCCGTCAGCGGGCGGCAGGTCGTAGCGCAGCAGCGGCGGCATCGGGCTGAGCACTTCGACGTCCACCCCGGAGGCGTCCTGCGCCTCGACGCGCCGCTCGGCGTCGAAGAACACGTCCCTGGCGCGGAACTTCAGCGCGCCGAACAGCAGCGTTCGCGCGCTGTCGCCGTCGATGGGCTCCATGCGCGGGAAGCACTCCGGGGCGTCAGCCGGGTAGTCGCGGGGCAGCAGGTGCGCGTGCGTGTCGACCAGCACGGATTCCTCCCGGGGATCAGTCGTGGGGGTGGACCGACACGTGCACCGGGGATTCGCCCGGCACCTCGCCCGCGAGGGTTTCCACGGCGAGCGCGGTGTCGTCGAGCCCGAAGGTGTGGGTGTGCAGCTTCTCCAGCGGGAACCTGCGCGATTCGATGAGGCGGATGGCCGCGGCGTTGGACTCGGCGTCGACGCCGAACGCGCCGAACACCTGCAGGGCGCGGTTGATGATCAGGTCCGTGCGCAGCGGTACCTCGCGGTTCCCCTTCAGCCCGGCCAGCACGACCCGCCCGCCGTGCCGGGCCACCAGCAGGGCGTCGGTGACCGGTTGCGCCGCCATCGGTGTGAGCTCCAGCACCACGTCGGCCATCGCCCCATCGGTGATCTCGGTGACCCGCCGCACGAGGTCCTCGGCGTGCTCGCCGTCGACGACGATGGTGTGGTCGGCGCCGAACTCCGCGGCCAGCGCCAGCTTGTGCGCGTCGGACTCCAGTCCGGTGACGATGATGGTGCCCGCGCCCGCCGCGCGGGCCGCGATGACGCTGGCGATGCCGCGCTGCCCCGCGCCGAGCACGACGACGGTGTCGCCGAGCTGGATGCCGCCCAGCTTCGCCGCCCACCGCACACCGGCGCCCAGCGGGTTGAACATCGCGGCGACCTCGGCGGGCAGCGTGTTGTCGATCTTGTGGAGGATGGCGTTCGGCGTCAGGTAGAGGTGTTCGGCCATGCCGCCCCACAGGCTCGGGGCGACGTCGATCCCGGTGACGCCGTGGCCGATGGTGCGGTTCTTGCAGCCCTGGTAGCGGCCGGTCAGGCAGTCGCCGCACACCCGGCACGGCACGATGACCTCCAGCGCCACCCGGTCGCCGGGCTGCACTCCCCACCGCTTCGCGGCCTCGTCACCGACCTCCTCGACGATGCCCATCGGTTCGTGCCCGGGGATGACCGGGAACCCGCCGCGCATCGTCATGTGGCCCTTGTACATCTCGACGTCGCTGCCGCAGATGCCGTTGGCCTCCACGCGCAGCAGCCCGTCGTCGGCGCCGATCTTCGGCCGGTCGAACTCGCGGATCTCGATCTGCCTCGGCCCGTTCTGCACCGCGGCGCGCACCTTCTCGCTCATGTCTGCCTTCCCCGTTGTTCTGGAAGATCGTCGTCGATCCGCACCGCCGTGCCCGACCACTCGCCGAAGAGCCGCACCACCATGGAGATCCCGGCGTTGCGCGCCCCGGCCACGAGCAGCGGGAGGTGCGTGCGGCTGTCGCCGGGCAGCAGCCGGTCGAACTCCTCGGGCCTGGTGCCGTCGGCGTGGCGGACGCCGTTGTCGCTGAGCCCGTCCTTCCCGGCCGCGGCGAGGTCGCTGACCTCGCGGCCGCAGCGCTCGGCGAGCCACGCGCGCACCTCGGCCTTGCCGAACCCGGCGCCGGCGAGCAGCTGGGCGTGCTCGGGGCAGAACACGATGCCCGCGCCCGCGTGCCGGAAGATCCAGGAGCCGGTGCGCGAGATCGTGTCGGCGAAGTCGGCGAGCAGCTGCTCGGGGGCGCTCGTGTGCCGGTTGTCGACGAACTCGCAGGTCCGCAGCAAGGTCGCCGAGACCGCCGACGAGCCCGCCGGTGCTCCTGCTTCCTCGGCGAGCGGTTCCCAGGGGGATTCCTCCTCGTTCTCGGCGAGGCAGATCTGCCAGCGCCCCGGCAGCCCCTGGGTGGCCTGCTCCAGCACGTGCGGGCGCACGCCGAAGACGTTGCGCACGATCAGGCCGATCGCCCGCGCGACGGTCGCGTTGGCGCGGAAACCGGGCCCGAACGCTCCACCGGCGTGGTTGAACCCCAGGCGTTCGCGCACCGGCCCGTTGACGACGATCAGCGGGGCGGGCCCGCTCGTGGACTGCCAGCCGCCACCGGTGGCGGCCCGCTCCCGCATCAGCGCGTCCCAGGCGGCCAGCACCACTGGGAAGTGCTCGGGCAGGCATCCGGCCATCGCGGCGTTGATCGCGGCGAGCTCGACGGTCACGACCCGCTCGAACTGCGGAAGCCGACCGATCACCTCGTCGGGTTCGCGCCGGACCTCGGCCAGGAACCGGTCCACCAGCGGCTGGGATGCCGGAACCAGCGGCAAGCCGTCTGACCAGCCCTGCTCGTAGCAGTGCTCGATGGCCTGCTGGGCCAGGTCGGGGTCGTGCGCGGTCACGAGCCCTCCCTCGTCAGCAGCGCCACGACCTCGGGCAGCACGTCGCTGGCGCGCTGCCGCACCTCGTCCGGGGTGAGGATCGCGACCGGATGCGCGGTGGTGGCGTAGCGGTAGCCGGGGTCACCGCGCAGCTCGGCCATCGCGTCCGCGGTGGCCACGAACGCGTCGCTGCAGATCACCGCCGCGGGCAACCCGGCCCGCTCGAACAGCAGTCCGTCGGCCACCGCCGAGGCGCTGCACGAACCGCAATCGCCCACGCCGGTGATCACCACGTCGCAGCGCTCGGCGAACTCCGCGATCAGCTCCGCGGGAGCGGGCTGGGCGAAAGCCCGCTTGGTGCGCAGGACTTCGACACCGGCCGCGCCGTGCTCGGTGCACAGCAGCTCGGCGAGCTCGCGCAGCATCAGGTCGGCGTTCTGCTTGGTGTTCTCCAGCAAGCCCACCCGGGCGCCGACGAGACCGGCAGGGCGTTCGGCGAGCTGCGCCGCCTCCGCTCCGGCGTTCGTCGCGCCTCCGGTGGGGTCGAGGATTCTGCTGGGCACGTCGGCTCCTCTCAGGTCGCGATCCGGGTGAGCCGGGTCTTCATCTCGGAACGTTCGAGGGAGCCCGGCGGCACCAGGTCCACCTCGGCGCGCACCGACAGGCGCGTGCGGATCGCTTCCTCGATGCGGGTGGTCAGTTCGGCCAGGTCGTCGGCCTGCTCGCCGCGTTCGACCTGCACGCGCAGCGGTGGTTCGACGCGCGGCCCGGCTTCGGGCAGCACGACCTGGATGGCTCCGGTGGTGCGCGGGTGCATGGCCTGCACCAGATCCCGGATGGCCGAGGGGAAGACGTTGACGCCGAGCACGATGAGCATGTCGTCGGTCCGGCCGAAGCAGCGGATCAGCGGCATCCCGTCGTCGGCGACACCGGTGACCACCACCCGGTCTCCGGTGCGGAACCGCACCAGCGGGCAGCACTCCCGGTCCACCGAGGTGTAGACGAGCTCGCCGCGCGCACCGGTCTCCGGCACGACCACCGCGCCGCTGTCGGGATCGACGAGCTCGACGAGGACGTGCCGGCCGCCGGTGAAGCGCATGCCGCCGGTGCCGGGGCGTTCGCCGAACAGGACCGGAGCCATGTCGGCGTTGCCGAGACCTTCGGTGACCGGCGCACCCCACTCCCGCTCGACGTGCTCGCGGAACGCGGGCTCTCCCCCGCCGGGTTCGCCACCGACGAAGATCCTGCGCAACCCGAACTCCCTCGGATCGCGCCCGCGCGCCCGCAGGTGCTCGGCGAGGTAGCGGGCGTAGGACGGGGTGGAGTGCAGGGCGGTGACGCCGAGGGTTTCCATGGCCTGCACGACCTTCTCCGACGCCCCGGTTCCGATGGGGATGAACGTCGAACCGATCCGCTCGAACGCGTCGCGCACCGGGAGCCCGCCGACGAACAGGGTCAGCCCGGCCGCGTGCACCACGACGTCGTCGCTGGTGGCGCCCATGGTGCGGAAGGCGCGGGCGACCATCTCGGTCCAGGCCGCGGCATCTCGCCGCGTCACGCCCACCCAGCTGGGCCTGCCGGTGGTGCCGGTGGAGGCGTGCACGCGCACCACGTCGGCCAGCTCCGCCGCGGCGTGCTCGCCGAGCGGCGGTCTGGCGGACTGGGATTCGCGCAGCATCGGTTTGGTGGTGAACGGGAACTTGGCCAGGTCTTCGAGCGAGTCGAACGCGGCCGGGGTGATGCCGTGCTCGGCGAACTTCTCGGCGTAGAAGGCGGAGCGCGCAGGCAGCCCGTCGAGCTGGGCGCGGAGCAGGTCGAACACGGCGTCGCGATCGTCCGGCGCGACGAAGCTCGGCGTGACCAAGGTGATCCTCCGGTGGCTCAGGACTCGTGGACGACGACGCCGCGGATGTTCTTGCCGTCGGCCATGTCCTGGTAGGCGTCGTTGATCTGATCCAGCCGGTACTTGCGGGTGACCAGCTCGTCGAGCTTGAGATCGCCGCAGCGGTAGAGCCCGAGCAGCCGGGGGATGTCGTGGAGCGGGTTGGAGTCGCCGAACAGGGCGCCGCGGATCTGGCGCTGGTAGCTGATGGTGTTGCCCGCGTGCACGTGCACGGTGTTCTCGCCGAGCTTGCCGACGGCGGTGATGGTGACCTTGCCGCCCTTGCCGACGACCTGCACCGCGGCGTTGACGACCTCTTCGGAGAGCACCCCGGGCGTGCAGATGGCGTGGTCGGCGAGCTGCCCCCAGGTGGTCTCGACGACGAACTCGTGCGCCGAGGCGGCGTCGGCGAAGGTGTGGGTGGCGCCGAAGACCTTCGCCATGTCCCGCTTGAACTCCACCGGGTCCACCACGACGACGTTCTTCGCCCCGGCGTAGCGGGCGCCCTGCACCGCGTTGCTGCCCACTCCCCCGGCCCCGTAGATCACCACGGTCTGTCCGGCGCGAACACCGGCGGCGTGCACCGCAGAACCCCACCCGGTCGGCACCCCGCAGCCGACGAGCGCACCGATCTCGAAGGGGATGTCGTCGTCCAGCGGTACGCACGCCCACTCCGACACCACCGCGTGCTGCGAGAACGTTCCCAGCGTGCAGAAGCCGCCGAGGTCCTCGTCGCCGAGGTGGAACCGGAAGGTGCCGTCGAGGAACATCCCGGTGCCCGCGTTGAGGCCCTTCACGCACATGTTCTGGTGCCCGGTCGAGCACGGCCGGCAGGCGCCGCACGCGGGGATGTAGGAGCACACGATGCGGTCGCCGGGTTTGACCCGGCGCACGTCCGGTCCGACCGACTCGACGAATCCCGCGCCTTCGTGGCCGCCGACGATCGGGAACCGCACGGGCGCGTCGCCCTTGGTGATGTGGTCGTCGGAGTGGCAGAGCCCGGCGGCGTGGAACCTCACCCGGACCTCGTGCGATCCGGGTTCGTCGAGGGTGAGTTCGGCGAGTTCCCAGCCTTCGTGCGGCCGGTGCGCGATGGCGGCGCGCGTGGTGATGGTCATGACGTGACCCCCGTTTCCGGCTGTGCCGCACCCGGCACGTGCGGCAGCACCTCGGCACCGATCAGCGCGATCTGGTCGAGGTCGTGGATGTCGTAGACGTGCAGGTAGACGGTGTCCGCACCGCTGTCGGCGAGCTCGCCGATCCGGTCGGTGAGATGCTCCGGCGCGCCGATGGCGGCGTGGTCGCGCATGAACTCCGAGCCGATCACCGCTGCCCGGCGATCGATGTCGGCATGGGTGGTGCCGCAGGCGACGGGCAGCACCGCCGAGTGCCGCGCGGTCCCGGGATCGCGACCGATCGCCTCGCAGGCGCGGTCGAAGATCGCGAAGCGCTCGCGCAGGTCACCGCCCAGGGCTCCGTTGAACTCGGCGGCGTAGCGCGCGGCGATCGCCGGGGTCCGCTTCGGCCCGGCACCACCGATGATGATCGGCGGGCCCGGCAGCTGCGTCGGACGGGGCGGGGTCCTGTTGTCGTCGATGCGGAAGTGCTCGCCCTCGAAGGAGAAGCCGGGAGCCGCACCGGTTTCGGTGGACCACAGTCCGGTGAGGACGGCCAGCACCTCTTCGAGCCTGTCGAACCGCTCCCGGGTGGTGCGGAATTCGAGGCCGAAGGCATCGTGTTCCCGTCCGTACCAGCCGGTTCCGATGCCGAGCTCGACCCGGCCGCCGCTCATCTCGTCGACGGAGGCGACGATGGCGGCCAGCAGTCCCGGGGGCCGGAAGGTGCTCGCGGTGACCAGCGACCCGAGCCGGACCCGGCTGGTCTCGCGGGCCAGTCCGGCGAGCGTGGTCCAGCAGTCGGTGGGCCGGTACTCGGGATCGTCCGGGTCGACGCCGAGGAGGTGGTCGGATCGGAAGAACGCCTCGAACCCGGCCTGCTCGGTGGCCAGCGCCAGCGCGAGGACGTCGGCGTAGCGCGCTCCGTGGCGGGGCTCCATGAGCACCCGCATCCGGACCCCGCTTTCACGCGGCGCCAAGGAAACCCACCGCCTTCGGCCGGAGGTCCGCCACAGCATTCGTCATCGATCTGCTCCTAGCGGGGGTCACTGCTCGTGGACGACGACGCCGCGAACGTTCTTGCCGTCCAACATGTCCTGGTATCCCTGGTTGACCTCGTCCAGCCGGTACCTGCGGGTGATGAGCTCGTCGAGCTTGAGATCGCCGGACCGGTAGAGGCCCAGCAGGCGCGGGACGTCGTGCAGCGGGTTGCAGCCGCCGAAGATGGCACCCTGCACGCGCCGCTGGTAGCCGATGAACATCCCGGCGGGGGCGTCGACGCTGCCGTTGCCGACGGCGGTGATGGTGACCTGCCCGCTCTTGCCGACGACCTGCAGGGCGGAGTCGATGACGGCGTCGTGCAGCACGCCGACGGTGATGATGGCGTGGTCGGCCAGCTCTCCCCAGGTGGTCTCGACGACGAACTCGTGCGCCGAGGCGGCGTCGGCGAAGGTGTGCGTGGCACCGAAGACCTTGGCCATGTCCCGCTTGAACTCCACCGGATCCACCACCACGACGTTCTTCGCCCCCGCGAAACGCGCACCCTGCACCGCGTTGCTGCCCACACCCCCGGACCCGTAGATCACCACCGTCTCCCCGGCCCGAACACCCGCCGCGTGCACCGCAGAACCCCACCCGGTCGGCACCCCGCAGCTGACCAGAGCGGCGACGTCGAACGGGATCTCGTCGGCGATCTTGATGCAGGAGAACTCCGAGATCACCGCGCGCTCGGCGAAGGTGCCCAGCACGCACAGCCCACCCAGGTCCTCGCCGTCGAGGTGGAACCGGAAGGTGCCGTCGGCGAACATGCCGGTGGAGGCGTTCTTCCCGGCGTCGCACAGGTTCTGCTGGCCCGTCGAGCAGTACCGGCAGGACCCGCAGGCCGGGATGAACGAGCACACCACGTGGTCCCCGACCTCGACCCGGGTCACGCCCTCGCCGACCGCCTCGACGACCCCCGCCCCCTCGTGCCCGCCGACCACGGGGAAGCGCATGAACGCGTCGCCCTTCTGGATGTGGTCGTCGGAGTGGCACAACCCGGCGGCGTGGAAGCGGACCCGCACCTCGTTCGCCTTCGGTTCGTCGAGCTCGACGTCGGTGATCTCCCAGGGCCGACCGGGCTCCCGGCAGATGGCGGCACGCGTGGTCATGCTCATGTGGGCCTCGTTCCTGGACGATCGGCACGGCACATCCGCGGGGGCTCGCGGTCCTGGACCGGCGAACGCGCTCACCCGCAACGCGTTTCACGATGCCCCCGGCCGCCCCGGCTCGGCGACACCGCTTCTGCGACGCGGAAGCCGCAGCCGCGGAACGAACCGGAACGGCCGAACCGGGCCCGCACCACGTGCGAGCCCGGTTCGGTCACCTGCGCTGTCGTCGAGCGAGGGCTCAGATCTCGACCGTGCCGTCGATGCAGGTGATCGTGCTTCCGCCGACCCAGATGGCGTCGCGCTCGTCGGTGTCGACGCGGACCTGACCGGCGCGACCGAGGGCCGTTCCCTGCCGGGTGGTGTAGGGGGCCGTCGTGCGGCCGGAGGTCAGCAGCCATTGCGCGAGGGAGGCGTTGAGGCTGCCGGTGACCGGATCCTCCGTGCAACCGCCGCCGCCCGGGGCGAACGCGCGGACCTCGTACCTGGCGGGTCCGCCCGCCGGGTGCGGGCCCGCGACACCGATCTTGAGATCGTCGCGGTAGGAGGGCTCCAGCGCCAGCACCGCATCGGCGTCGGACAGCAGCAGCGCGACCCATCCGGGACCGTTGTCGGCCCACCGCGCGTCCACGATCTCGCCGCTGTCGATGCCCAGCGCGGCGGCGATGCGTTCCAGCAGTTCCGGTTCCACCGGACCCGAACGCAGCAGCGGGGGCGCCTCGAAGGCCAGTCCGCCACCTGTCCGGCGCACCGTCACCAGCCCGGCTCCGCACTCCTGGATCACCGCGTCGCGCCGACCGTGCACCGACTGCCAGGCGTGGCAGGTGCCCAGCGTCGGGTGACCGGCGAAGGGCAGCTCGGCGGAGGCCGTGAAGATCCGCACCCGGTAGTCGGCCGCATCGCTGGTCGGCGGCAGCACGAAGGTCGTCTCCGACAGGTTCGTCCACGCCGCGAAGCGCTGCATCTGCGCGTCCGACAGACCTTCCGCGTCGAGCACGACCGCGACCGGGTTGCCGTAGTACGGGACGTCGGTGAACACGTCTACCTGCTGGAACCTCCGCATGAACGCACACTAGCGGGCGCGGACCCCCTCGCCCGGTTCGGCCACGTGATCCGCCTGACGCCGCGGAATAGCCGCCGCCCGTCCCGGGTTGTGATCGACATGCGTGTCGTTGGTTTCACCGAGTTCGGCGGTCCGGAGGTCCTGGGTGTGCACGAGGTGCCGGAGCGGCATCCGGGACCGGGCGAAGTGCGGATCCGGGTGCGCGCGGCGGCGGTCAACCCGACCGACACCGCCGGTCGCGCCGGCTGGTTCCCCGACCGGTACCGCGATGTCGAACCGCCCTACGTGCCGGGAATGGACGCCGCCGGCGTCGTCGACGAGATCGGCGAGGGCACCGAGTCCGACCTGCGGGTCGGCGAGGACGTGATGGCCATCGTCATCCCGTCCGGTGCCCACGGCGCCTACTCGGAGAGCCTCGTGGTGCCGGCCGCGTCGGTCGCCCGCACCCCCGCCGGGACCGGTCACGACGCCGCGTCGACGCTGCCGATGAACGGGCTCACCGCGCGCCTCGCCCTCGACCGGCTCGGGCTCCCGCCCGGCGGTCTGCTCGCCGTTACCGGTGCCGCCGGAACCCTCGGCGGCTACGTCGTGCAGCTGGCCAAGGCCGACGGCCTGCGGGTGATCGCCGACGCCAAGGACTCCGACCGCGACCTGGTCGCCTCGCTGGGCGCCGACGAGATCGTCGAGCGCGGTGACGACGTCGCCAACCGCATCCGCGAGATCGCGCCCGGCGGTGTGGACGGCGTCGTGGACGCGGCGGTGCTCAACGACCGGGTCGAGGCCGCGGTCCGCGACGGCGGCGGCATCGCCACGGTGCGCGGGTTCACCGCCGAAACCGAACGCGGCATCCGGTACCACGCGGTGCTCGTCCGCGACTACTGGTTGGAGCAGGCCGAGCTCGACCGGTTGCGGCAGCAGGTCGAGGACGGCGCGCTGACGCTGCGGATCGCCGACGCCTACCCGATCGAGGATGGTGCCGAAGCGCACCGGCGGCTCGAAGCCGGTGGCACCCGGGGCCGGTTGGTCATCCGCTTCTGACCGCTGGCGGCGGCCGGACGGTCAGGGCCCGGCCGCCGCCAGCTCCTCCCACAGCTCCTCGGGCACGGGCGCGTGGAACAGCTCGGCGTTGCGCCGGACCTCCTCCGGCGACCGCGCTCCCAGCACCACCGACGCCACGGCCGGGTGCCTCGCGGCGTGCGCGATGGCCGCCTGCGGGAGCGCCACCCCGTGGCGGCGGCAGATCTCGACCATCCGTCGCGCCCTGCTCACCACCTGCGGTGGTGCCGGGCGGTAGTCGTAGACGGCGTGGGCAGCGGGGTCGTCGGTGGCCAGCATCCCGCCGTTGAACACGCCTGCCGCGAGCGCGGACACGCCGCGGCGCGCGCACTCGTCCAGCAGCGGCTCACCGGAGGAGTCCAGCAGCGTGTAGCGGCCCGCGAGCATCACCGCGTCGAGGTCGGTGTCGGTGACGAAGCGCCGCAGCATCTGCCACTGGTTCATCCCGACCCCGATCGCCCCCACCACGCCCTGCGAGCGGAGCTCGTGCAGGGCCGGGTACGCCTCCGAGACCGCCTGCGCCCAGTGCTCGTCCGGGTCGTGCAGCAGCACCAGGTCGACGCGATCCAGACCCAGCCTGTCCACACTGGACTCCAGGGAGCGGCGGACGCCGTCGGCGCTGAAGTCCCACCGCCGCGCGAAGTCGGCGGGGACCGCGAAGCCGCCCGCCACGTCGCGGGCTCGCCCGGGGTTCGGGACGGGTTCGAGGATCCTGCCGACCTTGGTCGACACCGAGAACTCGTGCCGAGCCCGTCCCGCCAGCGCCGCGCCGAGCCGGCGTTCGGCCAGTCCCAGGCCGTAGTGCGGTGCGGTGTCGAAGTAGCGGACCCCGGCGTCCCACGCCGCCGCGACGGTCTCCGCCGCCGTCGTTTCGGAGACCTCGCGGTAGAGGTTGCCGATCACCGCACCGCCGAAGCCCAGGGCGCTCACCCGCACCCCGGATCGGCCCAGGACGGTCACTTCCGCAACCGCAGGCCCTGCATGCCGCCGTCCACCGCCAACGACGTCCCCGTCGTCGCCCCGGCAGCGGGACCCGCCAGGTAAGCGACCGCGGCGGCCACCTCGTCGGCGGAGACCAGGCGGCCCGAGGGCTGCCGAGCGTTCAGCGCGGCCAGCTCCGCGTCGGGATCGTCCGCCGCCGACAGCAGCCGACGCACCCACGGCGTGTCGGCCGTGCCCGGGTTCACGCAGTTGACGCGGATCCCCTCGGCGAGGTGATCAGCGGCCATCGCCTGCGTCAGCGACAGCACGGCGCCCTTGCTGGCGCTGTAGGCGGCGCGTTCCGGCAGGCCCGCCGTCGCCGCGATCGAGCAGGTGTTGACGATCGACGCGGCGGCCGAGCTGCGCAGGTGCGGCAGGGCGGCGCGGCTGGTGCGCACGATGCCCAGCACGTTGACGTCGAAGACGCGGCGCCACTCGTCGTAGGAGTTGGTCTCGACCGTGCCCTGCGCGCCGATGCCCGCGTTGTTGACCACGACGTCCAGGCCACCGTGGTGCTCGACGGCCTCCTGCACCGCTTCCCGCACCGAGTCCTGGTCGGTGACGTCGCACCGGAGACCGAGGATCCCGGCCGGAACCGCGCCCGGGTCCAGGTCCAGCGCCGCGACCTTCGCCCCGCCATCGGTCAGCCTCCGCGCCACCGCCAGGCCGATGCCCGACCCGCCGCCGGTGACCACCGCCGCCAGCCCCTCGAACTCCCCTGCGCTCACCGGTCAGCCCCTTCGCTCGCCGAGATCTCCCAGGAGAACTAGCAGCTCGAACGCGGCGGCAACAAGGCGCGGGCAACCGGGTCCGCCGGTTCCGAGGTGGAGGCCAGCACCTCGCCTTCCACGACGACCACCCGGTCGCGCTCGAACCACGCGAAGTCAGCGGCATCACGCGTCGGAGGCGGTGCTTCGGACATGAGCCATCCCGTGGGAGCAGCTGCGAGCGGGCGGATCGGATCCTACCGAGCCGCCCGACCGGAGCCCCGCGCCGCATCCCTCCGGCATACTTCCCGGGTGTTCCGGAGGATTCGAGGTGCCTGCAGACCGGGAGCCGCGTGGTGAAGCGACCGACGATCATCGACATCGCCCGCGCGGTGGGCGTGTCCAAGGCCGCGGTGTCCTACGCGCTCAACGGCCGCGGTGGCGTGTCCCAGGAGACGCGGGAGCGGATCCTCGACGTGGCCGCGGACATGGGGTGGCGCGCCAGCAGTGCTGCGCGGGCCCTGTCTAGCGACCGGGCCGCCACCGTCGGCGTCGTGCTCGCCCGGTCTCCGGAGGTGCTGCGGACCGAACCCTTCTTCATGCAGGTGGTCGCCGGTTTGGAGCAGACGCTCTCGGCGCACGGATTCTCCCTCCAGCTGGCGCTGGCGTCCGATACGGACACCGAGCTGGAGACCTACCGCCGGTGGTGGGCGGAGCGCCGCGTCGACGGGGTGCTGCTGACCGATCTGCGGGTCGACGATCCGCGCCCGGCGCTGTTGCGGGAGCTGCGGATACCGGCGGTGTTCTTCGGGACCGAACAGCCCATGGCCGGGATTCCCGTGCTGTGGGTCGACGAGCACGACATCGCCGACAGCGCCATCGAGCACCTCGCCGACCTGCGCCACCGCAGGATCGGCCACGTCCAGGGACCGGGGCAGCTGCGCCACACCGCTCGCCGCGAGCGGGAACTCGGGCGGGCGGCGGAGGAACGGCCCGGTGTGGTGCTGGTGCGCGATTCCGGCGACTACACCGAAGGTGGCGGCGTGGCGGCCACGGCGCGGCTGCTGGCTTCGGCGCGGCCGCCGACGGCGATCATCTACGACAACGACGTGATGGCGGTGGCGTCGGTGGCGCGGGCAGCCGAACTCGGAGTGCGGGTCCCCGGGGACGTCTCGGTGCTGGCGTGGGACGACTCGATGCTGTGCCGGGTGGTGCACCCGGCGATCACGGCCTTCTCGCACGACGTGGGCGCTGCCGCGGCACGAGCGGCGTTGATGCTGCTGGAGCTGATCGAAACGGGTGTCGCCGACGACTCCCGCTTGCAGCCCCGCGAGCTCATCACGCGCGAGAGCACCGCTGCGGCACCGGTGTTCGGCTGACCGGAGCAGCACCCGAACACCAAAAGTAACGAATCGGTCACGCAGATCGGACCGGGCCTTCTTGTTAACCGGTTAAGTCCCTACTTTGAGCGGCGGGCCCAACGACGGGTCCGACGAGGCCGAGGAGTCGTTTCGTGATCAAACGCTCACTCGCGGCGGTGTCGCTCATCGCGGCCCTGCTCGCCGGGACTCTGACGGGATGCGCGGGCTCGGCCGAGGACCCCAACACGATCACCTACTGGGCCAGCAACCAGGGCGAGAGCGCCGAGCAGGACATGGAAATCCTGCACGACGAGCTCGCCCAGTTCACCGCCCAAACAGGCATCGAGGTGAACGTCGAGGTCATCGGCTGGTCCGATCTGCTCAACCGGATCTTGGGCGCGGCCACCTCCGGGGTCGGGCCCGACGTGGTCAACCTCGGCAACACCTGGGCCGCGTCGCTGCAGGCCACCGGCGCGTTCGTGCCGTTCGACGACGAGCTGATGCAGCGCTTCGGCGGCCGGGAGCGGTTCCTGGACAGCAGCATGAGCTCGACCGGCATGGCGGGCCAGGTCCCGACCTCGCTCCCGCTGTACGGGTTGAGCTACGGCGTGTTCTACAACAAGAAGCTCTTCGCCGAGGCCGGACTGGCTCCCCCGCGCAACTGGGACGAGTTCCTCGCCGCCTCCCAACGCCTGACCGATCCTGCCCGCAACCGCTGGGGACTGACCATCGCGGGCGCCAGCTACACCGAGAACGCCCACTTCGCCTTCATGTTCGCCCGCTGGGAGGGCGTCGACCTCATCACCGCCAACGGCCCCGAGTTCGACTCCCCGGGTGCGGTCTCGGCCGTCCAGCGCTACCTGGACCTGATGTCGACGCAGAAGGTCGTCAGCCCCGGCGACGCCGAGGAGGGCAACACCTCCAGCGCCGCCGAGGACTTCACCGACGGCAACGCGGCGATGCTCATCGCCCAGAACAGCGTCATCCCGACGCTGGAGGACAACGGGATGTCCGAGGACGCCTACGGCGTGGTCAGGTTGCCCGCGCCCGATCCGCTGCCGCGTGGCGGGACGCCCGCGCTGAGCCACGTGGCCGGGTCGAACGTCGCGGTGTTCGCCGACAGCCCGAAGCGCGAGCAGGCGTTGAAGCTGGTGGAGTTCCTGACCAGCAAGGACATCCAGGCGTCGTTGAACAAGAAGTACGGGACGCTGCCGGTGGTCACCGACGCCTACGACGATCCCGCCTTCCACACCGAGGAGGACGAGGTCTTCTCGGACGTGCTGGCCAACTACTCGGAACCGGCACCGATGATCCCGACCGAGGCGCACTTCGAGACGACCGTGGGATCGGCGATGCGGGACCTGTTCGCCGAGATCGCCACGGGCCGCCAGGTCACCACCGAGGACGTGCGGGCCGCGCTGGCCGACGCCGAGCAGAAGATGCGAGGTACCGGAAGTTGACCAGCACCGCCGCACCCTCCCCCACCCGGCCGACGACGACGCCGGAACCCCCGCGGAGACGCACGTGGTCGCCGAGCCGTCGGCTGCTGCCGTACCTGCTGGTGGCGCCCGCCTTGTGCTTCGAGCTGCTGGTGCACCTGCTGCCGATGCTCGGCGGGCTGTACATGAGCGCGCTGGAGCTGACCCAGTTCTACCTGCGGGACTGGCTCAACGCGCCGTTCGCCGGCCTGTCGAACTTCGGCTTCGCGCTGGACTTCAACAGCGCCGTCGGTGTCACCCTGCTGCGCTCGTTCGCGGTGACCGCCGGGTTCTCGATCCTCACCGTGGGACTGTCCTGGCTGCTGGGGGTGTTCGCGGCGACGCTGCTGCAACGCTCCTTCCGGGGACGTGCGGTGCTGCGCACCCTGTTCCTGGTCCCCTACGCGCTGCCGGTCTACACCGCGGCGATGATCTGGAAGTTCCTGCTGGACCAGGACGACGGCATGGTCAACGCGACCCTGGGCGGGCTGGGCCTCACCGGAGGCCAGACGTTCTGGCTGCTGGGCGACAACGCGTTCCTGGCGACGGTGGCCACGGCGACGTGGAGGTTGTGGCCGTTCGCGTTCCTGGTGCTGATGGCGGGGATGCAGTCCATCCCGAACGACGTCTACGAATCAGCCACTGTGGACGGTGCCGGGCTGTGGCAGCAGTTCCGCTCGATCACGCTGCCGATGCTGCGGCCGGTGAACCAGGTCCTGGTGCTGGTGCTGTTCCTGTGGACGTTCAACGACTTCAACGTGCCCTACATCCTGTTCGACAAGTCGGTGCCCAACGCGGCGAACCTGCTGTCGATCCACATCTACAACAACTCGTTCATCACCTGGAACTTCGGCCTCGGGTCGGCGATGTTGACGTTGCTGCTGCTGTTCCTGCTGGTCGTCACGGCCGGGTACCTGGCCTTCACATCGCGGAGGATGAAGGATGCCTGAGCCGAGGTGGTTCCGCGTCCTGCGGGTCGTGGGCCTGACGCTGCTGACGCTGTTCACGCTGGTGCCGCTGTACGTGATGGTGACCTCGGCGTTGAAGCCGCTGGGTGATGTGCGGGACCGGTTCCAGTGGATCCCGGACCACCTCACCTTCGAGCCGTTCATCGACATGTGGTCCACGATCGATCTCGCGGACTACTTCATCAACAGCGCCATCGTGGCGCTGGGCGCGGCGCTGGTGTCGCTGACGCTGGCGATCCTGGCGGCCTACGCCGTCAGCCGCTACAGGTTCCGCGGGCGCAACGGTTTCCGGATCGTGGTGCTGTCCACGCAGATGTTCCCGGGCATCCTGTTCCTGCTGCCGCTGTACCTGATCTACGCGACGATCGGCCGCTACACCGGCATCGAGCTCTACGGCAGCCAGCTCGGGCTGATCGTCACCTACCTGACGTTCTCGCTGCCGTTCGCGATCTGGATGATGGTCGGCTACTTCGACACGATCCCGCGCGATCTCGACGAGGCCGCGCTGATCGACGGCGCCAGCCCGATCGGCGCGCTGTGGCGCGTGGTGCTGCCCGCCGCGCGCCCGGGCATCGCCGCGGTGGGCATCTACGCGTTCATGACGGCGTGGGGCGAGACGCTGTTCGCCTCGATCATGACGGACTCGGATTCGCGGACGCTGGCGGTCGGACTGCGCGAGTACTCCACGGAGACCTCCGTGTACTGGAACGAGGTGATGGCCGCCTCCCTGGTCGTCAGCATCCCGGTCGTCATCGGCTTCCTGGCCCTGCAGCGCTACCTCGCCCAAGGCCTGACCGCCGGCGCCGTCAAATGACACACATTCGCCGGGCGGGTCCCCCAAGGTCAGGATTGCGCCGGTAGAACCAGTTTCAAGTGTGGGACTCAACCCGCACCGCCGCGGGTTCTGAGCGGTGCTGTGGCGAGTACGCCGCGACGCCGTGTATTGGACATACATCAGGAGTGGCGCACGGAGTCCACAGCACCGCTCAGGTTCCGCCACCCGCACCGCCCAGCAAAGCAACCACGAACCATGCCATAGAGCGGAAGGTTTTCATGCGACGTAATAGTGCGAAGGTGACGGTGGCCGGACAGCCCCAGGTGTGGCTGGGGGCCAACTTCTGGTCGCGCACCGGTGGTCCTCTGATGTGGCGGAACTACTCGCCGGAGGTCGTGCGCGACGAGCTCCGGGTGCTCCACGACCACGGCCTGCGGCAGACCAGGTCGTTCTTCTACTGGCCGGACTTCATGCCCACCCCGGACACCGTGGACGAGCAGAAGGTGGCGCACTACCAGGACTTCCTGGACGCCCACGCCGAGATCGGCATGACCTCGATCCCCACGTTCCTGGTCGGGCACATGTCCGGCGACAACTGGGATCCGGAGTGGCGCGGCGGCCGGGATCTCTACGCCGACGTGTGGCTGGTGTCCCGGCAGGCGTGGTTCGTCCAGCGGATGACCGAGCGCTTCGCCGGGCATCCGGCGGTGGCGGGCTGGCTGCTCAGCAACGAGATGCCCATCTACGGCCGGTTGCGCCACGAACCGAAGGCGCCCACCGAGCAGGTCAGCGCGTGGGCGCAGCTGATGGTGCAGGCGGTGCGCGCCGGTGGCGGCACCCAACCGGTGTCGCTGGGCGACGGCGCGTGGGGCATCGAGGTCACCGGCGTGGACAACGGGTTCTCGGTGCGCGAGACGGGCGCGATGGTGGACTTCGTGGGTCCGCACGTGTACCGGATCGACAGCGACCCGGTCCGCCAGCACCTCATAGCGGCGTTCCTCTGCGAGCTGTCGGCGGTGGCCGACAAGCCGGTGGTGCTGGAGGAGTTCGGCCTGTCCAGCGACCAGGTGTCGCCGGAGAACGCCGGCCACTACTACCGGCAGACGCTGCACAACTCGCTGCTGGGCGGCTCGACGGGCTGGGTGGCGTGGAACAACACCGACTACGACGACCTGATCGGTCAGGGCCCGTACTCGCACCACCCGTTCGAGATGCACTTCGGCATCACCGATCACACGGGCGCGCCGAAACCCCCGCTGCACGAGTTGGCCGCCTTCGCCGAGGTTCTGGAACAGGTGGACTTCGCCCGCTGCCACCGCAGCGACGCGCGCGCGAGCCTGCTGGTGACCGAGTACCTGGAACGCGGGTACCCGTTCACCCAGGACGACGACCGGCCGCTGATCTTCGACACGCTGCACCAGGCGTACGCGGCGGCCCGGGAAGCGGACCTGCCGGTGGGATTCACGAGGGAGCGCGACGGCGTCGACGCCGACTGCGACCTCTACCTGCTGCCGTGCGTGAAGCAGATCCAGGGCCCGACGTGGCAGCGGCTGCGCGAGCGGGTCGCCGAGGGCGCGGTGCTGTACCTGTCCTACACCGCCGGTGAGGTGGGACATCACCGGCAGCCGTGGATCCCCTACTTCGACGAGACCTTCGGCGTGCGCAAGGAGATCACCTACGGCGTGGTCGACGAGGTCACCGACGAGGAGGTTGTGTTCACCTTCGTCGAGGACTTCGGCGGCATCGAACGGGGTGCGGCGCTGCGGTTCCGGGTGTCGGGCAACGAGCACAGCCGCTCGTTCCTGCCCGTCGTCCCGGACGGGGCCGAGGTGGTGGCCACCGACGCGCACGGCAATCCGGCGCTGCTGCGCTGCGCGACCGGCCAGGGCCAGGCGGTGCTGTGCACGTACCCGGTGGAGCTGTTCGCGGCCCGCAGCACGCGCGTGAACCCGGATGACAGCCACCGGCTCTACGCCGCGCTGGCCGAGGTCGCCGGGGTGTCCCGCGAGGTCGTGGTGGACGACCCGAAGGTGTTCGCCGACGTCGTGGTGCACGAGGACGGACGCCGGTTCGCGTGGCTGGTCAGCCAGCACGCGGAGGACGCGACGGCGGCCCCGCGCACGACCGGTTCGCTGCGGAGCCTGTCCGGTGAGTCGCTGTCGGAGGTGACGCTGCCGCCGTTCGGCGTCGAGGTGGTCGAGCTGAAGTCCTGACACCCCGCGGGCGGGCCTCGGTCTCTCTGGGGTCGAGGCCCGCCGGCCTGACAACCCACCTGCTGCGAGCGGTCCGCGTCGACGTGCCCCGCGCCGGCCTGCCGTGAGGACTGGGTCCGGGCGCCACTCCTGGTGCACGCGGCTACGCCGCCACCTTCAGCGAAGCCCGACGGTGCCGGTCGGCCTTGACCACCTGGGCGCCCAGGCCCTGGCCCATCGCCGGGGCCAGGAAGTACAGGCCCATCGT